>JBBQZF010000001.1:0-70277 GCA_038208015.1 Gemmatimonadales bacterium
GTTATCTGCAAGTGTTTCTAGCCTTCGGCGATCGTATCGCGCGAAAAGAGAATGGTGAGACGTTGTTCGTCCTGCGACATGAGCGCAGGCTCCCAGCCGCTCCGGCTTCGCTCGTTGAGAAGGTCGGTAAGCGTATCCTCGTCCTCGCGCGTGTGCCGGGTGAGCTTTACCACGACAGTCTGGTATTCTTTCATTCAGACGGGAGATGAAGATATGTTAGGTCCACCCCGGGCTCTCGACGGCGCACCGCCGGTATTTACTCGATTCCCCCACGGTGGAAACAGAAAATGATCGAACAGATGCCTGATTTTCCGACGCTGACAATAATCCGGCATCCGCTGGTTCAGCACAAGCTGACGATCCTGCGGGACCGGGAAACTCCAACGAAGATCTTCAAGGAACTCGTCGACGAGATAGCGATGCTGATGGCATACGAGGCGACGATAGATCTCACCGTCGAGCCGATTCCCGTCGAAACACCCCTCGAACAAACCGAAGGTCGCCACATAAGCGGCAAAAAACTCACGCTTGTGCCGATCCTGCGGGCAGGGCTGGGCATGGTGGAGGGAATACTTCGTCTTGTCCCCGCCGCACGTGTTGGGCATATCGGGCTCTATCGCGATCACGAGACGCTGCTTCCGGTGGATTATTACTTCAAGGTCCCGGGTGATGTCGCGGAGCGTGATTTTTTCGTTCTCGATCCGATGCTGGCCACAGGAGGGAGCGCGGCGGCGGCAGTTGACTCCCTCAAGAGATCAGGGGCTACTCGAATCAGGTTTCTCTGCCTTGTTGCCGCCCCCGAAGGCGTGAGGCGCCTGGCTTCTGCACATCCGGATGTTCAGATCTACTGCGCGGCACTCGACAGGGAGCTCAACTCCCACGGGTATATCCTCCCCGGACTCGGTGATGCCGGGGACAGGCTGTTCGGAACCCGCTGAGGATTCAGGAAAACCATTCCTCCGGGTTGGTCCGCTGCTGGCCTGCGGCAGCGATGATCCAGTGTTGCGAGGGGTCGCCCGAAGCCTCATCGGCTACACGATCGAACCATGCGTGTGCCTGCACGAGATCACCGATACGCCGCCAAAGCTCGCCAACAAGGTAGGTGAGAACCGCGCGCTCCTCAGCGGGCACGGCATCATACTTCGCCAGCGCACTCTCGAACGCCCATGCTGCGTGTCTCCGGAAGTATCGCTCCGCCTCGACATCTCCCTCGTCTACACAACACCATGCAGCACGCAATAGAAGGTCGGCTATGTGGCGATCTTCGAGCCCCTGCCATTCAGCGACCTTGGCCGCTGCCTCGTATTTAACGGACCCGGTCGTAACCCAGGGGCCACGGGGGGCGAGCTCGTTCAGCACGTGTTCCTTGAGAAGCGGGCTTATGTCTGCTTCATGGGTGAAGTCCGCTTCACCACCTGAATATCCGCATCCATCACAGGTGTGGATCTGGTACGCCAGCGGCTGCGTCCCCGCCGCTCGTTCGTGAAAATCCGTCCTTTTCCCGCCGAAGGCGTTGGTGCTCGCCACCGCCTGAGACTGGAAACTCTTTCCGCACACCGGACAACTCAACTCGATCAGGCGCAGCGTAGTCATTGCTCCCTCGGCACGACTTTCCGAAGCGAGAGAGGAAATTATTGTGCCATACGAATATTTTGGGCTCGTTGATTATCGCTCTTGTTGGAAATTTCATGTGAAGGTATTTTCTCGCATCCTTCGAGCGCGCCGCGCTCCATCTCACACCGCGAACCTGGTTGTTGATGCTGATCAACCTGCTGCCCGACTTCTTCGCAGTCCTGAACAGCACCGATCGCATCGCGGCATACCACCGCTACTTCGACACCCACCGCAGTCTCCTCGAGGCGTACTGGGAGAATTACGTCGTCGCACCGGACAGTCCGCACTTTTCTGAAGTGGTCAAGTCGGCAGCGCTTGCCGGGCGCACTGACCTTCGGACCATGCTCGAGCGGATTGACGTAGTTACCCTTGCCCGTAATGCCGAGGATCAGTGCCGGGCTCTTCTCGAGGTCGACTCAGACATCGATGTCGTGCTGATGGTAGGCGTCGGCGCCGCTAACGCCGGGGAGCTCGTAGTAAGCGGTCGCGGAATCGCATTTGTCTGTCTCGAGCATTTCACAAGCGTCGCCAATCCCGAGACTCGAGGACTTGGTCTCGATCCCGAGTTGATCCCGCTCTGGCTTTCCCACGAGATCGCCCACGCTGTCCGGTATACGTCGCCGGCAAGCAGGAGCGAAATCAAGCCGATCATCGACGAAAGTGATGGTTACTACTCGTACTGGGAGACGGGAAAGCGCGCTACCCTGCGTGAGCTCCTGATAAACGAGGGCATCGCCGTTCAGGTCTCACGCCTTATCAGTCCTGGCCATGCCTCGTGGGAGTATTACGGATACGACCGACGGGAGTATGCCCGGATTCGGGAAATGGGACCGGTGGTGGCCAGATCACTCCTCGGCAACTTCGACAAGGCGGGCCTGGGGCTGCGACTCAAGTATCTCTCTGATGGAATGAGCGAGGATGCACGCCGCGTTGGAGACTATGTGGTTCCTGACCGGTGCGGGTACTACATCGGCGCACGCATGGTCGAACACGCAATTGTCACCAAGGGCGCTGCCTGGACAGTGCGAGCCGGAGCTGGCGATATTGCTTCACTTACCGGTGAAGCACAGGCCACAGCGTAGTCCGTTTCGTTCTACTTCCCTACACAAAACGAGCTGAATACCCGGTCGAGCACGTCCTCGCTGCTGACTGCGCCTATCAGTGACTCGAGCGCTGTCGTTGCCGAACGCAGGTGAACTGCAGCCACCGGGGCGGGAAGGCGCCCCTCCTTCCACGCATCTGCGAACGCGGCAACCTCCTCACGCGCCTGCCGGATCCCGTGGATGTGCCTGCTCCGTGTGAGTACGGGCATGTCGGCAACAGCAGCTCCGACAGACGATGTCAGACAGCGGTCGATCTGTGTCATCAGCTCAGTGAGCCCGACGCCAGTTTCAGCGCTTACGTTAATCCGTTCCTCCGATGGCTCCTCCCCGGAAGGGTCGCTGAGGTCACTCTTCGTCCGTACACCCAGGATCGGTGCAGTCGTTCTCCCCTCGAGTGCCTTCATCGCCGAAACTACCGACGCTTTGCTGTCCCCACAGGCAAGCACCACATTGGCCCATCGTAGATAACGCTCGCTTACCTCAATTCCGAGACGCTCGACAACGTCGCTGGTTTCCCGCAATCCGGCGGTATCGACAAGCCGTAGTGGCCAGTTTGCAGTTTCGACAAAGCTCTCTATCGCATCTCTTGTCGTACCAGGTATCTCCGTTACGATGGCGCGGGATTGCCCCAGGAGTGCGTTGAACAGGGAAGACTTGCCCACGTTCGGCTCGCCAGCGATTACAACGACAGCGCCTTCACGGATCATCTCCCCAACCGGGACGGTCGCCAGGAGTGCATCCAGTGAGATGAGAAGAACTTCGACCTCCGTTGCGATGCTTTCCCTGTCGATCGGGCCATCGTCCTCCTCCGGGAAGTCTATGTCGTAAGCAATAAGCGCTTCCACGGAGATCAGATTTTCGCGAAGCTTTTCTATTCGCCGGGAAAGTCCTCCATCCAGCTGCCCCACCGCTGCACGGTGCATTGCTTCCGACCGGGCATCGACCATATCGCCGATCGCCTCCGCCTGTACTATGTCGAACTTTCCATTCAGGACTGCCCGTCTCGTGAATTCTCCGGGTTCCGCAGGACGGGCACCGCATGAGACGAGGGCCGCCATGATCGCAGTCGGTACGTAGAGACCGCCATGGCCCGATATCTCGACGAGGTTTTCACCCGTGAAAGAATCAGGCTCGACGAACACCGTTACGAGAGCCTGGTCAATCACGCGTGACTTGCCGGCATCGATGATTCGGCAAAGAGTCGTACGCCGAGTCTCGAGTGGCCATGGATGGGCTACACGTGATGCAATGGTCAGGGCATCCCGCCCGCTCAGGCGCACCACCGAGATGGCACCGCGTCCCGGAGGTGTGGCAAGCGCGACTATCGTATCCTGCCCGCCGGGAATGTTCGCCAGGGGTGCAGACATGCTCACTCCGGCGTTCCGGGAAGCTCGAATGACATGCCCGGTTCGAGAATGCGGACGTCAGCATGCCGGGCATGGCTCGGTAGCTGGTCTCTCAGCCGGTCAATGGCATCATGCGCACGTGATGTCACGTGGTGAAAGGTTCCCCAGTGGTAGGGGATGAGGTAGCGGGCCTGAAGCCGGTCGAAGAATGTGAGTGCGTCGTCAGCCGTCAGGTGGCCCTTCCTGAATCCCGACATCTTCCACCACGGCGCATGGCCGATGGGCAGGAGGGCCATATCCAGGCGCCTGCCCGCCGGGGAAATGTGTTCGTCGATCATGCGCGTGCTTGTCGGGACGAGCGCGGTATCACCCGCAAAGAAGCACGACATGTTATTAGTATCAAATAGATACATATTGGTGGCGCTTCTCCACCGGTCCACGCCGTAGCGCTGCCCCATGTGCGTCGCTTCCGCTGCCTGTACCCTCACGTCTCCGCTGGTGATTGTCTCACCCGGTGTAATCGCTGCAGCGGTGGGATGGCCAAGCCGGTTCAGCCATTTCGCCACCGGGGGTGGGGCGAAAATAGGGACGTCCCGGTGAAGGCCCGCCAGCGAAGCAAAGGAAAGGTGATCGGCATGCGCATGCGTCACGAAAACGGCGTCTATGTGCGGCAACTCGTGCAGCGGTATCCCTGGCGCGCGCACCCTGGGCAGCAGCATTCCGAGGGAGGCGTCAAAGTTGGGGTCGGTGAGGAATGTCTGCCCACCGATCTCTATTAGTAGCGTTGCGTGACCAATATATGTTATCCGCACTCGCCGCTCGTCATTTCTTCTGCCGCGCTTTCAGCCTTTCCCTTGCGAGGAGCCATTGCTGCGGCAATGCCGCGATGTTCTGGGACGTGTAGTAGAGATTGAGCCCGGAAGCCATGTTTGCCAACACAAATGTCATCATCACCGGGAACATGTACATCATCATCTTTGCCTGGGGGTTGGGCGGCGCGTTTCTCAGCCCGATCCACGAGAGTACATACATCGACGCCCCCATGAGAACAGGGAGGATGTAGTACGGATCCTTGACGGAAATGTCAGCCAGCCAGAGAAACGGCACTCCCCTGAATTCGATGGTGTTCTGGAACACGAAGAAGAGCGCGAAAAGCACAGGCATCGGTATGAGCATCGGGAGGCAGCCCGACAGTGCCGTGAAAGGACTGGTCCCGGACTCCTTGTAGACGCGCATCATTTCCTCGCGCTGTCTTTCCGGCTTGTCCTTGAACTTCTTCTGCACCTCCGCCAGCTGTGGCTGAATTTCCTGCATCTTCAGGCTTGCACGCATCGCGCTCTGGTTGAGGGGCCAAAGAGCGATTCGTATCACGACCCCGAATATCACGAGAACCCATCCATAGCTGAGCGCCAGGTTTTCGTGCATCCAGAGAAGCAGCTTGATAACCAGGGCCGCAATCGGGTTCACAACTGGCTGGAGAAAGCTCCAGCCATAAGGGTTCACGTGATCGAAGTCCCTACCCAGCGCGATGAGTTGTGTTGACTGCTGCGGACCGACGTACATGTCGAAAGCAAAAGTCCCATCCCTTAATCCCCTGACGAGTGTTGCCGACGCGTGGGTGGCAGCTTTCGAAGTCCGCGGTCCGCCGGTCAGTGTCACTTCCTCGAACGTACTTCCCTCGGGGTTAACCAGACCAACAACGAAGTACTTGTTCCGAACGGCAGCCCATATAAGCGGCCCTGGTTCCAGCCTCTGCTCACCCGGATCGAGTTTTCCAAAAGGAACGCCCCGGGCATTATCCCTTGTCGTCTTGAACGAGTACGCGAGAGTGCGCAGATCTCCCAGCGTGTCTGCTTCAGTTGCCGGAAGAGTTGAGGGAAGATCGACCAGGAGAAAGCCTGTGGTGCTTCCCTCGACCCTTCCAGCGATCTGCAGGACATATCTGTCCGGAACTGGCGTGTATGAGATAGTTACGTCAGCGCCATTTACGGAGGCGCGGTATGTCAACGTCTCGCTGCCTTGAGATCCGGATCGGCTCGAGGAGAAAGACACGCCCATCAACGAAACAGTATCGCCTTGCATCACCAGCGAGTATTTCAACAACGGGTCGCCCGGGTTCGCGAGCTCAACCATCTGGCCAATTCGGGCCGGGGCCAGACTCTGATACTCGGTAAACGCCACCCCCGCTGGAACAGCCCCCGTGGTGGAGAAGATGTAAGTGGACTTGTCCGTGCTTACCGTATCGAACTTTTGTACCAAAACTTCGGGACCTGCTATTCCGGAAGCTGCCGGCATACTGCTATCCGCAGCTGCAACGGCTGGTGTGTCAGTCCCTGCAATCGCAGAAGGCGGAGCCCGGGTCGGCACAACAGTGGTATCAGCGCCTGCAGGCACAGTCGAAGCTGTGGGCCGAGGTGTCGGGAAAAGAATGGGCGTGACTGCGACAACCAGCGCAGTCAGGAGCAATGCTATTGAGAGTCTTTTATCCATTTACGGGACCGGATCGAACCCTCCCGGCCTAAAGGGGTGACAACGTGCGATCCGACGGACCGCAAGCCAGCTGCCTGAAAGCGCGCCATGCTTCTCGATTGCCTCTATGGCATATGCCGAACAGGTTGGATAATAACGGCATGAGGCCGGCAACAATGGTGAGATCCCGAGCTGGTAGCCCCGGATCAGTGCAATCAGGATTTTTCTCACCTGGCCGTAAGAAGCCTGGATATCAGTCCTTCCACTTCATCTCTCAGCTGATCGAACGTTGCGTCGTAGCCGGCCGGCAGGGCTCTCACCATCATGTCCAGTCCGCCAATCCGGGGAATTAACCTTGTCCGGGTAAGCTCGCGAAGCCGCCTTCTCAAGCGGTTCCGTTCCACTATTGTGTGCCCATGTTTTCCAACCACGACTGCAACCCGCGGATGTGAAAGCAGGGAGGCGAGTGCCCGAACATCGAGGTGCTCGGTACGCAGTCGTCTCCCTGCTCGTTTAACCTTTTCCAGGTCTGATTCCCGCGTGAGCCTGTGGCTACGCGGGTAGCCGTAGCCCTTAGGCGCCGGCGTACTTGCTCGGCAGCCTGACCGTCAGCTGCTTTCTCCCCTTCTTCCGGCGGCGACTGAGAACCTCTCTACCCCACCGTGTTGACATCCTTTCCCGAAATCCGTGTGAGCGAATTCGTCGCTTGTTGCGGGGACGGTAGGTTGGCTTACCCATAAATACTCCAAATTGCCTATTTAAGCGTTATCGAAAACAGCCCTAAAACTAACCCCTGCTAGGAGATAGGTCAAGACGCGTAAAGCGTTGTGTCCGGATGGCCTGATTGACTTTTCCACATTGTTGGGCTACGGTTTGCCTCCCCTATGTCACTCACGCCTGCAGAAGCCTGGAAGAGGTTACTCGATCGAGCCCGCCAGGACATCCCCGAACAAACTTTCCGAACTTGGCTCGAGCCGACTGAGGCGCTCAGTCTGGACGGAAATGTCATCGCCATTGGAGTTCCTGATCAGTTTGCGGCTGATTGGAACGAGTCAAAGCACTCAGAGCTCTTTTCCAGCTACGCGCCGATCGCCCTGGGCCATCCGATAAAGGTGGTTTTCCGGGTCAATGAGGAACGAAAAAGGCGATCTCAGATGGATTTCTTTGTCGCGCCACCACCTGTCACATCTGCGACAGCTCGGAGCCACAATAACGCCGGTTCAGCCCAATTAAGCGATCGGTATACTTTTGACCATTTCGTAATTGGAAAGTCGAACGAGTTGGCTGCAGCTGCTGCTCATGCCGTTGCGCAGGCTCCCGGCAAGGTCTACAACCCTCTTTTCATCTACGGCGCTACGGGTTTGGGGAAAACTCATCTCATGCAGGCCATTGCTCACGATATTCTCGACAGAAATCCACAAACTCGAATCACATTTGTCGGCACTGAGCAATTCACCAATGAGTTGGTGGCAGCAATTCAAACCCGGACTAATGCAGCTTTTCGGCGACAGTACCGGGAAACAGATCTCCTGCTTATCGACGACGTTCACTTTCTCAAGGGAAAAGAGGCCACACAAGAAGAGTTTTTCCACACATTCAACGCCCTTTACGAGGCTGGCCGCCAGATTGTCTTGACAAGCGATCGGGCACCCTCTGAAATCGCCGGCCTCGAGGGCAGACTCGTCAGCCGTTTTCAGTGGGGAATGGTTGCCGACATAGAGTTGCCTGATTTCGAGCATCGCGTTGCCATTCTCAAGCAGAAGGCACAAATCGACCACCTCGAGCATACGATTCCTGATGATGTAATCCGCTTCATCGCAGAGAATGTGAGGTCAAGCGTCCGTGAACTGGAAGGTTCGATTATCAAGCTTCTGGCATATGCTTCCCTGAAACATCAGGAAATTTCGGTCGAAGTCGCTCGCGAAGCGCTTCGTGACAAGCTTAAGGGAAGCGATTTCAACGGAGGTGGGGCCTATCAGTCTTCTCTCTCGGTTCTCAGCATTCAACAAGTTGTTGCACGGGAATGGGGTGTGACGCCGGAAGGCCTTCGTTCAAAAACCAGGACAAAGATTCTGACACTCCCCCGACAGATCGCCATGTTCCTCACCAGAGAGCTTCTGGGAACCCAGCTCATGGAAATCGGAAACGCTTTCGGCGGCAGAGACCACTCAACCGTCATCCACAGCATTGAAAAAATCACCGTCGCCGTTAGCGCTGATCCTTTGTTCAAAACCCGCGTTGATAAGGTCCGCTCTTTGTTGGAAGCATCTCGCCAGTGATCCACATCACATACTTTTGAGGATTCCTGAAGAGCTTCAGCTCTTTCACGCACCGCGAGTCAACACTGGTGACAATAGCGGAAGTCTTGCTGATGCAATAACTTCTGGCTCTCGATCAACATCTCCACGTACTCTACTACTGCTACTGGTTTTGTCTTTAATAGACTGGTTGTAGTAACTCCGGCAAACTTGTCAACAACAGGGAAAGATCTGGAATGCGTCTTACAATCTCTCGTGAGAAGCTACAGGAAGGGCTAAACGCCGTTGCCGCAAGCATTCCAGGAAAGACAACCCTGCCTGTCCTGGCGAACATCCTCGTGGAGACGACTGAACGAGGGATAAAGCTTTCCGGGACAGATCTTGATATCGCGGTGAGCACAGAGGTCGCCGCGGACGTTGAGACGCAGGGAGCTGTGACGATTCCGGCAAAGAAGCTTTCAGAGATCGCTCGTGAGCTACCTCCAGCTCCGGTAAAGATCGCCGCTGTCGGAGAGCAGAGAATTACGCTGGAGTGTGGAAGGTCACGGTTCAAGTTGCTTGGGCTGCCGCGGGATGAGTTTCCAACCTTTCCAGCAGTCCGTTTTGATGGCACCTGGAGAATACGGTCGGGAGACCTCCAGAAGTTGATTTCCCACACTGCGTTTGCGGTGTCAACCGAAGAAAGCCGACCTATTCTGAACGGAGTTCTGTGGGAGCTCCGGCCGGACAGAATGAGCATGGTGGCCACGAACGGGCATCGATTGGCCAAGATGAGTGTTCCGGTAACCGCGGACAGTGCTCCGTCCAACGATCTTATAGTGCCGCCGAAAGCTTTGGAGCAGGTACGCCGGCTATTTCCGGCCGAGGAAGAGCTGGAGATCGGGAGAGGAGAGAACCATATAGGATTTAGGTCTCCTTTCACCTCGGTCTTTACGAGGCTGATCGAAGGGCCGTACCCGAATTACGAGCAGGTGATTCCCAAAGACAATGACCGGGTTGCTATCGCAGACAAGGGGGCCCTGGTGAGCGCCCTGAAGCGGATGTCTGTCGTCGCGTCGGATCAGACACACCGTATTCGTCTTTCCTTTAATTCGGGGATGCTGAAGTTCAGCGTGCAGACGCCCGATCTTGGTGAAGCTCAGGACGAGCTTCCTGTTCGGTTCAGCGGTGATCAGCTCGATATTGGGTTCAACGCCAGCTATCTGCTCGAGATCCTTCGGTATATCCCAACCGATGAGGTGAGGATCACCCTCAAGGCTCCTGAGCGTGCCGCGACGCTGGAGCCCGAAGCATGGGCCGATCCCTCGACGTACCTCTGCCTGGTAATGCCGTTGAGACTTGTCGATTGATGCTATTTAGGAGTAAAACAGAACTAATTAACGACATAGTCTCATTCGGGAACTAAACCCCAGGAATTTTTCTTAGGGACGAGGAGTTTCACCTATTACTGCAGGTGTGTTCGTTCCTCTGCAACCTGGCTGAATCGCTGGTTCCGGCCCGATGAGCCGATGACGAGATCGACGGTTTGCACGCCCTCCGACTCACGGAGAAGCCCGGTCGCACGATCAAGGTAGATCCGGGCTGACCCGGAACCCTCGGACAGGATTGAGATACGGTGCTGTCCCTGAGTTCCCTGTCCCGCTGTCCGCACTCTGTCTTTTCTGGCGACAACGATTACAGGCTGCCGGCCCCTCGTGGTCTGTCCTGTCACTGTATATGTGCGAACTGCTGTAAGGACGAGTTGAACAGATCCACTGCACACCGGCACCGTGCTGCTGTCAGTCCAGGTTGTTCCGGTAGAGAGAAGCAGGGGCGGCACGACGAAATTGCGCTGTATGCCGGCTATTCCGTTCAACCCGGCTGCCTGACAATCGAGGACAGTGCTGAGCGGCGAGCCTGCAAGTGAGTCGAGGTGAAACCCCCCGTGCTCGAGATATCCGGTGAAGTCCAGAGGAAGGAATGGTGGCTGACCTGGACCTGGAGCTGGAGAAATGCCTTCTGTTGTCACGGTCATCTGGGTAAGCGTCCCAGTGAGCCGAGTGCGTGAAGAAGGTGCGCGTGAATAGGCGACGCTGAAACCGAGAGCCGTTTTAACAACGGTCTGGCTGGGCCCGCTATCGGACTCGAGCCGAAGCACTGTAGATGAAGTCGTCAAATAGTGTCTGGCGTCACCATTCGGGATGAGCGTCACCTCTGAGATCGCTGTAACCCGTTCGCGGCTGATCTCATCCCGAACTCCGGGTGCGGGCTGGGGCCTGTCCCCGGAAGCAGGTACCGGGAGGGTTCTGCCACATGCGGCCATAAGACATGCGCTGATGGCCAGACAAAGACGATGTGCCACTCTGTGCTTCCTTTCGATGGTGTTCATGCCGGAAAAGACAATAACCCTCTCCGGAAACTTCGGGAAAGGGTTACTGCCTGATGTGATCAGTCTGTAAGCCGGGTTCTGTACGGCAACCCCCAGGGGTTGCCGTGACGGTCATTTCTCTCGGAGTGCGATTGCTCGCACCCTCCAGCAGCCTACCCGCGGCGTCTTTATCGAGGTGGGTTGCTCTCGCCGCATGCTTGGCCTTGCTCCAGCCGGGGTTTACCGTGCCGTGCATGTTGCCACGCACGCGGTGGGCTCTTACCCCACCTTTTCACCCTTACCCTCTTTCGAGGGCGGTCTGTTTTCTGTGGCACTTTCCGTCATGAACAGACCGGAGTCTGTCATGCCCAGGCATTACCTGGCAACCTTCTCCACGGAGCCCGGACTTTCCTCGAATTAGTAGCACCAAGGCTATTAATGCGCGACCGTCCGACTGATCTTGTTTTCCACCAGGAAATATAATACCCCCAGGGGTTCAATCCTGTTGCAGGAATGTGGCGGGGCTCCCTGCTGACGAGGCTGTGACGAGGGGTGTTTATGATATGTGCGCTGATCGGTTTATCCACGAACTAAAGGAGTCGGTCAATGGCGCGTGAAACGAAGCAGTCCCCGGGGAAGCTCATGCCGGTCTCAACAATTCTTACACCGGGTGAGAGGCTGCGTGTAGATGCAGCAGCCGAAGGCCTCTACTCGGCACTTCATCGCGAATCGTTCGATGAGGTACTGGCGGATCTGAGGCAACGGAAAGCAGGCGCCGTTCTCATTTCGATCGCCCGATACGGTGTTCACAGCAGTGCACGAATGGCGACCATGGTTCGGGAGTTTCCCAGGGTTCCCGCAATGGCCCTGCTTACCGAGGCTCAATATTCAACCCCTGAGAACCTTCTATCGCTCGGTCAGCTGGGAGTGCGCATTCTCATAGACGCTCGGCAGCCGTCGGGCTGGCAGGCCTTACGCGATATCCTTGCTGCCGAAAGAGCCAGCGATCTGCAGCGCACAACGCTGGGACAGCTCAGCACAGATCTGCCAGGAGCACCCGCTGACTGCTGGCGCTTCTTCGAGCTTCTCTTCAGCCACAATCCTCAGGTTCATACAGTCAGGCAGTTATCGAAATACCTGCATATTCTTCCAAGCTCTCTTATGAGCCGGTTTTTTCGGGCACACTTGCCTCCGCCCAAGAAATACCTGGCGCTGGCACGCCTGATACGTGCGGCGAAACTCTTTGAGAATCCCGGACTATCCGTTGCCAGTGTCTCCAACTATCTCGACTACTCTTCCCCTCAGAGCTTCGGTCGGCATGTCAGGACGATCATGAACATGTCGCCTGTTGAATTCCGGGAGTCGTATGATGGCGCTGGCATGCTTCAACATTTTAGGAATGAGCTTATCCTCCCATATGCAGGAATACTGAAATCTTTCCGGCCTGCAGCGACGTCACCCGGCTGGATAACGAGGCACCGTAATAAGGTGATCAGGAAGAAATCCCGAGCTCTTCAATAGTCGTGAGTGAGATGACGTGATATCCTCTTTGCTCGATGGCTTCGCGTCCTCCTTCAAGCCGGTCCACGACAGCAAGGATGCCAACGACATGGCCGCCGGCCTCTTCAATGGCGGCAGCGGCGTCGAGCGCAGACTTGCCGGTGGTAATCACATCCTCAATGACAGCGACCCTGTCGCCAGTGGCAAACGGGCCCTCGATCCTTTTCCCGGTTCCGTGCACCTTGGCTTCTTTGCGCACGGTAAAAGCACGCAGTGGCCTCGATGTTGAGACGCTTGTATGGCTGATGGCATAGGCAACAGGATCTGCTCCAAGGGTCAGGCCACCAACAGAGTCAGGACGCCACTTTTCTGCTTCGATCCGATTGAGACCCAGCCTCCCGATCACATCCATCCCCTCCGGGCTCATGGTGGTCAGGCGGGCATCGATGTAATAGGTCGAACGTTTTCCTGAGGCGAGAATAAAGGTGCCCGTCTTTACCGACCGTTCGATCAGGAGCTCCTTCAGTCTTTCGCTGTCACTCATGGCGTTGGAAATGTGTGGTTGGTATCATGCACATAATGGAGCCGCTCGTTTACATCATCGTGGGCGCAGTAGTTATAGGCCTTGCACTCGTTCTTCAACATGAGCGGCGGCAGGCTACGCGTCTAGTCGAACGCTCTCGCGAGCTCGAGCGGCTTTCTTCCGAGCTCCTCAGGGCGAACCGCATGAAGAACGACTTTCTGGCGAACGTATCGCACGAGCTGAGAACTCCTCTCAATGCGATAGTTGGATTTGTCGATCTTCTACGCGAAGGGGTTTACGGGGAGCTCACTCCTCGCCAGGTAAAGCCGGTTGAGCGAATCGAAGCTTCGGCGAACCATCTCCGGCATCTCGTAGATCAGATTCTGGACCTCGCAAAGATGGCCGCGGGGAGGCTCGATGTTCACAGGGAGACGCTGGACGTCCGGCCGTTCATTCTCGACGTAGCGAGTGAAGTTGAGTCCCTCGTGAACGAGAAGAGGCTGAGTCTTTTACTCGTGATGGGAAGTGCGCTGCCGAAAATACGAACGGATCCCACGCACCTCAGGCAGATCCTCGTCAACCTGCTTGGGAATGCCATCAAGTACACAGACGAGGGGTCGATAGTCATCAAGACCCGGGTTCTGAAGAGTGAGGCCGCGCTGGGGGAGGGACTGCCGCAACCAGCCGCTATTCTCAACGAATCAGCAGCTTCCTGGCTTTCGATACAGGTGATTGACTCGGGAGTCGGGATTCCTGTAAATCATCAGGAAAGAGTTTTTGACGAGTTCGAGCAGGTAGATGCCGGTCCGCGAACCGATTCGGCGAATCGTGGCACCGGTCTGGGTCTGGCAATATCGCGACGTCTCGCGAGGTTGCTGGGAGGTGACCTTCTTCTTGCAAGCCAGCCTGGTAAGGGGTCGACGCTCACCCTCTGGCTTCCGGTTTCCGAGCCGGAATCAGTTGCGGCGGAGGATTCCCCGCATCCGGGCTAGAAGGCCGCCCTCATCGCTCTCAGGGGCCGCCACACTACCCCGAGCCTCCGCTGGCTGCTCTACCGCCTCCTGAAAGGCACGGGCAAAGCCCATTACATCCGGATAGCGGCTCCCTGGATCCTTGGAAAGCGCTTTCATGACGACCTGTTCCAGCCCGGAAGAGAAGTTGAGTCTTTCCTTTGCGGAATTGAGTGGAATAGGGGGAAGGGTCAACAATTGTGTAAACATCTCACGAGGCGCCTTCGCTGTATACGGCAGGGCTCTCGCGAGGAGATAGTAGGCGATTGTGGCGAGACTGTACTGATCTGCCGCAGTAGTTACGATCTCACCAGACAACGCTTCAGGCGCTATGTACATCAACGACCCGACAAAGAAGCCGGCACGCGTCAACCTCTCGTCAGCGGGCTGCTGGACATCGGTTGCTATTCCGAAGTCAAGCAGTTTCACCTGCCGGGTGGCAGGATCGTACATGACGTTTTCGGGTTTGAGATCCCGGTGAACGATGTTCGCAGTATGAGCAGCCTGAACCGCTGCTCCGATCTGCGTGATTATCGTCGCGGTTTCTTCAATGGAGAGAGGGGCGTTCTGGCGGGCGTATTTCTCGAGCAGATCGCCGGGGGCCCACTCAATTGCCAGAAAATGGAGCCCGGTCTCCGACTGACCGATCTCTATGGTTTGAACGACGTTGGGGTGCTTGACGCGGGTACCATACTGAGCTTCCCTGACGAAACGGGCTACCGCCGTCTTGTCGTGACGAAGCTTTTCCCGGAGAACCTTGAGAGCCACGGTGCCATGGCTCGAATGCTGAGCCTTGTACACCTCCGCCGTACCGCCCTCGCCAACCTCACTCTGTATTGTGTACCCGGCTATCTTGGAGCCGATCAAACTCTGATGAGACACGCGGCGAAGGTAACAGAAACCCATTTCTGTGGATAGGGTAAATCACTGATGCACGCCTACAGGTTTTTAAGGTTCGTCCTCGTCGGGGCTCTTGCTCTAGCCGGAAGCGCATGCGCGAGACAGCGTGTAGAGGAGTCTCCCGGGTCACTTCCTTCGCCCGTGGCCGGTGGCCGGCCGGGTGACCAGGCGAAGGATCCGTTGACGATCTACAACCAGATGGGGCTCATTGCCACATCGGGTCCGCTCTCATATGTGGGCAAAATCGGGTACTTCGCCACGCGTTCTCCGGACACGACGATAATGCTTGCGAGCATATCGATTCCCAATCGCGTGCTCAGCTTCGTGCGGGATGGCGATACCTACCGGGCTCCGTATGAAGTGCGACTCCAGGTCAACAGGGGCGGTGCTGAGATTCAGTCTCACCAGAGTATCGAGATAGTCCGGGTGGCAGGCTTCAGGGAGGTAAACCGTACTGACGAAAGCGTCATTTTCCAGACGCACTTCAGGCTGTTGCCGGGCGACTACACGGTCTCCTTCATGGTGAGAGATATTGGCAGCAACCGGAGCGCGACTCAGGAAGGCGCCATTACGGTACCGCGACTGAGCCCCGGGGCGCTGTCGACCCCGCTGCTGGTGTACGAGGCGAGCCGGCGCACGACCCTCGACTCGGTTCCACGGCTCCTGGCGAGCCCCCGGTCGAGTGCGGTATTCGGACGGGACAGCACTGTCTCGGTATACCTCGAGGCTTATGGCCAGCAGACCTCCCTGCCCGTGAGCTTCGTGGTTCAGAATGATCGTGGTGCAGTCACCCTGAGGGACACGACTGTTCTGCAGAGATCGGGAGGCCTTCTTTCTGGTTCGGTGACTATCCCGATCTCCCGCGTGGGAATCGGGGTGGCAAACGTCACGTTTACTCGGGCGGATGCGACAGATACGGTAAGAACACCCGTATTCGTGAGCTTCGGAAGCGACATTCCTCTCCTCTCCTACGAGGAGCTCATAAACCAGCTCCGCTACTATGCGTCTTCCGATCGGCTAAGATCACTTCGGGATGCACCGGTGGATCAGCGAGGCCAGGTGTGGGCGTCCTTTCTGAGGGCAAGTGATCCTGCCCCGGCAACTGCGGAGCACGAAGGGCTGCAGATGTATTTTGCCCGCCTTCAGCAAGCGGCCCTCAGGTTCCGTGACGACGGTCCCGGGACTCGCGGCGGCTGGCTTTCAGACCGGGCCCGCGTGTTCGTCGTACTCGGCGAGCCGGACCAGCTGTACGAGCAGAGCTCGAACAGCGCGATCTCGCGCACGTCTCTCTCGCAGCGTGGACGCCTTCAGTTCTGGGAGTATGGACAGTACAGGGTTCGCCTTGTGTTCTACGATGACTCCGGCGCGGGCCGGTGGAAGCTCACACCTGCCAGTGAAACAGAGTTCCAGAACATAAACGCACGTCTCCAAATCCACTGACAAGCCACAGTCTCCGGGTTATTAATTAGCGACTTGACAAAAATCATGGTCGTTCCTATATAGGCGCCGCACCCGAATCACACCGGAGGCGGCTCAAATGGCCAGTGGAAAGGTGAAGTGGTTCAATGACGCCAAGGGATACGGCTTCATTGAGCAGGAGGGCGGAGAGGATGTCTTTGTCCACTTTTCAGCGATCTCGATGGACGGCTTCAAGACCCTCGTCGAAGGGCAGCAGGTAGAGTTCGAGATCGAGACCGGCAACAAGGGGCTTCACGCGGCCAACGTTCACGCCACGGCCTGAACCCTTCGTTCCACGGGACGATCCTTGCCCCTGTCACGCGTGAGCTGGACAGGGGCGCTCTTATATTGAGTGATGCAGCTTCCGGAACCACCACGGCTCTTCCTCGTCGATGGCTACGCGCTGATCTATCGCGCGTTCTACGCCCTCATCTCGCGACCCCTTACGACCAGCAAGGGCGAGAACACCTCCGCTGTCTGGGGTATCTCCAGCTTCGTCCAGCGACTTCTGGACAAGCATAAACCCGACTATCTCGTCTGGGTTCACGATTCCGGGCTGTCGTTCCGGCATGAGAAATATCCGGCCTACAAGGCAACCCGGGAAAAACTGACGGAAGAACTCCAGGCCGATTTCGACCGCGGCATGGACCGCATCTGCGAACTGCTCGAGGGCTTCAGGATCCCGATTGTAACCCTTCCGGGTTATGAGGCAGACGACGTGATCGGGACCCTGGTGGTCAAAGGCCTCGAGCAGAACATGAATGTCGTGGTCGTTTCAGGAGACAAGGACTTTCAGCAGCTGGTTCGCCCCGGCGTCTGGCTTCTGAACCCGGGGCGAGGTGGCCCGGCAGGTGTCGAAGAACACTGGGTCGGTGTCGAGAACGCGAGCGAAAGACTCGGTGTTCCACCCCGCCACGTAGTCGACTACCTGGCTCTCGTTGGCGACTCCTCGGACAACATCCCGGGCGTGAAAGGGATTGGAGACAAGACGGCCTGCGAGCTCGTAGCACAGTATGGTGATCTCGAAAATATTCTGGCACACGCCGGCGAGCTGTCGAAGAAACGTCCGCGCGAAGCACTGCTCCAGTACGCGGGCAACGCACGCCTCTCGAAAGAATTAGTAACAATACGTGACGATCTCCCTCTGATCCTCGATCCGGAGAAAGCCCGGCTTCAGGAGCCCGATAACGCACGACTGCGCGACCTCTTCGTCGAGCTCGAGTTTCACGCACTGGCAAGAGTTGCCGCCGCTGCCGCATCGAGCGCGCCATCCAGCGCGTCATCCGCTGCCGGAGAGACCGCAGCGACAGAAACGGTAGAGATGCCAGCGTCTGTCACTTTGTATCACACTGTCGACACCATCGAGAAGCTCCTCGATGTCGTGCACCGGGCACGCGAGGTGGGCACAATCGCGATAGACACGGAAACCGTCACCGCCTCCGACTCACCACTTCAGGTTGACGCGCTTCGCTCGGCTCTTGTGTCAATCGCCATAGCGACTGCACCAGGTGAAGCATGGTACCTCCCGCTCCGTCACGTTGAATGGCGCGGGATGCAGGGAGAGCTCATGATCGACGCTGCCGGCGACAGGTCACCGACAGACGCTTCCGAGGACAGGGGCCTTGTGCTCGGAGGCGATGACCGGCTCCAGGCCAGCGGGGGAAGAAAGAAGAAATCGTCAGATACAGGCGGCCAGGCCCAGAAGCCTGCTACTGGTCCTGTCAGGAATCTTCCGCCGCTGGACTCTGATGAGATGAAGCCGCTTCGTGATCTCCTGGAAGATCCGGCGGTGCGAAAAACGGCGCAGAATGCGAAATACGACGTACTCGTGCTTCGTCGCGCCGGAATCGACCTGCAGGGACTCGACTTCGATACGATGCTGGCCAGCTATGTGCTCGACCCGGGCCGGAGATCTCACGGGCTCGATGTTCTCGCGCTCGAGTTTCTTGACCGGTCGATGATTTCGTACACGGACGTCTGCGGAAAAGGAAAATCTGCGGTCCCTTTTGACCAGTGTCCGATCGATTCCGCCAGGGATTACGCCTGCGAGGAGGCCGACATGGCACTTCGCATGCGGGCAGTGTTCGAGCCACAACTCGACTCAGCCGGGGTTCGTTCCCTGTTGCAGGAGATCGAGATCCCTCTGGTCCACGTCCTTGCGCGGGCCGAGTGGAACGGCATCTACATAGACCTTCCCTGGTTCAGGTCCCTCAAGGAAAGATTTCGCAGGGAGCGCGAGGCCGTCGAGAAGCAGATCCATACAGAAGCGGGCACGGAGTTCAACATCAACTCGAATCCTCAGCTTCGTGAAATTCTGTTCACGCGCCTCGGTCTTCCGGTGCTCAAGAAGACAAGCACCGGGCCTTCGACAGATGCTACGGTGCTTCAGGAGCTCGCCGATGGAGGGCACACGCTCCCCGGCTTGCTGATGGAGTATCGTGAGCTTTCAAAACTCGAAAACACCTATCTCGACGCTCTTCCGGCGATGGTCAACAGGCAGACCGGCAGGATTCATACGTCGTTCAATCAGACAGTTGCCGCGACCGGACGCCTTTCCTCCAGTGATCCGAACCTTCAGAACATTCCGATAAGGCGCGAGCTCGGCAGGGATATCAGGCGCGGCTTCATTCCACGGCCTGGGTGGACCCTGCTCGCAGCAGACTATTCACAGATAGAGTTGAGGCTGCTCGCCCATCTCTCTGGTGATCCTGCATTTGTTGAGGCATTCAAGGCGGGTGGAGACATTCATCGCCAGACAGCGGCGATAATCTTCGATGTTCCTCTCGACGGAGTTACCTCGGAGATGCGCGCCCGCGCCAAGACAATCAACTTCGCAACCATCTATGGCCAGGGCGCACACGCTCTTTCAAAGCAGCTGAAGATCGACCACGCAGAGGCGAAGGAGTTTATCCGGCGATACTTCGAGCGATTCCATGGCATCAGGCAGTACCTGGACTCGATGGTCGAGTTTGCGCGACAGCATGGGTATGTGACGACTATTTTCGGCAGAAGGCGCTATATCCCGGAGCTTCGGGAAAAGAATTTCAGCATGCGCGCTTTCGGGGAACGGACAGCCGCCAACTCGCCAATCCAGGGATCAGCCGCCGACCTGATCAAGGTCGCGATGATCAGGATAGACGAAGCGCTGCGAGTCGGAGAGTTCAGCGCAAAAATGCTGCTGCAGGTTCATGACGAGCTCGTATTCGAAGTACCGCCGGATGAGCTTGAAAAGACAAGCACGATGGTGAAACAGGAAATGGAGAGTGCGGCCGAGCTTGCCGTACCCCTGGTTGTCGATCTGGGAAAAGGTATTAACTGGCTCGAGACGAAGTAGTCAGGCTCCGGGTTGCATATGTGCCTTGTTTGCTGCCCAATAAGCCCCGAGTGCGAGCGTCGCCACGAATGCCGTGGCCCAAAGCGGACCTGCAAGGAGCGCAATCACGGCAAACTGAAGCGAGTAGGATAAGAGGATCAGCACCAGCGAGTAGATAATTGTGAGCATCGCCGGGTCATCGGGATTTCTGCTTCTCCCGACGGCGATGTCACGGGCGACGTTTATGAGATAGCGATGGGTAAGCTCACCCCACGCGGCGAGAGGCGAGGTGAGCTGGCGTATTACCCCCTTTCTTCTTACAACCTCCCTGTCAGGCGACGGGCTTGGCCTCTTGAGTGATACTGCACGCAACCGCTCGGTGATCATGACAGTGAGTGACTCGACCGTGACGGTGCCGGCTTCGCTCAGCAGCAGCGGCTCACCAATCTCCGCAAGAATCGCTGTTCCAGGGTTTCCCTTATCCTCGAAGTTGATGCCAAGCGGGATGATCTGAATACCGGAAAGTGCGCGACTGGCCTGTGCCTCCAGTGCAATGCGGGCAACGCCGGTTTTCAGCGGGGCAAGTTCCGGCTCGCTGTGACTCCGGCCTTCCGGAAAGATCAGTATCATCCCGCCCTGTTCGAGAACATCGAGAAGCTTCACAAACGAGCTCGCGTTTCTCGAAGGATCGAGGGAATCCTTTCCTGCCTTTTTTTCATCAGCCGCCCGCCGAAGTGGAACAACGCCGACAAGGGAAAGCAGCCAGGCAAGGAACGCATTCTCCATCAACGTCGCCTTTGCCGTAAGCCTGAGCGGCCTCGGAGAGATCCAAACGGCTATCAGCGCATCGACGAGTGCGTTGTGATGACTCGCCGCGAGAAGCACCGGGCCGCGTTGTGGAATGCGGTCACGCCCCGTTATCTGAATGCTCGAATAGAACCAGTGAAGCGCGATCCCCGTCATCCAGCGGAACACCGAATAGATCATGCGCAGTTTGGTGAAACTGGAAGTAGTAGGCCTCGACGCTCGACGGCAGGCATCGAGTGGCTACAAATTACATCGCATGACCTCATTGCGCGTCCTCACCTGTCTTGCAGCCTCGATCGTTCTCGTTTCAGCATGCAGGGACGAGCGACAATTGCCCGTCGACTCCGTAGCAACAGCAGATTCGCTTCAAACTACCGCCAACCCGATTCAGCCAAGCACGGGATGGGACAACTCAACCGCGGGCCCGGTGATGCTTCTGTCGGTTGCCGAGAATAGCGCGGTAGCTTTTGTTGTTTTCCCGGCGTTGACGGACAGCACACTCGGTGAAGCTTCCGCTATGCCACTCGACTTATTGATCGATGTCCCCGTGGAGCTCTTCAGCCGGAAAGGTCTTGCGGGTGCCACGTCGGTAGCTGGCCGAGGGCCGGAACAGACAGTCGAGGGGTGCTTGTCATGGCCGCAAGCCAGGCTCTCAGACGCGGTTACCGAACCGTGGAGGGTTGGTTTCGTCAGGGGTGTTGTGGCTCCCCTGCCCCTTGACTCGATCGAAGCGATGAGTGGTCCCGACTCAGCTGCAGTCACCCGCGATATCGCGAGGCTATCATCTGCTGCAGAAGACGACGATCCCGCATTTCGCGGCCTTCCATTCATCGTTCGACGGGCCTATCGATTCACGCACGGAACCACGACAGTGCTTGCGGCAGAAGTCGTGAGGAAGATCAGCGAGGAAGCCAATCCGCGCGAAGAGCGCATTCTTCTCTTAGCCGAACGCCCGGCCTCCACGACAGGGGGATATGTCACGGCGTTCGTGAGCAGAACCTCGGGATCCGAAGACGCAGTCCGCACAAATGAGATCATCGGGGCGTTCCGGTTTGTAAAGGGCGGGATTCCAGCCTTGGTTGTTGCGCACGACTACTTCCACGGTGGTCGTGTGGCACTGCTTCAAAAAGAAGGCACGCGCTGGAGAATCACATGGCGGAGCGCGTACGCAGGATGTTGATCCGGCTTCAGTGCTGATCCTGCCAGCGGCCGAGGTTCGCAGGAGCAGCTGACCGGCCGGCTATTCCGGCAAGCCCGAGCAGTGTCAGGACATATGGAAGCGCCAGAAATGCCTGATAGGGCAACGCCCAGCCCATTGCCTGAAAGAGATACTGAAGCGCGCTCGCTGCACCGAACACAAGCGCCGCCACAGCCGCGCCGAGTGGATGCCAGCGTCCAAGCACGACAATGGCGATTGCTATGAATCCCCGGCCTGCTGACATGCCTTCGGCGAATGAGCCGGCCTGAGCGATTACCAGCACGCCACCAGCGATACCCCCAAGAAAGCCGCCAAACAGGACAGCGAGATACTGAAATCGCGCAGCGGGAATTCCTGCTGCAATTGCTGCGCGCGGGTCTTCACCGATTGCACGAAGGCCAAGGCCCGCATTGGTCCTGTACATCCACCACCATACCGCGGGCACAAGAGCATAGAGCAGGTAGGCAACAGGCGGCTGTGCGAACAAGGCCCTGCCAACTATCGGAATCGACGACAACACCGGAACCTCGGTGACCCCCATTGTTGGAATGCTGAGTGCCGCCCCCTCGGATCCGTATATCTGGCGGTAGAGTGTCGCGGTGATGCCAAGCGCCAGGAGACTTATCGCTGTTCCGGTAATTATCTGATCGGCGCGAATGCGAATCGCGAACAGGCCGAACAGTGCGGAGATGGCTGTTCCCGCGAGGCCGGCTCCGAGGAATCCAAGCCACACACTTCCCGTCCCTGCCGCCATGAATCCGCCGAACGCGCCGGCAATGATGGCCCCCTCGAGTCCGATGTTGATTACGCCCGAACGTTCAGCGACAGTCTCGCCAAGTGCCGCGAATGCGAGTGGCGTGGCAGTTCGGACGGTTCCCTCGAGAAAAGGCTCGAGCATGCTCATGTGGCGGCCTTGCGGGGAAGGCCGGGCAGGCTACGGCCACGATAGGCAGCAACTGACAGGACAGCGAGGATCAGCGCAGCCTCGGCGACAGACGCGAGCGACGAGGGAATGGCAAACTCCCGCTGCATTGCGGTCGCGCCTGTCTCCAGGGCGCCGAAGAATATTCCTGACGCGATGACAGCCGCCGGATTCAATGCGGCAATGAGAGCCACCGCGATCGCAGTGTATCCGTGACCCGGGGAGAGGTTTTCATAAAGCGCGAAAGTCACGCCCGATACTTCGATGCTTCCGGCAAGCCCTGCCAGTGCCCCACTGAGCACGAAAACCATGAAAGAGGATCTTTCGACATCGATCGCCCCGGCGCTCCAGGCTGTGCGCGGCGAGCTCCCGATCGCCTTGACCCTGAAACCCCAGGCGGTGTTTCTCATTACCCAGGCAAGTGTTAGCGCGATGAGAACTGCGGCAACAAAGCCAAGGTGAAGCCGCGTTCCGGGAAGAACGACAGGAAGCCTGGCTGCCAGCGCGAACGTTTCTGTCTGCGGATAGATCCGTGTCGGCTCCTGCAGGGGACCGCGAACCAGATATGACACGAGATGTATCGCAACGAAATTGAGCATGATGGTGCTGATGATCTCCAGCACGTGAAAGCGTCTCTTGAGTTCTGCGGCAATTGCTGCCCAGAGAGCTCCGGCTGCAGCTCCGGCCATCGCTGCGGCGAGGACGACAAGCGGGCCGGGCAGATTGCTCAGTGCGAGTGTGACTGCGGTCGAGGCTGCGGCGCCGGCGAGCAGCTGTCCTTCGGCTCCGATGTTGAACACACCGCCCCTGAACGCAAGTGCTACAGCAAGGCCCGCGAGAATCAGGGGTGTTGCTCTTACGAGCATGTCCGCAACAAGGATCAGCTCAGGCACCGGCTTCAAGAAGAAGGCGTCCGATCGATTCACGCTCTGGCGGGCTGAACTTTGCGCCTGAGCTGCTGATCACCATTACACGATCGGAGATCTCGACGAGCTCGTCGAGGTCACTGGAATAGAAAACGATTGCCGTTCCGCGGGCCGCAGCGTCCCGGACACGCGCGTGCACAGAAGCGGCGGCATTCACATCGAGCCCCTGGGTTGGGTTTTCCAGAACGAGAAGCGGCGGATCGTCATGGAGCTCGCGTCCCAGCACGAAGCGCTGCTGGTTTCCACCGGAAAGGCTGGATGCCGGCACGTCGGCACCGGCGGCAATCACGTCGAAATCCTGAATGACGCTTGTTGCACCGGCGCGCATTGCCGGCCAGTCGACTACCCCCTTTCTGGAGCCGGCGGCTTTCAGGGCGAAGTTTTCAGTAAGGCTGAATGTGGGAACCAATGCTTCATCGGCTCGATTCTCCGGCACGAACCCGATATGAGACGGTACCGAAATACTTCCGGCGGCGGGTCTGATTCTTTGAGCCAGCATTCGAAGGACAGTTGCGGCGCCACTGTCGAGCGCAGCCACACCGAGCACCTCTCCCGCGAGAAGCTCGAAGCTGAACGGCTCCTGATCGTGTTTCCCGGATGTAGCACCGTTGAATGTGGCTACGACCTCCCGGCGGATTGGCGTGGCCCCGGGAGTGCGACTTGTCACCGGAGGCGCCGAGCCGAGCATTGCGGATGTCAGAGAATTCCTGTCAACGTCGGACATGACGGCGTTCAGCACGTGCCGCCCCCGTCTCAGCACCGTCACCTCATCGGCGTGCGCCAGTGCATCGTGAAGCTTGTGCGTTATGAGCACGATGCATCCTCCACCGGCGGCAAACGCCCTGAGCTGAGTGAAGAGCTCGCTTGTGTCCTGTGAAGTGAGCACGGCGGTCGGCTCGTCGAGGATGAGGATGTCTGCGTCATGCGCGAGGATGCGGATGATCTCGAGTTTCTGTCTCTCCGCGCTTCCCAGGTCCATGACCCGTCGCAGCGGGTCTATCGTGAGCCCGGTTCTTCTGCCAACATCGGCGATCCGCCTTGCCACGATGTCGGGGCGGAATCGGCCGCGACCGCCAAGAGCCACGTTCTCAGCTACCGTCATCTGCGGTACGAGCGAGAACTGCTGGTGAACCATGCCGACGCCAGCTGCTATGGCGTCGGCTGGGGAACGCGGGTCCATGGCGATGCCGTTTACGGCGATGCTTCCGGAATCACGCTGGAGCATGCCGAACGCGATCCGCATGAGCGTAGTCTTGCCTGCGCCATTCTCTCCGAGGAGGGCGTGAATGGAACCACGCCTGGCTGAGAAGGAAACATCATCGAGCGCGTCGACCGACCCGAACCGTTTTGAGATTCCGCGCAGATCGAGAGCGACTTCACTCATCTAATAAAAGCCACTATGGTACTAAGTTACAGGCCAGTAGGTGCATGGATCATCGTCCAGTCCAGCCCGAAGCGTTCCGCGAGGTGCTGCGCCAGGGCGCTCACGCCGAGGGTCTCCGTAGCGTAATGGCCTGCGTAGATGATGGTGATGCCGAGCTCCAGCGCATCCACTGCGGTCCAGTGAGGGCCTTCGCCAACGATCAACGTGTCGATCCCGGTCGCGACTGCTTCCTGGAGAGTTTCTGCCGAAGCACCGCTTCCCGTGCAGATGGCCCACCTCAGCGTTCGCCGCTCGCCGTCGAAAGGGGTTGCTACAACACTTCCGCCATGCATCCCTGCAAAAGCGCCGGCCCTCGCAACGAGATCAGCTGTACCGACATCGGATTCCCCCCGCACGCCGATTGACCTCCCCTTGTAGCTCGCGAACTCTCCCGACGGTGTTATCCCAAGCTCCTCTGATAGTAGCACATTGTTACCAAATTCTGGATGCCTGTCGAGCGGAAGATGCGTGGAGTAGACGGCCACGTCGTTTTGCAGAAGCTTCCTGATGCTGTCGTAAAAAGGTCCTGTCAGTGGCCTCGCGCCCGGCCAGAACATTCCATGATGAACGAGCAGGAAGTCAGCAGTCGCATCGATCGCCGCCTGTGTCGCCTTTCCCGAGAAATCGACGCACGCAGCAACCCTTGTGATCCTCCCGCTGTTCTGCACCTGGAGTCCGTTCAGCGCGTTCGGGTAATCAGGGACTGAGTCGGTCTCGAGGATGTCATCGAGATACCGCACCACCTCTGCCGTCGTAGTCACCGGCCTGATTCCACGCGCATTGAATCCGGGAGAAGGCCAGTAAAGGTCCCGTCCATCATCTGCCGGGCTGCCGAGTCGACGGCTGCCATCACGCTCGAGGGAATCTTCGACGCAAGCGCCGGGTTCGGCACGAACGTCACGACATCATCATCGAGACCGAGGCTGAAGACTCGTCCTGAAAAGCCCCCTGCCTGCACCTCTCGCGCGATCAGGAGAAACGCCTTCGGCAGATCTATCACAACGCTTCCTATCGTTGACTCGGGAACAATGTCGTTCTGGTTCGAGTTCGATCCGATTGCAAGGACCCCCCTTGCCTCCTTCACCGCCTGGAAAACGCCCAGCCCTGCAGCATCAGCGTTCTGGAAAATCACATCCGCACCCCGGCTTATCTGAGCGATAGCCTGCTCCTTGCCGGCGCTCACGTCGTCCCAGTTTCCGATATATGAAAGGAGAAATCGTGCTCGCGGATTGGTTCTTCTCGCTCCTTGCTCAAACGCGGCAAAACTCCTTTTCACAGGAGGCAGCTCCGTTCCTCCGATGATTCCGATAACGTTCGAGGTGGTCATGGTTCCAGCCACCATGCCGGCCAGATATGACGATTCTTCGAACGCGAACTCCGCTCCTCCAACATTGGAGGCCACGCTGGTTCCTGAAGTCGTTATGTAAACGGTGTGGGGATAGCTCGGGGCAACGCGGAGTGCAGCATCCTGGAACTCGAATCCATGGCCGAATACGAGATCGAACCCCTTTGCGCCGTATTGCCTGAAGTTCTCGTCGAACTCTGCAGGAGTGCGAGTCTGAATGTGAGATACGCTTGCGCCCATGCTGTCGCGAATGGCCATTAAACCGGCATACGCGCCTGCATTCCATGATTTGTCGGAGATGGGTCCCGGAGTCAGCAAGGCGACCCGGAACGACTCTGCGCCAGAGTCAGCTTCGCCGCCTCTCGAGCAAGCCGAGATAGCCAAGGCCGCGCAGACAACTGTTGAGAACCGGCGGAACCGCGTCATATTCGAGAGCTTTAAGTTATTGTAAGCCAACAAGATAGCTCGTTGTTAAGGTCACTGTCGAACATCGGGTACCCCCATTGTTTCGATGAGACGCTCGAGATCCTCCGCAGAATAAAACCCCATCACCACAGATCCGCGGTTTCCTGCCTTGAGCGTTACTGAAACATCAGTCTGAAGGTGCTTGCGAAGTCGCTCCTCGATACTGCGGACATCGGCAGACCGGTTGTCCTCTTTCTTCGGGCGGCCCCGCTTGACCAGCCCCGGCGCGACGGGAACCTCCCTCACCCTGCGCTCTACTTCGCGAGCACTCCAGCCGTGTTCAGCGATTTCCCTAGCGAGCCCGATGGCTCGCTTTTCATCGTCCATGCCGATGAGCGGGCGTGCCTGTCCAGCTGTCAGGCGCCCGTCCTGAACCATTTCCCTGATCGGAGCCGGCAGGTTCAGAATCCGTATCACGTTCGCTACGGTCGACCTATCCTTTCCCACCATGTCGGCAACGGTCTGCTGCGTGTACTCGAACTCGCGAATGAGCCTGTGGTATCCCTCCGCTTCTTCGACTGGGTTCAGGTCAAACCGCTGAAGGTTCTCAACGAGCGCCAGGGTGAGAATCTCACGATCCGGCATGTCCTTGACGACGGCGGAGATAGTCGCCCATCCGAGATTTGTGGCCGCCCGCAGGCGGCGTTCCCCAGCAACGAGCTCGTAGCCGCTCCCGCTCTTCGCCGGCCTGACAGTCACCGGCTGAAGCAACCCACTCGCCTTCAGGCTCTCCTCAAGCTCGAGAAGCTCGGCAGAACTGAAATTTTTTCGAGGCTGGAAAGGGTTCGGGGATATTTCTCCAACCGGAATGTCTCTCAGCGCACTTTCGGCTGGGATCCGCGAGGCAGAGGCTGAAGTTGGCGCATTGAACAGGGCGTCGAGGCCGCGTCCCAAGCGCCGGCTTGATTTCTCAGGAGGCATTCGTCACATCCTCGGAAGTACGCATGATCAACTCTCTGGCGACGTTCATATATGCTTTCGCTCCCACCGATCCGATGTCGTAGAGTATGATCGGCTTTCCAAAGCTCGGCGCTTCAGCGAGCCTGACATTACGTGGTACCACAGCTTCGAAGACGGTTTCTCCGAAGTACTCCCTGGCGTCAGCGGCAACCTGCCGGGAAAGATTGAGGCGTGCATCGTACATCGTCAGAAGAACCCCTGTGATTGAAAGCGATTCATTGACGCCATGCTGAATCCGGTGGACAGTGTTCAGGAGCTGTGACAATCCCTCGAGCGCGTAGTATTCACACTGGAGAGGAATAAGCACCGCGTCCGAAGCACCAAGCATGTTGAGAGTGATGAGGCCAAGGGAAGGCGGACAGTCGATGAGGATGAAGTCATAGTCGTTCCTGACTGGTTCGATCGCGCGCCGCATTGCCGTTGCGCGATCTTCCTTGTCGATCAACTCAACCTCAGCTCCCGCGAGATCCGATGTAGCCGGAACCACATCGAGCTGCTCGAAGTGAACTCCTTTGAGAATCACCGACGTGATCGGGAGCTCGCCGATCAGGACATCGTAAAGGGTTGCCTCGAGATCCGCCCTTTGAATTCCGATGCCGCTCGTCGCGTTGCCCTGCGGATCTCCATCTATTAGAAGCGTGCGCTGTTCGGCCGCAGCCAGACTGGCAGCAAGATTTACGGCTGTCGTAGTCTTACCAACGCCGCCTTTCTGGTTTGCAACTGCAATGACGCGACCCACGGGCAACCGTTCTTATGGAGGGAACGGGGAATGTACTGGCCAGCGACAGCGTCGGGGAGAGGCACCCAGAGTGTTTCACGTGAAAAATCCCCTCCCCGACCCCACTGGCCCGACCCTTTCTACTGACCGCCCCCGGCAATGAAGCTCCAGCGGGTGCTTACGTTAACCGAGAGAGTCTGGTTGCCAGGCTCGATTGGCGTATCAGCCATGCGTGCACCGGTGACTTGAATTGCATATTCATTTGGACGAGGTGGCGGGAAATAAGCCCCGATGCTCACCTCGAGGAGTCCGCCAATTGTGCCGCCCGCCGCTCGAGCTGCTGCATCGGCGTCAAGGCGAGCTCTCTGGATCGCAGTCGCGATCGCCTCCCGGCGGGCGGCCTCCGTATTGGACGCGTAGAAGTTGAGCGAGGTTATCATGTTCGCTCCACGCGCTATCGAAGTGTCTATGATTCGCCCGACCATGTTCAAGTCGGTGACCTCGACGGAAATTGTGTTCGTCACATTGTACCCGATTACGACAGGCTCGCGATTCGGCTCGTACCGCTGCTCGGGCATCACATTGTAGCCGACAGTCGAGATCTGGTTCGCATTGAGCCCCAAGGCACGAAGCGCATCGATGACAGCTTTTTGGCGGCTGGCGTTCTCGGTGGCCGCAGCAGCCGCAGTGGCCGCCCGGGTCTGTACGCTTATCTGGATGTTCGCCCGATCAGGAGTAACCTTCACCTCACCCCTTGACCCGACGGAAATCTGTGGAAATGGCGCATTAGTGGCGCCTTGCTGCGCGCTTAATGGCGCGACGACTGCGAAAGATGCTGCTATAATCAATCTTTTCATGTTTCTCTCTGTAGAAGGATGTTCGCTCTGCCTGTAAGACGTCAGCCGCTTCCCGACTTGCACAACAGGAACGACCCTATTTCAGGTGCTGCTTCAGGAATACCAGCGTTCGTGTCCACGCGAGGGCTGCAGCCTCACGATTGTGGACCTCCGGTCGCGTGTCGTTGAAGAATGCGTGGTCCGCATCGTAGAAATGTGCTTCGATTGATTTCCCGCTCGC
The DNA here is from genome assembly GCA_038208015.1 of Gemmatimonadales bacterium. Classification (GTDB taxonomy): domain Bacteria; phylum Gemmatimonadota; class Gemmatimonadetes; order Gemmatimonadales; family Gemmatimonadaceae; genus UBA4720. The sequence continues at coordinate 29,683 of JBBQZF010000001.1, forward strand.
CTCGATCGACTCCACGAGCGCTCTTGCTGACTCCTCGGGGACTGTGTGGTCGCGCTTTCCAAAATGTGCCTGCACCGGCACCTGAAGCTTCGACGGGTCGATCTGTGCATTCGGGTGAATGCCATAAAAGTCAACGCCGGCTGAGAACTGCTGAGGAAACTCTGTTGCTGCGTAGAGTGCGAGCTGGCCGCCCATGCAGAATCCGAGAATCCCAACCTTCTTCGGATTTACTTCGTCGAGCTCGAGCAGATATTCGGCGGCACCCTTCATGTCTTTCGCGGCCTCTCCGATGTTCAGGGCCATGAGCATTTTCCCCGCGGCGTCGGGACTCTTTGTCACCTCGCCGTTGTAGAGGTCTGGAGCCAGCGCGACGAATCCCTCCGCCGCAAAGCGGTCAGCCAGGTCCTTGATGTGTCCAACAAGGCCCCACCATTCCTGCACTACGACAATCCCCGGGCCTGGCTGCTGCGGCAGCGAGAGATAGCCACTTGCGGTGCGTCCATTAGCGCGAAACTCGACCATTCTGTTCGACACGTTCAATCCTCCTTTTCGTCATCTGTCGCCTGCAACCGACGTGAAAATGCTTTACGCTCGAGTTGCAAGCCAGCCGGCACCCGGAGTTACCTGCAACAGGCATGCGTAGATTTGGGCGATGAGATCTGAGGGTCGCTCAGTGTCACGAGCAACTGCATTGATCGTGCTCTCGGCGTGTTGCTTCGGGTCGCTGACCACCCTGACGCTGCTCGTGACCCGGGCCGGGTTGCCGCTTCTGCCGGCGATGGTGTGGCGATACTTCCTGGCAGCGGTAGTGCTTGCCGCCCTCGCTCGCCCCTGGATGAGATCGTCAATCACGGTGCGACAGGCGTTGCGTCTCATGATCATCGGAGGTTGCGGGCAGGCGATAATCACCTACTTCTCCCTTCGCGCGCTCGACTATCTCCCGGTGGGGCCGCTTGGTTTTCTCTTCTATACGTATCCGGCATGGGTCGCCGTAATCGCAGCAGTTACAGGTCGCGAGGAGCTCACATTTCCGCGTTTCATCTCTCTCGCGGTTGCAATGGCGGGGATCACAGTGATGGTCGGCGCGCCGTTCTCGGCAGCGCTCAATCCGATCGGAGTGATGCTGGCACTGGGAACAGCATTTCTTTACGCGTTATACCTGCCGGCGCTTCACCGGCTGCAGAAAGGGATTACCCCTCTTGCGTCAACTTTCTATCTCGTGGCCGGAGTGCTCGTATCGTTCGTCCTTTCAGCTGCCCTGACAGGGAATTTGCGATTCCCGGAAACGCCATCGATATGGGCTTTGCTGCTCACGCTCTCGATTGTAGGAACAGTGCTGGCTTTTGTTGCACTCATTTCGGGGCTGCGTACCCTGGGGCCCGTGAGAACGTCTATAATCGCCACGATCGAGCCGTTCTTTACTGCGATGCTCGGGGTGTTGATACTGAGTGAGCCATTCACCGCTGCGACACTGGCCGGCGGAGCGTTGATTGCGTGCGCGGTGCTGATGCTTCAGTGGAACGGGAGAGCCCGCTCACGTGTCGAGCCGGCAATCTGACCCTATGCCGTGACCTTCGAGCGTCTTCTCTCGATCTCGACGACGAGGTTCTGAATATCGCTCGGACTTACACCGGGAATCCGGGTAGCCTGCGCCAGCGTGCGCGGTTGAATCGATTGAAGCTTCTGTCTTGCTTCATGGGAAAGGGAGTTCATTGCCGCGTAATCAAGGCCCGAAGGAATTGAAAATTCACCCATCTGGCGCATCCGGTCCGCCTGTGCGCGTTCCCTGTCGAAATAACCCGAGTACTTGATCTCGAGATCCACGGACAGCAGCGACTCGGCGGAGAAATCGGTCGATGCTCCAGCGGCGGTGAGTAGCGATTCGAGTGATACACCTGGACGCCTGGCGACATCGATGATCTTTACTGCGTGCGCGAGTGGTGTGCTCGCGGCGGACTCGAGTGAAGGTCCCGCCTGAACAGGAGTGATGCTTCTCGAGCCGGCGAGCTCATGAATTCGCCGCTCTTCATCTGCCCTGCTTTCGACGACGTTTTCCTCGTCTGCTGAATAGAGCCCGAGACTCGCAGCAATTCCGCCAAGTCTCTGTAACGCGTTGTCCTGCCGAACTGTGAGCCGGAACTCTGAGCGCGAAGTGAAGAGACGATACGGCTCATCCACACCGCAGGTCACGAGGTCGTCGACGAGTACCCCGATGTACGATGTCTCCCGTCCCAGCGTCAGCGGCTCCCGGCCAAGTGCCGAAAGTCCGGCGTTCAGTCCGGCGAGCACGCCCTGTCCCGCGGCCTCTTCGTATCCGGTGGTTCCGTTGATCTGGCCCGCAAAGTAGAGACCTTCGATGGCCTTCACCTGCAGCGTCGAGTCGAGCTGCGTCGGCGGATAGTAGTCGTACTCGATCGCATATCCCGCCCGGTTCATTCGCACATTCTCGAGTCCGGGAATTGTGCGCATGATATCGAGCTGAACTTCAGCGGGAAGTGAAGTTGACAGGCCGTTCACGTAAAGCTCGCTCGTGTCGTGACCTTCCGGCTCGAGAAAAAGCTGATGTCGTTCTGCTTCAGGGAAACGCACGACCTTGTCCTCGACTGACGGACAATAACGCGGGCCGCGAGCCGTGATTGCACCGCCATACATCGCTGATTTCGCAATGTTCTCGCGGATGATGTCTTTTGCAGGTCCTTCGAGGTGAGTTACCCAGCACGGAAGCTGGCCGGGGTGACGTGTTCCGCTGCCGCTCACTCGCGGAGTGGTCCAGAAGTGAGACCAGGAATAGTCGAACTGGTCGATCTCGCTGTCCTGGCGCTCGAGCTTCGAGTAGTCGACCGAGCGGCCGTCGATTCGCGGCGGTGTCCCGGTCTTGAAACGCTCTACCCCCAGCCCCGCTGATTCGAGCTGCTCGGCAAGGTGCGTCGCCGAGGTTTCTCCCGCCCTGCCGCCGGCGAGATTCGTCCCGGTGCCGATGTGAATGCGGCCGCGCAGAAAGGTGCCGGTGGTAATGATGACGCACTGGCTGGCGAAGACCCGGCCTTCAAGTGTCCTGATTCCCTGCACGCAGGATCCGGATGAATCGAAAATGAGGCTGGCTACAGTCCCCTGAATCGTCTGAAGGTTCTGGTGCTCCTCGATCAGCGACCGGACAGCCCGCCGGTAGAGCCCGCGATCACACTGGGCACGAGGTGCCCAGACCGCCGGCCCCTTGCTGCGGTTGAGCATCCTGAACTGAAGCGTTGCCAGGTCTGTCGCCCGGCCCATGATGCCCCCGAGTGCATCGACCTCTCGCACGACTGTTCCCTTTGCGACTCCGCCGATTGCCGGATTGCACGACATCTGGCCGATCGTCTCGAGCGAGCTCGTGACAAGGCCGACACGCGCGCCAAGTCGGGCAGCTGCGACTGCTGCCTCGGTGCCTGCGTGTCCGGCACCTACTACAAGCACGTTGAATCGTGCCTCTGCCGGGGGCGTGCTCGGGCTGGGGGTCATACCTTTGAATGTAAGAGGCGCAGAGGGGCTACGGCAAAGAGGGCGCAGAGGGGTTCACGCAGACGAATCTGAAACCGCAATTACACACAGCAAACAAGGAAAGGGATGCCACTATCTGTAGATGACGGACGCGCGACGATCTTTATCAGGAAAGAAGCTTTCGAGCGCGAAGGGCTGACTCGCGGCGAGATAGATCAGCGATTCAACCTTACCGATGCGGAGTTCAGGGTGGAGGGAGGACTCATCGCCATCGGGCCCCTGCCGTCAGACGACATGGTCGGGCCCATCATGGAGTACCTCGAGTCGAGCGGTCTTGCCTACTTCGAGGATGTGTTCGAGCTGAGTGGCAACTGGCCCGGCTGGCTCAGGCTTTATGCGATGTAGCCTCTAGAGTCTCTGCTCGACGACTGACCACAGCTCGACCTGCGCAATGCCGTCTCGCACGGTGTCGATGACTACCTCGGTTCCTTCAGCGACAATCGAGCCGTCGAGGCTTTGCGCGGGGAGTACGTGCATTGCGTCCCACGCGAACCAGGTTATCTCGCCTGGCCCGTCAGGCTCGATCGTGCGTGAGACTGTCGCTACCTGGCCGTTTATCTCGTCTTCTTCCGCGACCATCGGGTGCTCAGGCGGGCGAAGCGCCCACTTGGCCATGAGGAATATCATCCCGGTGATCGAGGCACCGCCTGTTGCCAGGGAAATCCCGAGGATCACCAGCGGCGCGAGAGCAGTGCGGGTCGAAAGCAGGTAGCCGCATGCGCCGAATCCTGCAAGCAGCGCTGCAACCGCAGGCGGATTGAGCACCGGTGACGGCTTCCCGGAGCGTCGTCGCCGCCATCGTTCAACTCCGTGCAGCATTGAGCTGACGGCTAGCGCCAGACCAGCGAGAAAGACAGAGAGATACAGGATCTTCACGATCATTCGCTAAGCGCCGAGGTGACGGCGGAACCACGACACTGTCGCGGGCCAGGCCTGTTGGGTTGCGCTGAGGTTCGCACCTTCCTGCCCCGCCTGGTTGCGGAGGAAGCCGTGTCCCGCCCCCTCATATATGTGGTGCGTGAAAGTCTTGTTGAGCGCCCTCATCGTCGAGTCGGCGGCAGGGATCGTGGCGTTGACGCGTGCGTCGCTTCCGCCATACAGTCCAAGCACCGGAGCGTTGATCGAGCCCAACGAGGCGCTTGGCGGTGATGAGCCGTAGTAGACGACCGAGGCGCCAAGGCCGGGTGAGCGAATGGCGTGCTCGAACGAAACAGAGCCTCCCCAGCAGAACCCGACAATTCCATAGCGCGGAAGCGCTGCCGGCCGGGCCATCGCGTAGCTGGCGACTGCCGATATCTGGCGATGCACGTCACGGGGGTCGAGGGTTCTTATCGCCGCTGTCGCGAGATCGCCCGGCACGCTGTCGGTGGGATTCGGAAGATTCTTCGTGGTTAGCAGGTCAGGCGCAATGGCTATGAATCCGTCAGCCGCAAGCTGGTCGGCTACTGCGCGGACCCATGGAGTGAGACCAAAGATCTCGTGAACGACGACCACCACCGGAGCCCTTGTAGTGCGTTCAGGATAGACTATCCAAGCGCGAACACTGTCCGCTCCCGCCGAAACCATCACCCATTCACCATGGCGTGGAGAGGCAGCAAGCCGTGTGCGGGATTCGGTCACGTCTGCCGGTGGCGTCGTTGCGGGAGTATTACTCCGGCCGGCGGTGCAGGCGGCGATGCCCGCAAGGGACAACGCTGCGGCTATACGAGCGGTCAGGCGATACATCGGCATCCTCCTCGGGTTCGAATCACAGGCTGGCCGGGGCCGGCTCGAGCTGTCTTGCAAGAAAATCACCTGCACGCTTCTCGAGAAAATAGGTCGGGCGGAAAGGGTTCGTGCCCGTCACGAATCCGACGTGACCCCCCTGTCTGCTGAACTCGATGTGCAGAAAGCGATTCCCTTTCGCGACATCGCGCACCTCATCGAGAACCTGCTCAGGGAGGAAGGGATCGTCAATCGCACTTAATAGTAACGTGTTGATACTAATATGCCCGATCCATCCCAGCGAACTGGATTTCCGGTAGTAATCTTCTGCGTCGAGGAATCCGTGGGCCGGCGCCGTGAAGGAGTCGTCGAAATCGTACATCGTCCGCACTGTCGCGAGCTTTTCCACGGGAAACATGCCAGGGTACATGGCAGCCTTCGCCCGCGCCTTGCGGCGCAGCGAGCGCAGGAAGTGATGCTGGTATACTCGCGCAAAGCCGAGACCGATGTGACGGGAAGACCGGGCGAGATCGAACGGAACGGAGATCGCCACTGCGCCCCTTATCTGCGAGGGGACGCCCTTTCCCTGCTCTCCGAGATACTTCAGAAGCACGTTGCCGCCGAGTGATGCTCCGGCGAGGAGGACCGGCGAGCCGGGCGACTGCCTGGTGAGATGAGTGATGGCGAAATCGAGGTCGCTCGTCTCGCCCGAATGGTAGGAACGCCGTGCCCGGTTCATCTCGTTTCCGCACGAGCGGAAGATGATTACCGCGCCGCGCCAGCCGCGAACTCTCGCTTCTCCAAGCAGTCCCTGGATATAATGTGAGCGCAGTCCGCCCTCGAGTCCGTGGAGCAGCACGAGCAGTGGCGCGCCCGGCGGTCCCTCGAGGTGGTGAATGTCGAGGAAATCGCCATCAGGTGTGTCGAGACGTTCTGCTTTCGTAGGCTGTATCGGAGGGCGGCGGAAGAGTTTTCCCCACAGGGTCTGGAGGTGGGGTCCGGGCAGCCACCACGGCGCCTCATAGTCAGGCTTCAACACTTTTCTCTCGAGCAAATGGAAGTACAGATCTTCGGGACGAGAAAGAGCTCGGATACGAGAAAAGCCCTGCGCTTCTTCTCGGAGCGGAGAATAAAGACACACTTCGTCGACCTCAATGAGCGACCGGCATCGCTGGGCGAGTTAAGGCGCTTTGCGCAGAAGTTCGGTGTCGGAGCCCTGATCGACGCTTTGTCGGCCAGGTACCAGGATCTGGGCCTGAGGCATGCGCGGATGTCTGATGATACCTGGCTCGCCAGGCTCGTGGAGGAGCCGTTGATTCTCAGGGTCCCTCTCGTGAGAAGCGGCAACCAGTTCAGTATCGGGCTTGCCGAAGATGCATGGAAGCAATGGAAATAGGACCTGCTAGGTTGGAGAATGCGAACAGATAACGATTTCGGCACGTTCTTCCTTCCCGGGCCTACGGAGGTGAGAAAGGAAGTTCTCGCCGCCATGCTGAAGCCGATGATTCCCCATCGGAGCGCGGAGTTCGAGGAGCTTTTCGCGAGGCTTCAGGATGGCCTTCGCCACGTATTTCTCACCCGGCGCCCGGTCTACGTCGCTGCCTCGTCGGGCACCGGCCTGATGGAGGCGGCGATCAGGGCGATCCCGTCAGGGCGGATATTGTCCCTGGTTAACGGAGCATTCTCCGAGCGTTTTGCCCACATCGCCGAGATGTGTGGCCGGGACGTCGACAGGTATGAGGTGCCGTGGGGGTCGGTCCACCCCGTGGACGGGCTCGACGATCGCCTGTCGAAAGGTGACTACCGGGCAATTACCGCGACACACTCCGAGACCTCAACCGGGGCGCTCAACGACGTGAGGGCTCTCTCGGATGCCGCTCATTCCCGTGGCGTGCTCTGCATGATCGACAGCGTCAGCGGCCTGGCTGGCGCGGAACTCCGGTTTGATGACTGGGGGTTAGATTATGTTCTAACCGGATCCCAGAAGGCCTTTGCCCTTCCCCCCGGACTCGCCTTCGCAGCGGCATCAGAGGAAATGATCGGGCTCGCCAAGAGTGCCCAGAACCGCGGCGTCTACTTCGACATTGTCGAGATGGAGCGGTATGCGGCAGGCAACCAGGTCCCGGCTACCCCGGCCTTTTCGCTCCTCTACGCGCTCGAGGTCCAGCTCGAAGCGATGAAGCTCGAAGGAATCGAGAACCGCTGGGAGCGTCACCTTGAAATGTCTGCACTCACCACCTCGTGGCTCATCGAAACGGCAAAACAAACAGGCCATGGATGGGAGAACATCGTCGAGGAGGCGCACAGGTCGCCGACGGTGGCGACAATCCGCCTTCCGGAAGGCGTGTCGACGAAGCCGTTCGTCGCAAAAGTGAAAGCACAGGGGATCCAGGTGGCCACCGGTTACGGAAAACTTGGCGACACGACCTTCAGGATCGGACACATGGGAGACCACACGGTCGCGACTCTCGAGCGATGCCTGGCCGCGTGTGAAAGGGCGTTGTCAGATTGACCCAGGTCGCGGTCTCCGGCGTTTCTGTTCAGTTCGGCGCCACAACCCTCTTCCGGGATCTCACCTTCACCGCGGCCCGCGGCGACAGGTGGGGAATCATCGGCCGCAACGGAACAGGCAAGACGACGCTCTTCCGGCTCATCACGGGAGCGCAGCAGCCAACATCAGGAGCGATCTCGAAGCAGCCGGGGCTCCGCGTCTCGCTGCTCGAGCAGCACCGGGACTTCGGCGGAGCCACCACCGTATGGGAAGCCGCCGCCGGACAATTCGCCGATCTTCTGGCCCTCGAGCAGGCGCTCGCTGACCAGGCCGTGGCAATCGGCGAGCTCGGAGAGGGGTCGACGCCGGCGATGCTGGCGCGGTACGACCGTGACCTCGAGAGATTCGAGAGGGAGGGTGGATACACCTTTGCCCCCCGCGTCGACGCCGTCCTTCACGGCCTGGGGTTCGACCCGGTCGAAGCACGCACGCGCCCACTGACGCAGCTGAGCGGTGGCGAGCGGGGCAGGCTCGGTGTGGCACGACAGCTCGTAAGCCCTGCCGACGTACTGCTGCTCGACGAGCCGACGAACCACCTCGATCTCGACACGACCCAGTGGCTCGAGGGCTACCTCAGGTCGACTGACAAGACGATCCTGCTCATCAGTCACGATCGCGCATTCCTCGCCAACGTCGTCGACCACGTGCTTCATTTCGAGGGCGACAGCGCGTTCGCATATACCGGCGGCTACGAGGCATTCGTCCTCCAGCGCGAGGAGCGGCGCCTGACGCAGCAACGTCAGTTCGACAAGCAGCAGAAGTTCATCGCCGGCCAGGAGGACTACGTCCGCCGCAACCTTGCCGGCCAGAATTCACGCCAGGCAAAAGGAAGACGAAAACTCCTCGCGAGACTTCCACGGCTGGGCGCACCGATCGGAAGTGAGGGCACAATGGCGCTGCGGCTCGACATCGTCGAGCGCGGCGGTGACCAGGTCGTCGTCGCCGAGCATGTAAGCATCGGCATCGGTGGCAGGGTTCTGATCGAGGACTTCACCACAGCGCTCAAGCGCGGGCAGACTGTCGGGCTCATAGGCCCGAACGGAGCCGGCAAGTCCACCCTGATACGCACGCTTCTCGGCGAGCATGAAATATCGAGCGGTGAGCTCCGGCTCGGCGGATCGATCAGGGCAGCTTACTACAGGCAGGACCTGAGTCAGGTCCCGATGGACAAGTCGATGTACGAAGTAATTGCGGATCTTCGGCCGCTATGGGAAAGGCGCCAGGTCCAGAGCCACCTTGCGCGCTTCGGCTTCTCGGGTGACGAGGTCCAGCGAAGCGCGGCGAGCCTTTCAGGCGGCGAGAGAGCGAGAGTTGCGCTCGCGATGATAGTACTGTCACGGGCGAACCTGCTGATTCTCGACGAGCCTACAAACCACCTCGACGTCGAATCGATCGAAGCGCTCGAGGACGCGCTCCAGGAATACGACGGGACAATCCTTCTCGTGAGCCACGACCGCGAGCTGCTGCGAGTCCTCGTTGACCGGGTGTGGGTGCTTCATGACAGACGCATCACCGACTTCCCGGGCGGCTTCGCGGAGTGGGAGACGGTGAGCAGCGAGCGGGCGCATGCTGCAGCCGTTTGCGCATCAGAAGAGGAGGCACTGCGCCGGATGCACGAGAAGCAGAAGACCAAGCGCAGGGAGGACGACAAGGGTGATCGCAGAAGCGCGGGACGCGACGCGCAGAAGCTTGCCCAGGCCGCGGAGAAAAAAGTCGGGGATCTCGAAGCAAAGGTGGCAGACGTGACGCAGCTGCTGGGAGACCCTGCCCTCTATATGACCGAGGAAGGAAAAAAACGGGCAGTGAGTGCGGGAACAGAGCTCGACAAGCTCAAGCGGCAGCTCGATAAGGCGCTGGATGAGTGGACTGCTGCCACCGAGGCTGCCGAGGCAGGGGCCAGCGGGCGCTAGAACTCGCCGATGAAGCTGATCTCGGGCTCGAGGCGGACGGTGAACTTCTTTTCAACGGCGTCCTGCGCGATGGCGATGAGCTGGCGCACATCGCGGGCAGTTGCGCCGCCAAGGTTGACCATGATGTTCGCATGAATGTGTGAAATCTGCGCATCGCCATTGCGGTGGCCTTTCAGCCCGCATTGATCGATCAGCCTGCCCGCGCCCATACCTTCGATCTTCTTGAATATCGAGCCGGCGCTGGGATGAAACTGAAGCCACGGATGCCTCGCGCCGCGCCAGCTCAGGTTCTCCTGCATTATGCGGTGCATCACCCCGGTATCCCCCTTCTCCAGCTGAAAGGTGACGGCGAGCGCTATGTCCCTGCGATGGTGCAGCACGCTTGTGTCGTATCCGAACTGCATGTAATCAGCGTCGACAGTCTTTCTCTCGCCCTCCTCGGTAAGGAGATCGCAGGAATGAAAAACGTCGGCAATGAACATCGTCCGCTTCCGCTCAGGCTCCGGTTCGAGGAAGTGAAGGTTCTGCCACACCGCTCCGCCCACAGTGCTGGGAATCCCGACATAGTGTTCGATGCCCGACCAGCCCCGCTCCACCGCCTCTGGGATCAGGTTACCCACCACGGCCCCACTCTCGACCCAGAGCTTTCCATCGTCCGAGAACGTGAAATGGGCGGCGGAATTCCTTATGACAAGCCCGCGAAAACCTCCGTCGCCGACCAGTATGTTGGCCCCCAGTCCGAGAACGAAGTACGGAACCTGCAACTCCCGCGCGGCTATCACGGCGGCCGCCAGGTCCGCGGCGATCATCGTGGAATAGAACAGGTCAGCCGGACCACCGATCCGGAATGTGGTGTATGGAGCAAGCACCTCATTCCGCGTCAGCTGTGACTCATTCAGGCGAGCGGCTAGTTTTTCGTACTTGTCAATCATCGAGGCTCTTGTTGAACGGCACTCAAAGAAATCGCAGTCGCGCCCGGCTCGACACTTTTCTCTTCATCGCGGCTGCCGCCCTGGTCCCCTCGGCGCTCATGGCCCAGCGGGCCGAGCTCGAGAAGATCATAAAGCGGAAGGTTCTGGCGAACGGGCTCGAGGTGATCGTGGTAGAGAACCACGGTGTCCCGCTGGCGACTGTCGAGGTCAACGTAAAGAACGGCTCGTTTACGCAGAGCCCCGAGTACGCAGGGCTCGCGCACATGTACGAGCACATGTTCTTCAGGTCGAATGCCCGCTACCCGCAGCCGGAGGCTTTCATCGGCCGCGCGGGAGAGCTTGGCGCGGTTTTCAACGGAACAACCAGGGAAGAGGTTGTCAACTACTACATCACACTCTCGGCCGACAGCGTTGACGCCGGAATACGTTTCCTTGCAGCGGCACTGACGGCTCCGCTGTTCCGCCAGGGGGAGCTCGAGCGTGAGCGGCAGGTCGTGATCGGCGAATACGACCGCAATGAGTCGAGTCCCTTCTTCAGACTGAACCAGGAAACAGACAATCTGCTCTATCCCGGGAACTTCAGCCGGAAGAACGTGATCGGTGACCGTCAGGTGATTCTCACCACAACGCCGGAGAAGATGCGGACGATCCAGAGGAAATATTACGTCCCCAACAACTCGGTGCTCATCGTTTCAGGTGATGTGGATCCGGAGAAAATATTTGCCTCTGCGGAACGTGAGCTCGGCGGCTGGCAAAGAGGGGCTGACCCCTTTGCCGCCGACCCAATTCCGAAGATTCCGGCGCTGGCAGGAAACGACGCGGTAATCGTTGAGGCGGGAGTCGGCGCGGTCACTGTGTTTCTCCAGTGGCAGGGGCCAAGCGTCGGCGAGGATCCAAATGCCACGTATGCGGCTGACGTTTTCAGTGACGTCCTGAACGATCCCGGCTCAAACTTCCAGCAGCGGCTCGTCGACACCGGTCTCTGGCAGAGCATGGGAGTCAACTACTACACGCTCAACCACGTCGGCCCGATCACGATAAGCGGGCAGACTTCGCCTGAAAATCTCAGGAAGGCGCTCGACGCACTCGATGCGGAGATCGCCCGGTTCACCAGTGACGGATACTTCGATCCGCAGGAGCTCGCAGCAGTAAAGGCACATCGCAGCGTATCGTCGGCATTCGATCGTGAGCGCGCTTCGAGCTTCGCGCACACACTCGGCTTCTGGTGGAGCGTCGCGGATCTCGAGTACTACATGGGCTACGTTGACAACATGGCACAGCAGACAATCAACGACCTGAAGGGTTACGCTTCGAAATACATCGTTGGGAAGCCGCGCATCACGGGAATCCTCATCGATCCCGCTTCCAGGCGCTCGCTGGCGCTGACCACCGACGAGCTGAAGTCGAGAGGAGCCAACTGATGCTGCTTTCGATTGCACTCGCGCTGTCCACGATGACGACGAGCTTCGACGTGGGGGGCATTCGCGTGATCCTGCGGCAAAGCGATGCGAACAATGTCGTTGCGGCCAACCTCTACCTGCTCGGCGGATCGCGCCAGATAACTGCGGCTAACGCCGGAATCGAACCGCTGCTGCTCGAGATTTCCGACCGCGGGACGAGGAAATACCCCCGGGCGACACTTCGCCGGAAGATGTCATTGCTCGGGAGCGAGATAACCACGTCGCCGGCAGACGACTGGACGATGTTCGGAATCCGGACGTCGCGCGAGGTATTCGATTCGACGTGGGCGATCTTTGCCGACCGGGTGATGCAGCCAACGCTGGATCCGGCAGACGTCGCGCTGATCAAGTCGCAGTTCATTGCCGGAATCCGCCAGCGACGTGACAACCCAGACGCGCTCGCCGAGTTTCTCGCAGACAGCATTGCGTTCTCGGGGCATCCTTATGGTGTGCCCGTCGTGGGGACCGAGGCGTCGATCTCCTCCATCGACGTGAAGGCATTGCGCGAATATCACGCTGGCCAGTTCGTGAAATCACGGATGCTCCTGGTAGTGGTCGGGAACGTGGACCGTCCACACATCGAGCGACTAGTCAACAGCACCCTCGCCGCCCTGCCCCAGGGCAGCTACACGTGGACACTGCCCGACCGGGTGCCGGAGCGCGAGTCAGCGGTGGTCATCGAACAGCGGGACCTGCCGACCAACTACATCCTTGGCTACTTCAGCGGTCCGCTGGCAAGCAGCGAGGATTACCACGCACTGCGGATAGCCACGTCGGTGCTGACGGGTCGCATGTTCGCAGAGATAAGGACCCGGCAGAACCTCACCTACGACGTTCATTCCCCGTTCCTCGACAAGGCTGCCACCGCAGGGGGGCTCTCAGTTTCGACTGTAGCGCCCGATACGACGCTGAAGCTGATGCGGAGCGCTGTCCGCGAGCTCCAGGAAGGCCTGCTCGACCCCTCGGGTCTCGAGCGGCTGGAGCGGCAGTTTCTCACCGAGTACTTCCTCGATAACGAGACGAACGATGCGCAGGCGAACTTCCTTGCGCGAGCCCAGCTCTACCGCGGCGATTACAGGACGGCCGAGCGCTTCGTCGAGGAGTTGCGAAGCGTGACTCCCGAGGCAGTCAGGCGGGTTGCGCGCCGGTACATGAAGGGGATCCGGTTTGCGTATGTGGGAGATCCGCGGAGCGTCAGACGGGAGCTGATGACACAGTTCTAGGGGTGAGTGACCCGCGTTGCTTTAAGGGGGGCTTGTGAATAAGTTCACAATGTCCCCGAGGCTCCTCGTGGACGGGATATCCCGGTCAATTTTTTGTAACTAGTTCGGCTTTGGAGGCCTCTAGAATGCGGTTTTACGGAATTGCGCTCGTTGCGAGCGCTGTCGTCCTCGGCGCATGCGCCGGCGGTGACAATGCAGCTGCTGACACGTCCGGCGTCGCGATCGACAATACGTCGCCTGCGGCTGCCCCCGCCGCCGGCATGCCGGCCGGTGGTACTGGCACCATGGCGCCGATCACGGGCACCACTCATGAAGTAAGAATGCTCGGCGATGCCCAGGGCTATCGCTACGAGCCGGCGAACATCACTGTAAAGCCGGGCGACGGAATCAAGTTCATCATGGTCAGCGGAGGCCCGCACAACGTCGCCTTCGATCCGGCGACCGTTCCCGCCGCCGTACAGGGCCAGCTTGACGCGAACATCTCCGAGAAGATGGGACAGCTCTCGAGCACGATGAAGATGAACGCAGGCGAGACGATCACCGTCTCGTTCGCCAATATCCCGTCTGGAAAGTACCCCTACTACTGCACCCCGCATCTTGCGCTTGGAATGAAGGGCGAGATCACCGTTCAGTAGCTCCGGCAGCAGGGCGATGGAAGGGCGGGGGCATCTCAGGATGCCCCCGTTTTTCTTCGCCCCTCATCACGGGCGCTCACCTTGCATATTTGAAGTGATATGAGCCGTCCCTTTGGAAGCGCCAGCTACTGGTGGATGTCCGCACGCTCCAGGAACGCATCCCGCCGGTTCGCGGTGATGGGAATTATCGGAGGCCTGGTGTTCATCGGCGCGCTGATGGCGTTCGTGCTGGTGCCGAGGCAGGCGACCAGGGCTGCCGTGCAGGTTTCAGCGACCCTCGAGGAAAGACCGGATTCTGGTCGCGTCGTCGCTGATCGCAACAGGGCAGCTGCTCAAATTGCCGCGGCCGACTCCGCACTCGTGGTGGCGCGGACGGTCGTCGCCCAGCCGGTGGTGCAGGTCGTCGATACGTTTCCGCCGGAAGCCATCGTGAGGCGGCAGGCGCTATCGCGCGACGTCGTGACACTCAGCACGCTGATCGATCGCGCCAACAACGCGCCCCTTCCCTCGTCATACAGATCACTTGCTACGGCGGCACCGCTGGCAAGCGACCCGCAGGTGCAGCCCCTGCTCGATCAGCTCGCGGAGATCGAGCGGGAGCGTGACGCGTTCGGAACGGTCGGCGGTGTCGACCCCGTGTATGTAGCCCTCACCTCACGGGCCACAGCCATCGGTCGCTCGATTCAGGCAGTCGCTGAGGCAAGGAGGCAGGTGCTCCGCCAGGAGCTTGCAACTCTTCGCCCGCCGCCCCCCCCTCCCCCACCCCGCATTCTCGTCGACACTTCCGCCTACCTCGCCCAGAAAGCAGACGCCGAGCAGACATACGCTAGCTCGATGGCGACGCTTGCGCAGACAAGGGCGACAAACGAGCGCATCGACAAGGAGGCCGCGCGGGCTCGCCAGCTCGCGAGCGTGGGCGCTCCCCCGCTGGCAATGCTGGCCGCAGCGTTCGTCCTGGCACTGACAGCCGGGTTCGCGACATCGCTCGTTATCGAACTGAGGAACCCCAGCGTAGCAGATGCGCGGGAAGCGGAAAATGTATCGGGCGTCAGGGTGCTCACGGTGATCGAGCCGACCGAGATACTCGCCGAGCGGAGCAGGCGTGAGGCCGATGCATCGGATCCTCCGCTCATCGACGTCGTCTCGGAAGGATATCGGAGACTTTACCTGCACCTCGCGGCGACCGGCGCAAATGTGCCTGTCGTGACAGTCACCGGAGACGAAGCGGCCATCGTAGCCACGGTTGCCGCGAACATTGCGGCGGCCGCGGCATATGAGGCCCGGAGCACCCTGCTCGTCGACGTTGACCCTGCCAGTTCCACCATTGCCGCTGTTTTCAGGATACCCTCGAACCCCGGCCTTTCCGCCATCATGGATGGAACGGCAGATTGGGCGGAGGCGACGGTTCAGATAACCATCGGCCGTGATCGCCCGCTCGACATCCTGCCCAGTGGCGCGCGCCGTCGCAAGCCGGCATCGAGCGAAGTTGCCGAGCGTATAAGGGGCGATTTCGCGCGCATGGAGCGCAGGTATGACCTTGTCGTGATTGCGGCGCCGACCGAATATCTCCTGAGGGGGCCGGAGAGCATCATCCCCGGGCCGGACGTAGTATTGTGCGCCCGGGTCGCTTACACGAGAATCGCGCGGATCAGGCGATCTGTCGAGAAACTTCGTGCGCTCGGCCTCCGGATTCACGGAATCGTACTGTGGGAAGACGACATGCCGGTGATAGAGGCTCAGGACGAGCCCGAGCCGCCTCGCAGGACGAGAAATCCAGGCACTTCAACACTCGCGGAGGCGCGCTGAGCTCTGATGGCTGAAACGATAATCGATCTCCGCGGGATGCCACGCACCGAAGCGTACGAGGAACTCAGCGTGCAGGTGGATGCGGTGCTGCAGGGGCTGCATGACGAAGTCGCCGCGATGGCGACGATCAGCGCGCTCATCCACCACGGGTTCGATCATCTGTGGACCGGGTTCTATCGGGTAGCAGAGCCTGGCCGCCTTCTCCGTATCGGCCCCTATCAGGGCACACTCGGCTGCATGGAGATTCAATTCGGGAAAGGCGTATGCGGGACCGCTGCCGCCGAACGGCGAACGGTAATCGTTGCCGACATCAGTGCGTTCGATGGTCACATCACGTGTGATCCGAGATCGCGATCCGAGATCGTCGTTCCGGTGTTTGATGGATCCGGTGCCCTGATCGCGGTGCTCGATGTGGACTCGGACCGCATTGCCGCCTTCGACGACACCGATCGCGAAGGTCTGGAGAAAGTCGTCGGCTGGTTCGGGAGGCACTGATGAAAACGAAAGGCTACTCCGATATCGTGAATCACGCATTTGCCTTCGCCGCAAAGCATCACGACAGGCAGGTCCGCAAGGGCACGAAGCTTCCCTACCTCACGCATCCGGCGAACGTCGCGATGATCCTCGCCCGGTATAACCGGGACGAGCGAACCGTAGTTGCCGGAATCCTCCACGACGTAGTCGAGGACTGCGTACAGGACGGCTACACGCGCGATATGCTCGAGCAGCGGATCGGTGAGAAGTTCGGCACGGATATCCTCGAGACTGTCCTGGCGGTAACGCATCGAAACGTCGATGACGATGGGGTCGAGCTTTCGAGCGAAGAGCGCAAGCAGGATTATCTGGTGCGGCTCGAATCGGCGAGCGATTCAGCCCTGTGGGTATGCGCTGCCGACAAGCTTCATAACTCGAACTCGATCCTGGCGGATCTCAACAGGACCGAAGAACCCGATTCTGTGTGGTCACGATTCAAGGCGGGAAAGGCGGGAACCGTCAAATGGTACCGCGACGTCCTGAGCCGCCTCGAAGAGCTCGAATTCGACGAGCCGATCGTGGACGAGCTGCGGACGGCCGTTCAGGCTCTCGAGGAGTCGGCCTAGACCTTCAGGCTCCAACGAGGGGCGGCGAGTATTTCCTCTCGACGTACTCCTCGAGGATCTGGAGAAACTCGGGGACGATGTTGTCGCCCTTGAGGGTTACCATGAGCCGGCCATCCACGTACACGGGAGCTTTTGGCTCCTCGAAGGTTCCGGGAAGCGAGATGCCGATGTTCGCATGCTTCGACTCGCCGGGCCCGTTCACAACACATCCCATGACAGCCACCTTGAGATCTGCCACACCGGGATAACGGTCACGCCAGACCGGCATCTGCTCCCGCAGGTATGTCTGGATGTCTTCAGCCATGTGCTGAAAGAATGTCGAGGTTGTCCTGCCGCAGCCCGGGCAGGCCGTGACCTGAGGATTGAAGCGGCGAAGCTCGAGAGACTGAAGTATCTGCTGCGCGATCTGGACTTCCTCTGTGCGATCCCCGCCGGGCCGCGGCGTGAGCGAGACGCGAATAGTATCGCCGATCCCCTCCGAGAGAAGAATGGCCAGGGCGGCGGAGCTCGAGATTATCCCCTTCGATCCCATCCCTGCTTCCGTGAGGCCGAGGTGGAGCGGGTACTCACAGCGTGCAGCAAGCCGGCGGTAAACCTCGACGAGATCGGGAACCCCTGAAACCTTCGCCGAGATCACGATGGCATCGTGGGGCACGCCCGACTCCTCGGCCAGCTCCGCGGACCTGAGCGCGCTTTCGAGCATCGCCTCGATGTAGACGTCGTGAGCGTCGAGCGGGTCCGGCCTCGCCGCATTGGTGTCCATCATCTGCGTGAGGAGATCCTGGTCGAGCGATCCCCAGTTGACGCCGATCCTTATCGCCTTCCCGTTCGCGGCGGCGATGCGTGAGATGGTGCTGAAGTTCTCGTCGCGCCGCTTAGTCCCGACATTCCCCGGGTTTATCCGGTACTTGGCGAGTGTTCTGGCCATCTCGGGATAATTGGCAAGCAGGAGATGGCCGTTGTAGTGAAAGTCGCCGATCAGGGGAACGTTGACGCCAAGACCAGCGAGGCGTCGGGCGATTTCCGGAACCGCGGCGGCAGCCGCGTCGTTATTGACAGTGATTCTGACGAGTTGCGAACCCGCCTCCGCAAGGGCGGCAACCTGGGCGGCTGTCCCTGCTGCATCGGCGGTATCGGTGTTCGTCATCGACTGGACGACGACCGGGTGGGATGATCCCACCGGTACTCCGCCGATTGTGGCGGTGACGGATTTTCTGCGCGCGGTGAAGGTCACTGATAGTTTTGACTGGCTGCTGATAAAGCTAACCCTGAACGGAGCCCGAGTATGACTGATGCACCGGTACCTGCCGCGCTGTCGTGGAGACGCCGGCACTGGAGAAAGATCACAATTGCCGCGGTGGTACTCGTGCCCCTGCTGCTAATCGCCGGATGGACAGCGCTCACCTTGAGCTACTCGTTCTCGAATGGTGAGCGCGCAGGCTATGCGCAGAAGCTTTCGCAGCGTGGCTGGGTCTGCAAGACGTGGGAGGGAGAGCTTGCGATGGTGAACCTTCCCGGTGCAATGCCGGAGATTTTCAGGTTCAGCGTTCGCAACGATTCGGTCGCTCATCTTCTCGAGCGGAATCTCGGGAAGCGGGTGTCGCTTTCATACGAGCAGCACCGCGGCGTGCCTACGTCGTGCTTCGGGGAAACCGAGTACTACATCACAAACGTGCGAATCCTTGAACCTTGAACAATTTTCTATTGACCGTGTTTCCTGAGCGTTGTATGCTTTCGCCAGGTAACCCGGCCTTGGGAGCCCCGTCAGGGATCCTCGAGTGCTTCATCGGCGAGGCTCATAGTGAGCCCAGCCACCAGCTGTCTCGGGGCGGAGTAGATGCCGCGATCGGGATTTTTTACCAGGAGCAGGAATGCGTACGACCGGCAAGGTTAAGTGGTTCAACGATGCGAAGGGCTTTGGCTTCATCACCCCTGACAACGGGCAGAAAGACTGCTTCGTGCATTACAGCGCGATCTCCGGCAACGGATTCAAGTCTCTCGCCGAAGGTGACACGGTGGAGTTCGACATCGTCGAAGGACAGAAGGGTCCTGCTGCAGAGAACGTGACGAAGAGCGGCTGAGGACGGGTTCCACAGTTATCGAAGGAGGGGGGCGCCGAGAGGCGCTCCCCTTTTTCATTGGCGCCCGGGAGGTCGTCCCCGGCGCGGCACAGGCGTATACTCAACGGCCTCTGCAAGCCGTCGGGTAACTATCGACCGCACTGCATTGACGTCGAGCGTGATCTCGCACCCTTCCCTCGCGTAAGCCGGCCCGTGCCGGCTGAGCTCCTGAGCGATGTGGAGAGCGGTCGCCGCCGGGATATGCAGGGCGCGCATCAGCCTGAGTGCGATTTCGAGGACAGTTACTGCCTCAACGGTGAGACGGCGGGCGACTCCCTGGCGTGACTGGACCACCCCCGTGATGCGGTGGTGAGACAGCGCGTTGTCGACCCATTTGGCGGTCACGCCGAGTGCAACTGCTACAGTTGCAACGGTATAGCCTCTCACAAGTAAATATCCTTTAGTTGTAGGATATTTACAGTAAGGTCAGGCCGCCGCGCAAGGGTGCAACTTTTGCCAACCCTAGCTGTACTCATGAACAGCTTCATGAGCAGAAGGCAGAGCTCTAAAACCACAGTTCATGCAGGGAGCAAAACTTTATGAAACGTTTCTCATTGTCAGTCGCAGCGGCAGCCATCACCATTTTCGGCGCGACCGCTTCAGCCCAGTCAACAAAACCTGTCAGTCTCGGGGTTTCGCTTGGCGCAGCAATACCCCTCGGCGATTTTGCCGACGCTTACCAGACCGGCTACAACGGTACTGTTTCCCTCGGATTCAACTCCGTGGGCACGCCACTCGGCATCCGTATCGACGGGATGTACAACAGCTTCCCCGACCGGAGTGACCTGATCGTTCCCCGCGCGGACTACCGGATCACGTCGGCCAACGCGAATCTCGTCTATGCACTTCCGGGTGTGGGCATTCGGCCTTATCTGATCGGCGGAGGCGGGATCTACGGCCAGAAGCCCGATATCAGCGGCGCGGAAACGAATACGAACTTCGGAGTCAACGGTGGCCTCGGGGCCTCATTTCCCTTGAGCGGCTTCACGACGTTCATCGAGGCGAGGTACCACCACGTCTTCTCGGATGCTGCAACGCAGTTCATCCCCGTGACCTTCGGAATCAGTCTCTAGCTGCCGGACAAGAAAGCGCCGGACAATTTTGCCCGGCGCTTTCTTCGGTTTCCCCGTTTGGGCGAAGCTGATACGCGGTCGAAAGGTTAGATAATAATCATACCAGCCGGAGTGGCGTACCACCCGGTTCGGATCCCGGGTGCTCCGCATCGATTGCTGCAGATGCCGCCTCGATCTGGGCCCGCACGGCCTCGGGGCCGGTCCCACCTGGAACACCTCGCCGGCCTATTGACGCCCTTGGATCGAGTGCCTCGATCACGTCGTCACCAAACGATGCATGGGCCGCCCGAAAGCTGCCCGGCGGAAGGTCTGTCAGTTCGCACCCCTTACCTTCGGCCTCCCGGATCAGCGACCCGACCGCCTCATGAGAATCGCGGAACGTCGCACCCTTGCCAACCAGATAGTCGGCAAGGTCAGTCGCCATCATCGTACTCGACAGCGCGCTGTTCATTCGCTTCCGGTCGAAAGTGAGCTCGCCGAGGGTTCCAGCAACCGCGGGAAGAACGAGGAGCATGAGGTCGACTGCGCCAAACAGTGCACGCTTGTCGTCCTGGAGATCCTTGTTGTAGCCGCTTGGCAGGCCTTTCAACGTTGCAAGGAGGGTGGTGAGATCCCCGAGGCAGCGTGCGCCGGATCCACGAGCGAGCTCCAGCGCATCGGGATTCCGCTTCTGGGGCATCATGCTCGATCCGGTCGTGAAAGCCTCGCCGAACTTCACGAATCCGAACTCACTCGAGCCGTAGAGAATCAAATCCTCTGAGAGCCGCGAAAGGTGAGCACTGACCAACGCGACTGCGAAAAGCAACTCGGCGACAAAATCCCGGTCGCCGACGGCATCGATGCTGTTTGGCGAAAGAGAAATGAACCCGAGCTCATCCTGAAGAAGTGGCCTGGATATCGGGAAAGCCGAGCCTGCGATTGCACCCGATCCGAGAGGCAGTACTGCCGTCGATCGCGCCACAGCGGCAAGACGGGCACGGTCGCGCTCGAGCGGCCAGAAATGTGAAAGCATCCAGTGCGCGCCAGATACTGGCTGAGCGCGCTGAAGATGCGTGTATGAAGGCATCATTGCGTTTTCGAGCGACGTTGCCTGGTCAAGCATTGTCTGCTGCAATTCACGCACGGCGGCATCGAGTGCGGCGCACGCATCGATCGTCCAGAGGCGCGTAGCGGTGGCCACCTGATCGTTGCGGCTTCGACCCGTGTGAAGCTTCGATGCCGCTTCGCCTATCTCCTCGTGGAGCATGCGGTCGATCATTGTGTGAACGTCTTCGTCGGAAGCCTGGGGCGGGGCACCGGCCAGAAGCTTTTCAGCGACAGAGGAGAGCCCTGCGTCAATCCTGGCACTTTCGTCGGCCGTCAGAACCCCGGCCTCCCTGAGGGCAAGCGCCCACGCCTGCGAGAGCCTCACGTCATGCGGCCACAGCCGGTAGTCGATGCCAATCGACCGATTCAGCGCGTCGAGAGCTTCTGCCGTGGGGACCGAGAACCGACCCCCCCACAGCTTGTGGGATTTCGGTATGTCGCTCACCGCGTCCTAGTCCTGCCAGGTGCCGGCGAGCACCGGCGCTTCCTCCGATGGAGCCACGGGTGCGACAGCTTTCGCCGCGAGCTCCTGGTCGCGAAGTGCCCGAACCCGGTCGGGAAGGGAATAGAGGCGGATGAACCCGGCGGCATCGCTCTGCTTGTAGACATCGTCTTGGCCAAAGGTAACGAAGCGCTCGTCATAGAGAGCGTACTCACTGGCGCGGCTCACGATCGACACCGAGCCCTTGTAAAGCCGGAGCGTAACTCCGCCGGTCACGCGCTCCTGCGTGATGTTGACGAAAGCATCGTACGCTTCGCGCTCGGTTGTCCACCACCGGCCTTCATAGACGAGATCGGCATAACGCGGCGCAATCAGGTCCTTCGCCGCGAGAGTGCGCCTGTCGAGAATGAGCTGCTCGAGCTCGCTGTGCGCGGTGTAGAGAAGCGTTCCGCCGGGTGTCTCGTAGACTCCACGCGACTTCATTCCGACGAGGCGGTCCTCGACGAGATCGATGCGGCCGACCCCGTGTTTTCCAGCGATCCTGTTGAGCGTCGTGAGAATCGCCACAGGGTCGAGAAAGATGCCGTTGACCGCGACAGGAGTGCCCTGGTTGAACCCGATCGACACCTCTTCAGGCTCGTCTGGTGCCTCATCGGGCGCCGCGGTAAGCATGAACAGATCACGCGGTGGCGCCTGGGAAGGATCCTCCAGCACGCCACCCTCGTGGGAGATGTGCCAGATGTTGCGGTCTCGTGAATAGATCTTCTCGCGGGATGCAGTTACCGGAACGTTGTGCTTCGCGGCGTAGTCGAGTGCATCCTCGCGGCTCCTTATGTCCCACTCGCGCCAGGGAGCGATCACCGGAAGGTCTGGAGCGAAAGCGGCATATGTGAGCTCGAAGCGCACCTGGTCGTTGCCCTTGCCGGTGCAGCCGTGTGCAAGCACATCGGCGCCCACGCGGCGCGCGACCTCAACCTGCCGGCGCGCAATGAGTGGCCGGCCCATCGATGTGCCGAGGAGGTACTTGCGGCCGTAAATCGCACCGGCACGCAGCGTCGGCCAGATGAAGTCCTGGATGAACTCCTGGCGCAGGTCCTCGACGTAACACTCGTCTGCACCCGAAGCCAGGGCCTTTGCACGAACGCCTTCGAGCTCCTCGCCCTGTCCGATGTCGGCCGCGACGCAGATGATGCGGGCGCCACCGTAATGCTCCTTGAGCCACGGAACGATGATTGAGGTATCGAGACCGCCTGAGTAGGCGAGAGCAATTGTGCGAGTCATGGGGCTCCTAAATATCTATTCATTTCCATCGTATATTTAATCATTACGAGGGGCCCGGTCAATGCTCTGGTCCCGTCCTACTCGCGCCAGGAACCCGGAGGTGGTAACGTCCCGCATGGCCAACAAGAGAGAGCGACAGTCCGCGATTCTCGAGATCATCGATCAGCGCGCGGTGAGCAGCCAGGAGGACCTGCGAAAGCTGCTGCTGCACCGGGGATGGGATGTGACCCAGGCCACACTCTCTCGCGATCTCCGGGAGCTGCGACTGGCAAGGGTTCCCACTCCTGAGGGAGCCCGCTACGCGGTCACCGATGGCAGTATCGAGGAGAGCAGGGCGGCTCTTGAAACACTGCTGCCCCAGCTCTTCCTCCGGATCGAGGGAGTGAGCGAGATGATTGTGCTTCGCACCGTTCCCGGCGGTGCCCAGCCAATCGCAGCCGCCCTCGACGGCGAGGCCTGGCCCGACATACTCGGCACAATAGGCGGCGATGACACGATCCTCATCGTCTGCCGGTCGGGCCTTGCCAGGGACCGCGTTGTCAGGCGCCTCAAGTCTCTGGCGGGGGAGCCGTAATAGAAGTCTTGTCGTACCGGGAATGCAATGTTATGCATTATGAGTGCATAAAATTCCGGTTGGGGTTCTCGGGGCCAGTGGCTACGCGGGGCGCGAGCTCTGCATGCTCGTCATGCAGCATCCAGGGATGGAGCTGGCTTTCGCCACAGCCCACGGGCAAGCCGGCCAGTCGGTTCGCATCGGCGGCAATGACCTGACATTTATCGCGACGGAAGAAGCCCGCCTCGAAGACGCGGCACTCGTCTTCAGCGCATTGCCCCATGGCGCTTCACTCGAGTGGGTGGAGAGAGTGCGAGGGGTGGGAGCGAAGGCCGTAGACCTTTCGTCAGACCTGAGACCCGGCCACCACAAGCTCGCAGCCGGCGAAACCGTGCCTTACGGACTCACCGAACTCATGCGGGCGCAGATTGCGGGCGCAGACACAGTCGCGAACCCGGGCTGTTATCCGACAGCCATCCTTCTCGCCCTGGCGCCATTGGCGAAAGAAGGCCTTATCGAGAAGGGATCATCGATCGCCGTCTCGGCGGCAAGTGGAGTGACCGGCGCCGGCTATACCGCCAGACCGGATCTGCTTTTCGCCGAGATAAGCGAGGACTTCCGGGCGTACGCGGTGGGGAACGGTCACCGGCACCTGACAGAGATGCGGACGGTCCTTGAGCAGTGCGGCGCGTCGAACGACCTGATCTTCACACCACACCTGCTGCCCGTTGCGCGCGGAATCCTTGCAACAATAGTCGTGCGGCTCGAGCGCGGGATAGACGATCCGCTCGGGATCTTCCGCACCGCATACAAGGACGAGCCATTCATCGAGATCAGCGAGACGACTCCCGCCATCCGGGACGTGACCCGTCGCAACACTGTCAGGGTCTCAGCCACAAAGGCCGAACACACCATCGTCCCGACGCTCATTATCACTTCGGCGATCGACAACCTGACAAAGGGTGCCGCCGGCCAGGCGGTCCAGAACGCCAACCTCATGCTCGGCATCGAAGAGACGGCAGGCCTGCCCTCGTGACGATTGTCGTCAAGCTTGGCGGGCGTGTGCAGTCAGACCCCCGCCTGGCCACCGCGTTGCACGATCTGTGGAATGCAAATCAGGGCGCGGTCTGCATAGTTCACGGTGGCGGAGACGAAGTTTCGGCGTTGCAGCGACAGCTTGGACGTGAGCCCGAGTTCGTGAATGGCAGGCGCGTGACTACCGATGAGGATGTCGAGCTCGTCCGGATGGTGCTCTCCGGCAGCGCCAACAAGCGCCTGGTAGCGATGCTCACCGCAGCGGGAATCCCGGCCGCCGGCATCTCCGGTGAGGATGGCAAACTGCTCCCTGCAACCCCTCTTGATTCGCGGCTGGGAAGGGCGGGGAAGCCGCTTGCCCCCGATGCCCGGCTCATTCGAGCACTGCTCGCCGCCGGATTTCTGCCGGTGATATCTCCTTTAGCGACCGACAGCACGTCGACATCCCGTGCTCCGTTAAACGTCAACGGTGACGATGCTGCTGCCGCAATCGCCGCGGCGCTGAATGCCGAGCTGTGGATGATCGCCGATGTAGCGGGCGTTCTCGACGCGGGCAGCGCGGTGATCAAAGGAATAAATGCAGCGAAGCTCCCTTCACTGGTGGCAGCAGGCACAGTCAACAAGGGAATGCATGCAAAGCTCGAGGCTGGATTCGCGGCGCTCGAGGCGGGCTCTCCAGGTGTACGGATAGCCTCGCTCGACGCTTTCTCGAACCCTGATGCCGGAACCTTTCTTTCACTTACATGAGCACGATATGACAGGCACGCTCACAGAGAAAGCTGTCACGACGCCCACAGGGATTCTCGCCACGTACAAACGGGCACCGATGCGGTTCGTCAGCGGATCCGGTGTCGAGCTGTTCGACGACGAAGGAAAGGCCTATATCGATTTCGCTTCTGGAATCGCGGTGAACGCGCTCGGTTACCGCGACGCCGGAATCCGCGACGTCATAATCGAAGTGCTCGAATCGGGACTCATTCACGTCTCGAATCTCTATCGCACGGATGCAGGGGAGCGTCTGGCGAGCTTCCTCGTCGAGAAGACGTTCGCATCGAGCGTCTTCTTCTGTAACTCGGGCGCCGAGGCGAATGAGGGAGCGTTCAAGTTCGCCCGCCGCTGGGGACGCGCGACGGGGACCGACGCCAAAACAGGGATCGTTGCTCTCCGCGGGAGTTTTCACGGGAGATTGTTTGCATCTCTTGCCGCAACTGACAGGCCCTCATACCGGGCTCCATTCAGGCCGCTCGCCGGAGGCGTGAGCATTTGCGAGCGTGACATCGAGGAGCTCGATGCCGCGCTCGATGGCGAGACAACGGCTGCAATCATCGTTGAACCTGTCCAGGGAGAGGGAGGAGTCCGCGTCGTGGAGCTCGAGCTTCTGCGCGAGATCCGGAAGCTCACGAGCGAGCGCGGGATCGCCCTCATCTTCGACGAGATACAGTGCGGGCTTGGAAGACTCGGAACGTTCATGGCGTACGAGACCACCGGCGTCATCCCGGACATGGTGACGCTGGCCAAGCCGCTTGCGGGAGGCTTGCCCATGGGTGCAGTGCTGACGACCTCGGAAATCGCTGAGACGATCAGGCCGGGCGATCATGGCACCACGTTCGGTGGGGGTCCGCTCGTCGCGGCAGTCGCAGAACATGTAGTGCGCCGGCTCGCCGATCCTGCTCTGCTCTCCTCCGTGCGTGAAAACGGTGAGTGGCTCGGCCAGCAGCTCTCGGCGATTGCGCGCAGGAGTGGAAAGGTAAGAGCGGTCAGAGGGGCAGGATACATGTGGGGGGTGGATGTTGTGGAACCTGCAGCCGCGGTCGTTGAGCGTGGATGGGGCGCGGGGCTTCTGGTGATCACGGCCGGCGAGCACACGCTCCGGCTGCTTCCCCCGCTGACGGCAAGCCGGCCGGAGCTCGAGCGCGGACTGGACAAGCTGAGCGAGATCGTCGCCTGATTCTCGATACGGGTTGCGTTGTCCGACGCGGCCCTCCCTCTTTCAGGTCACATGAAGAAGCGTCGTACGGGTGAGTCGAGGCCACAGCTCAAAGCGCTCTGGCAGGCGATGGACGAGGCAGTTTTCGGCCAGGAGCGAACGCTGAACCTGCGTGAGTCGCTGCCATCCGCCGCTGAGGCTCGCTCGCGCGCGGAGGTGTGGCTGCGGTGTCGCCAGGTGACACGCACCGAAGAAGTCCTGATAATCACCGGACGAGGCAACCAGAGTGCGGGCGGCGTCGGCGTGATAAGGGAGGAGATAATCGGCATGATGCCGGCCTTGCGACGCAAGGGGATTGTCGAAAGCTGGCGCGAGCATTCACCAGGATCGCTCGTCGTAAAGCTTGCCCCGCTCAGCAGTCTTCTCGGGGCGGGCAAGCGAAGAAGGGACGCGAGTGATGTCAGACCTCCTGCTGATGCTGGAGCGCTTGCGGGACTGGAAGCGGAAACGCGGGAGCTGCTGAAACAACTCGCGCTTCGGAATCTCGACGCGCTTGGAATCGACGCGAGTGATCAGTTCATGAAACAGGAAATGGCGAAATCGTTTTCGACCCTGCTTGCATCGATACCGGAAGGTGCAGGACGCGAAGAAATGTTGAGGGCGGCAATCCTCAGCGCGATCGAAGAGGATCCCTGATCAATGCAGGCAAGCCAGTAAAATCTTCGGCCCGGACATTGCGAATGATGACGACGACTTTATCGCAGCGAGTCGTATGCAGAATTCACCCGTGGGAAAAGCCGCGAGGCTGGGCGCGGAAGCGGCGACGACCCTGTCGCACTACGGGGCCCGGACGACCTGGCCCGCAGGATTCCAGATATACCAGAAAGGGACCCCGGCCGACGGATTGTCGATGGTGCTGCGAGGTCATGTAGTCCTTCGAAGCCGCGTGAAATCGGGCCGCGGATTCGTCCCGGCCATAGTCATTCCCGGCGAGACGTTTGGCATCGAGGGGATTTCTCCCGGCGGTCTCTATGTGACAGACGCGTGCGCGTCAGAAGACGCCGAAACCCTTTTTGTCACGGGTGTCCAGTTCCGCGCCTTCGTTCGGGAGAATCCCGGCCAGGCGATTGAAGTGATGGGCCAGATGATGAGCGAGCGCGTGCACCTTCTCGAGAAGCTTCATGCAATGGCTTCCCAGAACGTGGAGCAGCGCCTTGTCGTCGCGCTCAAGCGCCTGGCGGCCGACAGGTCATTCCGGTCGGAAGATGGCAGCATCGCGCTCGAGCCGAAGCATCATCGCCTGCTGTGCGAGATGGTGGGTGCGACGCGCGAATCAATCGCGCTGGCGCTCGGCCGCCTCGTCGGGTGCGGTGTTGCTGAGCGCAGGGGAATGGTGTTTGTCGTCGCGCCTGCGGAGCTCAAGTCACATATTTCCGGCAACGGTGTCGACCTCGAGAGCAGCTTTCCGGTTGCAAGGGAGACGATGACCACCTGAGCCCGCTCGATGATCGCTGAGCTCGAAAGGGATGCCGGACCGACCGCCGGCGCTGAGACGATCGACATGCAGGAGGGGAGCCCGGACGGGATTCTCCTCCTGCACGGCTTTGGGGACACACCGCAGACGCTGCGGCTCCTCGCGAATCATCTCCACTCATCAGGCTACGACGTTCTTGCCCCGCTCCTGCCGGGTCATGGCACCAATGTCGAGGCCTTCCTTCAGTCGAGAAGGGGAGACTGGATGGAGTGCGCAAGAGATGCCCACGCGCGCATGCGTGCCTCGCACTCAACAGTGTCAATCGGGGGCCTGTCGATGGGCGGGGCGCTTGCGGCGATCGTGGCATCGGAGAACCCGGACGTAAAGTCGCTGACACTGTTGGCGCCCTATCTCGAGATGCCGTTCGCGGCCCGGACGGCAGCCGCATCCCACTGGCTCTGGGGACGTGCGGCCGGCGCCAGGAAATCGTCGAACCCACGATCGATTCTCGATCCTGCGGAGCGCGCGATGAATCTCGGGTACGGCGTGTATTCCGGGCGACTTCTTTTCGAGTTATGGCGGCTTGCAGCCAAAGCCAGGCAGTCACTTGCCGGGATAACCGTGCCGACGCTCCTGATTCAATCCCGGGCGGACTCCCGCATCGCGCCGGAGGTTGCCGAGCGTGCGATCAGGAAGGTGGCCGCGCACGAAAAGCGGCTCGTGTGGGCCGAAGGCGGTGGTCACATCATCACGGTGGACTACGGTCGCGACCTCGTGTTCGAGGAGGTCGAGGCGTGGGTCACCGGCCACATCACAACGGGGTGATGACGGCCCGGTGAAAGGGCCGTCATCACGACTGAGTCAGGTTCCGGGAACCAGGTCCTTCGCCGTCTCGACTGCCGTCTCGACTCCCGACTTGGCTTGCTGCACGACTTCGCTCGTAACACGGCTCACGCGATTCGCAACTGACTTGGCGCCCTTCGCGATGCGGTTAGCGGCCTTCGACACTGCCTTGCGCGCTGGAGCTGTGCGCTTGCTCATGGCGCTGCGCTTCGCCGGCGACTTGCGTGAAGATTTCCTGGCGGATGACTTCCTGGCGGACGACTTCTTCGCGGACGACCTCTTCGCGGACGACCTCTTCGCGGACGACTTCTTCGCGGACGACTTCTTCGCGGACGACTTCCTGGCGGATGACTTCTTCGCGGGCGACTTGCGCGCGGCTGACTTCTTCCGTGCGGCTTTTGACGCGCTCTTCTTTCCGCGTGCTGCGCTCTTGCGCGTCGGGGCAGACTTGCGGGCGCCTGACTTCTTCCCGCCACTCTTTCTTCCACTCTTCGAGCCACTGCGCGACGACTTTCTGGCTGCCATTTTTTCGAGCTCCAATGTTGGGGTTCTGCTGCGACACTATAGCAACTTCCGCGCACAAACAACAACAGGAGTTTTCTAACGACGAAGCCGCTTCAGGCACCGGCCACAGCCAGCCCCGCCTCGAGATTCTCGGTCAGATGGTCGACGCTGCGCATTCCGACCAGCGCCGACGCGACTGGAAGGGAGCGCACGAACGCGATTGCGCGCTGGGCATCGGTCCCGTACGAGGGGAAGAGCGTCCTGACGGCCGCCGGAAGATCCCGGGCGAGCTGGGCCTGCATCAGGCTCGCGCTGGCTATCACCGATACCTGAAGCTCCCGGGCAAGCTCGAGCACTGTCGTGTTCCTGCCGTCATCGCTCTGGGTAGGCGCTCGCACCGCCTCGGTCATCGCAAGGTTCACCGGAAGCTGAATCGCGCGGAAGCGATGGCCTGCTCCCCCGGCCTTCCGGGCTGCGGCGACCAATTCGGTTAACGAGAGATGGTTGCGGTTCGCTGCAAACGTGCGGAACCCGTTCCACGTCGCGCACCCGTAGGCGCCGATACTTCCCCTTGCGACCTGCGACTCGAGCTCTGAAAATGCCGCGGTAACAGTCTCGAGGAACCTGCCACGGTCCCGGCTGTCAAGCTGCTGCTCGGGGTTGTGAAGGTAGAAAATGTCGATGCACTCGACCCCGAGATTCGCGCGGCTTCGATCTATCTGGTTCGCCAGGAAGCCGGGCGTGAGGCAGTGTCCTCCCGCTATCAGATCCTTGCGTGCCATGATCCCGGGCGAGAAGTACTCTTTCTCCAGATACGCGTTGTAATCTTCGCGCGAACCCGGAGGTGACCCTTCGAGCGCTACGTACCCGGCCTTCGTGCAGACTACCAGCTCATCGCGCGAGGCCCTTCCGGATGCCACAGCATTTCTCAGCGCACGACCTGCAGCGCGCTCAGATCGCTGGCAGCGATAGTTTATCGCAGTATCGACAATATTCAGCCCGCTTCGGATGCCTTCCTCGATGACGCCCGTGTAACGGGCATCCTCATCGTCATCGCATTCGCCCAGATACGTGCCCATCCCGATCGACGAAACAGTGAGACCCGCGGCTTCGCGATAGAAGTCCGGGGCGAACGCGGAGGAAAAGCGTTTCGCGAAAGCGCCGGTTCCGCTGGCGGTTGCACGGCCGGGCAGGTGGGTCATCGCGGGATGCTAGACCCAACCGGGCATGACCGCAAGTACACGCGCGGTGACCTCGGCCTCAGCAGGCGCGCTTTTCGCGGTCTGTGTCGAGTAGCAGGCCTCGCGGTGCACGGGTAGATTGAGAGAATAGCCTGCAGGTGCACGTTAAATCATGGAGTTGTCGTAAATGCCGGATTTTGGAAGCTGGGCGGCGGACTGGTGGAAGCCGGTTCTCTTCATCGTAATCGCCGGTCACCTGACCAATGTTTGCGTAACACTGTTTCTGCACCGCGCACAGACGCACCGCAGTGTGAAGCTCCACTATCTCGCGGCGCTCCCGATGCGCCTCTGGCTGTGGCTCTCCACTGCGATCGTCACCAAGGAATGGGTCGCCTGCCATCGGAAGCATCACGCCTTTGCCGATCGCGAAGGGGATCCGCACAGCCCGCTCCTGGAAGGGCTGCGCAACATCGTGCTCAAGGGCGCCTTCTACTATAGGAGGGCGGTCTCCCAGCCGGGCGTGCTGGAGAAATACGGAAAGGGCACGCCAAACGACTGGATCGAGCGCCACATCCTCTCACGTCGCAGCTCCCTCGGAATCGTCCTCATGCTCGGCATCGATATCTGGCTTTTCGGATTCTTTGTCGGACCGCTCGTGTGGGGAGTGCAGATGATCTGGATTCCCTTCTGGGCGGCGGGAATCATCAATGGTGTGGGACACGCTGTCGGCTACAGGAATTTCGGCGTGAAGGACGAGAGCAGAAACATTCTTCCCATCGCCATCTGGCTCGGTGGTGAAGAGCTTCACAACAACCACCACGCTGATCCCCACTCAGCCAAGTTCAAGGCGAAGTGGTACGAGCTCGATATCGGCTGGGTGTATCTCCGGCTGCTCTCGCTGGTAGGGCTCGCGAAGATAGAGTACGCAAGGTCGTAGTCACATGGCCGATATGACCTGCGCCAGGTGTGGCCAGACCCGCGAGGGTTTTGAAAGGCCGCCGTTTCCCGGAGAAATAGGGAAGCGTGTAGTCGCCGAAATCTGCCGGCAGTGCTGGGCCGACTGGGGAAAGCAGCAGACGATGCTGATCAACCACTACGGCCTCGACGTGATGGACCCCCAGGCCCGCCAGTTCCTGACCAGGAACATGTCGGCGTTCCTGTTCAGGACGGGCGCCGAGGCGGACATCGATACCAGCAAGCAGGGAACAATCTCCCACTGAAGGCCATGAGCAAAACAATGCTGATCTGGGTTGTCGCGGCCGCGGCAGCCTGCACTCCGCCCGTCACGCAGCGCGCATCGGAAACTCCCGTCCCTGCCGGGGACCGTGGGTGGGCAGACTCTGTCAGGACTGCTCTGGCAGGGATGACCCTTCGCGAGAAGGCGGCCCAGATGGTCTGGCCCACCGTGATGGGGAACTACACGGCGGGTGATTCCCCCGAATGGCAGCGCGTCAGGCGCGAGATTCAGGCAGAGAAGGTTGGCGGTTATACAATCTCCGTCGGGTCGCCGATGGAGATGGCGGCAAAGCTCAACGCAATGCAGGAAATGGCGGAGGTGCCGCTCATATTCGGGGCGGATCTCGAGGCGGGCGCCGGATTCAGGGCCCGTGGCGGATATTTCATCCCCAACGCGATCGACCTGGGAGGGGCCGTTGTCTTCCCGCCGGAGATGGCGATCGGAGCGACAGGTGACACACTCCTCGCCTACCAGCAGGGCCGGCTCACCGCTGTGGAAGGGAGGGCGCTCGGCATCCATATCGCCTATACGCCCGTCCTCGACGTCAACAACAATCCGGCAAACCCGGTCATAAACACCCGATCGTTCGGCGAGGACCCTGCCATGGTGGCGCGACTTGGCGCCGCATTCATAAGGGGAATCCAGGACTACGGAATGATTGCGACCGGCAAACATTTCCCGGGTCACGGTGACACCGGCGTCAATTCGCACCTCGCCCTGCCTGTCGTCTCAGTGAGCCGAAGCAGGCTCGATAGTGTCGAACTGGTACCATTTCGGGAGGCGATAAACAGCGGCGTCGGCGCGATAATGACATTTCATGGCGCGATGCCGGCGCTCGACTCGACAGGTGTCCCGGGGACTCTGTCCTACCAGGTCATGACCGGGTTGCTGAGAACCGAGCTGAAGTTCCAGGGAATCATCATTTCCGATGCGATGGACATGCGTGGAGTCCTTGATCAGTACGGCGCCGTCGAAGCGGTAAAGCGCGCAGTCGAGGCAGGTGTCGACGTGCTGATTCAGCCACTCGAGGTCACCGAGACCATCGATGCGGTCGTTGCGGGTGTTGCCGAAGGTCGTTACACCGAGGCGCGACTCGAGGAATCGGTGCGCCGGATTCTCGATGCGAAACGGGACGCCGGGCTTTACAGCAGGAAGCTCGTGAGCCTTGACTCCCTCAGGTACGTGGTCGGGGACAGCTCACATGTCAGTATGGCGCAGCGCATCGCTGAGCGGTCTATCACACTGGTCAAGGATTCGCTTGGGCAGGTGCCGCTCCGACTTCCTGAAAACGCCAGAATCCTCTCGGTAACGGTAGGTCGCCGTACTGATCTCTCGGCCGGCCTTGCTTTCAACGCAACCCTTCGGGAGCGGGTGCCCCGGCTGCGGTCAGAGTTCCTGGGCGCGGAAGACCCGGCTGCCGATTACGGGCGTCTGGAGAGGCTCGCCGATTCCGTGGATGTGGTGATCGTGAGTTCATATGTGGGACAGAACTGGGATGCTGTGTCTGCCAGTGCACCACAGGCCTTCGCGTCCTTTGTTCAGAGGCTCGCAGCGAAGGGTAAGCGTCCAGTTGTCGTCACTTTCGGCAACCCATACCTGTTACAGCAGATTCCCGGGGTGCCGGCATATCTCGTGGCGTGGGGCGGGTTTCCGCCATCGCAAATCGCTGCGGCGCGCGCACTGCTCGGACAGCGGCAGATCTCGGGTAAGCTTCCGATTTCAATTCCCGCCGGAAATGGCGTGGTGCCGAGGGGAAGCGGACTCGCGCGGCCCGGATTGTAATAAAAGCGACAAGCTTGTTGACTGCCGCTCCCAAAGGTCGTATATACTCTGACCCACCCTTGAGCGCCATTAATTAGCGACTCGATACCAAACCAAAAACACGGGCTTGACATTAGTCACCAGAAGTGACTAATTCGATGACAATGTCCGACCGCCGCGCTCGGAAGCCCGCCTACACAATCGATCTCATTCTTCTGACTGCTGTCGGCGGTCAGCTTGCAGTGCTACTTGCGCGCTCTCCTGAAGGCCGCGAGAAATGGATGCTTCCCTGGGATGCTTCACGTGCCGGCGAGACAATGGAATCGACCGCGTCGCGCATCGCGAAAACGCTCGGGATCGCCGAGCCTTCGTGGATCGAGCAGGCTGGTGCGTTCGGTGACGGCAAGCGGCATCCTTCCGATTCCGACGTGTCGATCGCTTATGCGGGACTTGTCGCGATGGGAACCCCATCGCCCGTTGGCGGTGTGTATGCCTGGTTCCCGCTCGCGGATACTCCGCCGCTGCCTCCCCGGCAGCGTCTGGCTCTCGACGGGGCGATCGAGATAGTGCGGGGCCGTATGGACCAGTCCCCCGTGGCTTTCAAGCTGCTGCCTCAAATGTTTACGCTGACCGAGCTCCAGCAGATGTACGAGCTGCTCCTCGGCAAGCGCCTTCACAAGGCGAGCTTCCGGCGTGCCCTTCAGTCGGCCTGGCTCGTCGAGCCAACAGACGAGTGGAGAAGCGAGGGTAGGGGCCGTCCGGCCCAGCTCTACCGCTACTCGCCGAGGAAACGAAGACCGGCGCAGCGGGGTATTCGACTCGACCTCCTTAACTAGAGGGCGCAGAGAGCAACCCGAGGGCGCAGAAAAGCCCGGCCGGGTGGCGGGCTACGCAGAGGCGCAGAGACGGGCGGCGGGCGGCCAGCAGGGCAGGGAGCAACCAGCAGCCAGCAGCCAGCGGGCACGAAACGGGGGAGGGAGGGTAGCAGGGAAAGAGTCAAACCCAGCGAAGATCTTCCTCGCGAGGGCACGAAAACCGCAAAGGGAACGCGGTAAAGGGATTGTACCGGAACGCAAAAGTACTGGCACGTATTGAATTTTGGGTGTATTAGTTGCAATGTGTCATTAAGGTTTAATTAGCACCACGCTTCGGAGACCAATGCTCGCATACCTGGACAGCCTGTGCGCTGCACTGTTGGCGAGAGACACATCGGAAATTCGCAGGCTCCTGGCCCACCCAATGGCTCAGGACCTGCCGAGGCGCGTCCGGGAGGAGGCTGTCGCAATTTCCCGCGCCGGACGACGCAGCTTCATCGCGCCGGTCAACGCGCTGCACCTCTACTACAAGCTCACCCACATGGTAGACGAGTCGAGCGACCCTACCTTCAATCCGCCGCCCAGGCAGGAGCAGGGAGAAGGCGACGAGAACGACCAGCTCGACCTTCCACTGCGCAAAGTCAGCTCCCGCTGACAACCGCCGCTACACCAGCGCGCGAAGCGAGTTCTTCTTCTTCATAGCCGCCGCCCAAATATCACCGCGCTCCCTGAACCTCTCTGGCGCGGTCTCGATTGTGAACTCCCGGGGATCCAGATCGTCGGTGAGCTCGTCCCACTCCAGCGGCGTTGAAACCATCGCGTCGGGATTTGCCCTCGCGGAATAGGCCCCGGCGACAGTCTTCCCGATGATGTTCTGGAGGTAATCCACGTAAACCGTTGCAGCGCCGCGCGCCTTAACCCATCTCTCGATTGTCGCGATCTTCGAGTGCTCCTCGCTGACCCTCGTCGCAACTATCTGAGCGACAAGAGTTGCGGCCTCGTTTGGCGTATTCGGCGGAAGAGGCAGGTAGATGTGAAGCCCGGATGAGCCGGACGTCTTGAGGCCCCCGTGAAGCCCCAGGCTGTCCATCGCTTCCTTCGTCAATCGCGCCACCTCGACAACTCGCCCGAATGAGGCCCGCGGCCCAGGGTCGAGGTCGATTATGCTGTAGTCGGCGAAGTCGAGCGACTGTACGCGCGAATGCCAGGGATCGACGGACACGCTGCCCAGCTGGAGGAGATACAGAAGGGTTGCGAGGTCACCGCCGACTATCCGCAGATTCGTGGATCCCCCCTGCGTGTGAATAGTCTCAGTGCGGACGACGTCAGGGGTCTCGCCGGCATTCTGCTGAAAGAACGACTGCCCGGTGACTCCATTCGGGAACCGCTTCAGAACCAGTGGCCGATCCGCCATAACCGGAAGCTCGAATTCAGCGACGTTCACGTAGTACCTCATGAGATCGCCCTTCGTGAGCTTTTTCGCGGGAAAGAAAACCTTCCCAAGATTCGTCACTTCGAGAGTCGTTCCCTTTCCAAGGTCGAGAGTGCCACCACTGCCTGCGCTTTGGACCTGGTCTAGCTGGGAGAGAATATTTGCCGCCGGTATCGCACCCCGCCGGCCGCGAGCCGGCCTCGCGGTTTCAGCGCCGTCAGCCAGAGTCCGCTGCGCGTAGACACGCTTCCTCGCGGCTGACTTCGGTTTCCGCGAAGTCCCCTTCGGCATTGGCTTCTCATCCGCCTCAGCCACTCTTTCGGGCTTCGGAGAGGCTTTCGGTTTTCGCGGCTTCATGGCTGGTTTCTCCTGGACACTCGTTGCCTCGCGGCCAACTTCCTTTGCCTTCCTGTCGTCGCGCGTGCCAAGGTAAATAGGCTGGCGAAGTTTTCCGTCACCCGTCCACTCGCTGAACTTCACCTCGACGACGACCTCGGGCTTTAGCCAGTGGGCCCGCTCGTTGGTCTTCGGAACCTCCTCGAAGGGAGACCTCTCCTGCTCCAGCGGCTCGAGCCTGCGGTACATCTCAGCCAGCCCTGCGCCGGTAAACCCCCCGCCCGTGTGACCCACATAGATGAAACGACCCTTGTCGTAATACCCGAGAAGCAGGGCGCCGATATGCTGCCGCGAGTTCCGTGGCTCGGTAAAACCGCCGACAACGAACTCCTGCCTGAACTCGATCTTTAGCTTCACCCAGGAGCGGGACCTGTTCCCGGGCTCGTAGACCGAATCGATACGCTTGGCGATCAGCCCCTCCCACCCCTGCTTCCTCGCCAGCGCGAGCATCTTCTCTCCGTCGCCTTCCATCGATTCCGTGATCCGGATCTCCTGTGACGTCTTCCTGCCGATCTCCTTGATGAGCCGAGCCCGCCTCTTATGCCACGCATCCCGCACAAGGACATCGTCGCCAGCGACGAGGATGTCGAACAACACGAGTGCGGCCGGACTCGCCAGGCGGTGGCGCGCGATCATGTGGGATTCCTGCACGTGCATCCGGCTCTGCAGCTCCTGAAAGCGAGCCGGTTCCCCGGAGATCAATGCGACGACCTCGCCATCGAGCACGAAGTTCTTCTTCTTCCTGAGCGCCAGCTCGCGAAGCGCGTCGACGATCTCGGGAAACTGGGCGGACTTGTCATTCCCGTTCCGGGTCACGAGCAGCACGTCGTCGTCGGTCACAAATGCCAGAATCCGCACGCCGTCGTATTTCGGCTCGAACGTCCATCCCTCGCCGGGAACGGACTTGCCGATCGACGCGTACATGGGCTCGAGACCACTGGCAAGAGCTGCGCGGTCAACTGCGGGTTTCACGGTGCGGGAGGGTTCGAGGGTCGTGTTGCTGTGCCAGACGTCACTCATGCCGGCTGCTATCTCTTCCATTGTTCTGCCGGTGGTGACTGACGTCATGTTCTCCGCGACGACGTCATCTTCCGACGCGTGCTCGTCACGATGCTTGATGAAGAGCCATTGCGGTTTTGCGGAGGAATTGTCGCGCGAAAACTTCATCCGCACCAGCGCCCACGAGCCGCGCATGCGCTCGCCAAAGAACGTCAGCTTGAGGTCGCCCTTGGCATACCGCGCCCTTATCTCATCTTCGGCCTGCCCAGGTCCGACGCCGTCAGCCGTGTAGGTGCCGGTGTCCCAGAGCATGACAGTACCGCCACCGTACTCACCCTTCGGAATCGTTCCCTCGAACGAGTTGTACTCGACAGGATGATCCTCCACCTCCATGGCCAGCCGCTTGACAGAGGGATCGAGGCCAGGCCCCTTTGGGACGGCCCAGCTCTTCATCACTCCGTCGAGCTCAAGCCGGAGGTCAAAATGGAGACGGGTTGCCGCATGTTTCTGGATCACGAAGCGCAGGGGTCCTGTCGCGGAGGACTCAGCATCTCCCGACGGCTCGGCAGTCTTCGTGAAATCCCGCTTCTTCCTGTATTCGCCGAGATTGTCGCGCGATATCTGGTTACGCGTCTTTGAGGTCGCCACGGGTTGTGATTATGGAGTCTTTCGTCGGGAAAGCAAAGAGCCCCGGAATTCATTCCGGGGCTCTGCTCCGTGACCGCGCCCGGCCGACTCCTCCTTAGCCCGGTTTGGTTACGTCCTCCGCCTGAGGTCCTTTCTGCCCCTGAACCACTTCGAACTCAACTACGTCTCCCTCGGCAAGGGACTTGAATCCCGAGCCGGAGATCGCGCTGAAGTGAACGAACACGTCGGGGCCGCCTTCTCTGGAGATGAACCCGAAACCCTTCGCGTCGTTGAACCACTTCACTGTGCCGGTAATGCGTGCCATGACTCTTTCCTTTCCCCCCTGGGGGGCTGACTGTACTCACTGACGATCCATTCCACCGTCAGTGTATTCGTACCGGCAACTCTGATTGCCATCGTTCCGGTACCTGGGTCATCGCCGCAGTGCGCGACGACGAACAACCCGACGAGAATTCGGGCAAGTTTTGTGCAATTGTTTGTGTGGGGGAGCCGGCGGCCACCATCGCAGCCGCCGGGCGTGCTACTTCGTCAGGCGGCACCCTGGGCGCTGGCGACGTACTTTGCCGTTCGTCCGCAGCTTCGACACTGGAGGGTCACATGCGACATGGGAGCTGGCGGATAGTGAACGGGATCTCGCGCGATCTTGCCCGAACAGGACGGACAGCTGAGCGGGACGCCTGACCTGTCGCTGTTGATCAGATGAAGCACTTGCGCGGGATTGTACGTAACTGGACGCGGCTTGCGCATCTGTCCTCCTGCAGCTCGCGCCCGCCGGGGACTGCCGGAAGGCGTGAGGCCGGTGTTGGGATCGCTGGATTACTGCCGGGCTACGGGCACCTGGCGCGAACCACTTTCGCGCTTCTGCTCATCTCCCTTCCCGGGTGTGGACCCCGCGCCCACATCCCCTTGCGACCCATTGTTTTACAAGGCGCGCTAGCAGAAACCGACAGTGGCGCTATGCTGGCGCGTAGTCTTGCACCGGTCTTGTACCTCCAGCGCGACGAAAGGTTCCCGCTCTCCCGGGTGGTGGCCGTTATTCACCCCACCCGGCCCATAATCGCCTACCATCTTCTGTGGCGAGACGACGTAAACGGGTCATGGATCCCGTTCACGATTGCCACCGATCAGGAGATTGTCTGGGTAGGCTACGACCCCTCAGGCGCGCCAAACGATGTATGGACGTACTGGCACGGGAAGATCCTTCACACCAGCTGGCCCAGGTCCCAGGTCGCCATCGACGTCCAGTGGGGGAAACACGGGTCGATGCCCCGGGCAATGGTTCAGAGCGACCTGCCGCCGCTCCAGACGCTCAACGTGTTCTTTGCCATGACCCGCCTCCTGGTGCCGGACATGCTGCTCTCCCGCATCATGCGGAAAGGCCCGGTCATCTTCCCGTACGGCTACCGGCGGTATCGGGATTTCTCCCGGGAGATGCCCCTCACGGACCGGCTCGACGCGATAGTTCGCGCCGAGGATCCGGATCCATACCTGAGAGCGGTGTTCGGAAAGTATTCGCGGAAGCCGGCCTGGCCGGCCTGGCCGGACTGGTAGCCTCGGCCTGAAACACGCCCTCTACGACGTGTAAACGATCTCCCCTTCGTCGTCGATCCCGGCTTCCTGCTCCATGCCGCAGATGCCGCAGAGCTTCGTCACATTCCACAGCACCCCCAGTGCCTTGCGGTGTGATTCGGTTGCGGGTTTTACCTTGATCTTCTTGAAGCTGTATTCGCCGCAGTGCTCGCAGGCCTGGCCTTTTGCGATTCTCTCGGCACGTTCCTGGGAGATCTTCGCCAAAATCAGATCCCGTCTCCCAGTTTGCGGGGCGGCTCGGGTGGCGAGGATCTTTCGTGGCCTGGCGCGGAAGCCCGATTTACGAGCTCCCGCAATCCACCGATAGCCCCCATCACTCCGGCTGCCTCGGCGGGCAGGAAGATCGTCGCGTTCTTGCCCTGGGCGAGCGTCGGCAGCGCCTCCAGGTACTTCATCCCCAGCAGATACATGGCTGCCTGACCCTCGGGTAGCGCGGACGCAATCTTCTCGATCGCCTCCGCCTCGGCATTTGCCATCGCGATGCGTGCTGTCGCGAGACCCTGAGCTCTCAGGATCGCGGCGTCCTTCTCCCCCTCGGCGCGCCGCACCTGTGACTCACGCACACCTTCGGCCTCGAGAATCGCAGCACGTTTTCCGGCTTCGGCATTTGTTACTGCGGCCCGCCGCTCGCGCTCGGCCCGCATCTGAAGCTCCATCGACTGCTGGATGTCGTGGGGCGGCTCGATCGCCTGCAGCTCGACACGGGTTACATCCACTCCCCATCCGATCGATGCCTCCTCGATCACCTCGCGCATGCGCTTGTTGATCACATCGCGGCTGGTGAGTGTCGTATCGAGCTCCATCTCGCCAACGATGTTGCGCAGCGTCGTGCGCGTAAGCGTTTCCAGGGCGTAGGGAAGATTCTGAACCGAGTATGTGGCCTTCTGCGGATCAGCGACGCGATAGTAGATGACAGCGTCGATGTCTATCGTGACGTTGTCTTTCGTGATGACGGCCTGGCTCGGAAAGTTCAGGACCTGCTCACGCAGGTCGATCCGCGCTGTGTGACCGGACGTCACGCGCTTGATGCCCGTAGCGTCGCTCTCGAAGTACCTGACATCGATCGTGCGAGGCGCTTCTATGAACGGAATGAGGATGTTGAGTCCCGAGCGGGCAACCCGGTGAAACCGGCCGAGCCGCTCGATGACCATGACCTCTGCCTGTCCGACGATCTTGAAGGATTTGACGGCAAGGAGAACCAGCAAGCCGGCGACGACGCCAAGCGTGATCAGGGCAGCCATCACTTCTCCGAAAAAGTTGACACTACCGGGGAATATAAGGGGTTGTAGGGGAACCGGTTCTTTACTGACTGCGGACTGCGGACGTACTGCGGACACGGA
>JBBQZF010000002.1:0-52820 GCA_038208015.1 Gemmatimonadales bacterium
TCGGCCTCGTGCTTCCGGCCCTTCTGCTCAACTACTTCGGACAGGGCGCGCTCATACTGAGTGACGCGGCAGGCGCCGAAAATCCATTCTTCATGCTGGCTCCGCGAGTACTGCTTTACCCTCTCATAGTTCTCGCGACACTGGCCGCGATAACCGCCTCGCAGGCCCTCATTTCAGGAGCGTTCTCGCTCACCCAGCAGGCAGTGCAGCTCGGGTACTCGCCGCGGGTGACTATCATCCACACATCGAAGACCGAAACGGGGCAGATCTATATACCGGAAGTGAACCGCGCCCTGATGATCGGCTGCATCCTGATCGTCCTCGGTTTCGGCTCCGTCAACGCGCTCGGAGCGGCCTACGGAATCGCGCTCACGATCACGATGGCGATCACGACCATCCTGTTTTACGAGCTTGCCCGCTCCCAGTGGAACTGGAGCTTCAGGAAGGCCGGCTCGATCGCGCTCTTTTTCCTCATTATCGATTTCGGATTTCTTGGCGCCAACCTTCTCAAGCTGTTTGCGGGCGGATGGGCTCCGATCGCCATCGCGTTATCGATCTTCACCCTGATGACAACGTGGTACAGCGGCCGCAAGATCGTGCAGAAGCTCCTGAAAAAAGCTTCCTTCCCGATCGACCTCTTCCTGAACTCGGTTGCCGAGAACAAGCCGGTTCGCGTTCCCGGCACCGCGGTGTTCATGACGTCGGATGCCGAGGGCGCGCCGCTCGTCCTGCTTCACCACCTCAAGCACAACAAGGTTCTTCACGAACAGGTAGTGCTGCTGTCCGTGCTGCCGACAACCGTGCCGGAGGTTCCTGAATCCGAGCGCATGCAGGTCACCCAGATGCGGGAAGGATTCTGGCGCGTGAAGGCGCGGTACGGATTCATGGAAACAGCGAACGTTCCGGAGATTCTTGCCCGCTGCGCAGAATCCGGAATCGTGGCGAAGCCGCTGGAGACCACCTACTACCTCGGTCGCGAGCGCCTGATTCCCAACGATGATACCAAGGCACGGCTCGCTCGCTGGAGGAAGTCGCTTTTCATCTTCATGTCGGCAAATTCGCGAACGGCGACGGAGTTCTTCCAGATTCCCCCCAACCGGGTGGTCGAGCTGGGCGCGCAGCTGCAGTTCTAGCCGGCTAATCGCGTCCGCGGAGGCGGCCCAGGTCGCGACGGTCTTTTTTGGTCGGGCGACCGGTGTCGTAACCGGTGTTCGCATTCATTGCACGAACGTGGGCAGCCATTGCCTCCCGCGCCTTCTTGCTCTCCGGGTCCTCTTCGTAGAGCGTCGCGGCTATCGCTGCCGAGCCGCGGCGTTCGGATAGCCCGCGGACCGTGATGATGTGTTCAAAGGGTCCGATCCTGACCCTGACCCGGTCGCCGGGCTGGACCATCCTCGATCGCTTCGCCCGCTCGCCATTCACCTCGACCTTCCCTGAGTCGATCGCCTCGGCCGACAGTCCACGCGTCTTGTAGAAGCGGGCTACCCAGAGCCACTTGTCGATACGGGTGCGGTCTTCCATGCGCTCAAAATATCCGATCCTCTGCCGACGACACGGCCGGGCTCAATTAGGGTTGCCTATTGCCAAAAGTTAGGCAGTCCTAATATTTTATTATCGAACCACGAAACGAGAGCAAGATGAATTCCCCTGCCCGACTGTCAATTCTGGCGGCGATCGCATGCGCCGCCCTTTCAACCGTTCCTGCCGAAGCCAAAGCGCAAAGCGCCGTGCTCGAAGGCAAGGTCAGCGACACCTCCTCCACTCCGCTCCCGGGGGTGAGAGTTCTCGTAGTCGAGCTCGGTCGCAGGGCGATGACTGGCGCCGACGGGAGGTACCGACTTGGCTCCCTTCCCGCAGGCACCTACACGCTGAGCTTCTCGCGACTCGGACTCGTCCCCGAGACCCGGCGAGTGCAGGTGACGCCAACGGGACTCTCGATCGACTTGCGGATGGAGCCGGCGGGAATCGACCTGGCGCCGGTCCAGATCACTGCGACAACGGCCGCCACCCGCGCCCAGGACTCGCCCCAGCCAACGTCGGTGATTGAAGGAGCCGAGCTGCGCGTTTCGCAGGCGACAGCGCTCGGAGATGTTCTCGAGCAGATACCCGGTGTCCGAACGCTCAGCATGACGACCGGGATAGGCAAGCCGGTGATTCGCGGCATGACTCACTACCGGGTGGTAACGCTCGACAACGGGCAGCGCACGGAGACGCAGGCGTGGGGACACGATCACTCGCCGAATGTCGAGACCGCGACCGCTGATCGCATCGAGGTAATAAAGGGTCCTTCGAGCGTTCTCTACGGGTCGGATGCACTGGGAGGCGTGATTAACGTCATCGCCCCACCCCTCCCTGACGCGATAGATCTTCCCGCATTCGCGCGGGGGCAGCTCACCGGATCTTACAATCACAACATCCGCGGCACCGATGGTACGCTCAGCGGCGAAGCGGCCCGCGGTGGTTTTGGCGCCCGGTTCGGGCTCACCTCACGCTCCAGCGGCGACATGCGCACTCCGGCCGGACGGCTCGACAATACAAACAACCGCGCTCTCGCGCCCGAGCTCGCCGCGGGATATCGGGGCGGACGGGGAAGCATCTCCGCGCGATACACATCGCGCAGCGAGCGGATCGAGATCTTCGACAACCCGGTCACGAATCCTGGCTACGACGGTTACCAGCGGATCGCATCGCATCGCGCCTCGATCGACGCAACCGCGCCGGTGAAGGCGTCGATGCTTCAGCTCAATGCGGGATACGAGCAGAACTACCGGCGGGAATTTGCGAGCACGACAGCGAGCACGCCCGACCTCGGGCTCTTCGTACGCAACCTCACGGGATTCGCTCATTTGAACCATGCCCCGCTCGGACCATTCAGCGGCACTGTCGGCGTTTCCGGAATGATCAGCACGTTCGAGAATCGCGGGTCCCAGACCCTGATTCCTGACAGCGAGACTACGACCGCGGCTCTTTATCTGTTCGAGCAGGCTGACATAGGCAGGTGGAAGGCGATGTTCGGCGCTCGGCTCGATGGCCGCACGCTGACGACCGACGGCAATTCAGGAATAGGCGTGCCGGCTCAGTCGCGGAGCTTCAATGCGCTGACCGGAAGCGCCGGGGTTCTTTACCGGTTGACTGAGCCGGTCGCCCTGGTGATGAATGTCGCGCGCGGATTCCGCGCACCTTCGGCACCCGACCTGTTCGCCAACGGATTTCATGAGGGAACTCGAGCCTTCGAGCGCGGCAACCCCGACCTCGAGGTTGAGACGTCGCTCAACATCGACGCCGGCGTGAGAGTGTCGGCGCACAACCTGGCCGGAGAAGTCACGGCTTTCGTCAACCGGGTCAACGACTACATATATCTGCGCCCATTCGGCACGAGTGCCAGCGCGTTCGATTCGCTCCAGGTGGTCCAGGGAAATGCAAGGCTCGAGGGACTGGAGGGAAGACTCGCCTGGCGGGCGCACGAGTTTCTGACGCTGCAGATGTCGGGCGACTACGTCCGCGGACACAATGTCTCTGCGGACGTGCCACTGACGTTCGTTCCCGCGCCCCGCCTGATCTACGGCGCCCGCCTGCATCACCGGTCAATCGGCGCCGGCACAGTCAATCCATATCTCTCCGCAAGCATGGAGACGAATCTGAAGCAGACGCGGACGGATCCGCGGGACTTCGCGCCCCCCGGCTACTCCGTCGCATCACTCGGCGCAGGTGTTGGCCGGATGATGCCCCGTGGCGTGCTCACCGTGGACTTGTCGGTGAAGAATCTTTTCGACACGCGGTACCGCAGCTTCATGAGTCGGTACAAGGAATACGCTCTTGCACCCGGCCGCGTAGTGAGCCTGAGAGTCAC
This sequence comes from Gemmatimonadales bacterium, assembly GCA_038208015.1. Taxonomy (GTDB): domain Bacteria; phylum Gemmatimonadota; class Gemmatimonadetes; order Gemmatimonadales; family Gemmatimonadaceae; genus UBA4720. The sequence goes on from JBBQZF010000002.1 coordinate 3,851, forward strand.
CACACCGCTCTAAATGTGAAAGACCTTTTCTCGAAGCATCGACATGCCCTCGCCGAATGGCATCCCGTCGAAGATGAGGCCCAACGATCCGCGCTCCCGCAGGTCTGCAGCGCTGCCAGCGGTAACCTGAACATCCCGCACCCTGCCGCCTGACCACACCCGGAGATTCACCCTGGCACCGGGCGAAGCCTTCCGCAGCTCCCGCGTCAGCCGGCGCGACGCAAGGCCGCTCGCATAGCTGTCACCCGCGTCTGCCGCGTTGAGGCGCAGGTCGACCCCGTTTATCGAAACGATGCGATCACCCTCGACGACGCCAGCATTTTCCGCGGGGCCTTTCGAGGTGACTCGCGCAACGAAAACGCCAAGCGTGTCGCGAAGACTACCCGTCGAGGTCAACTGGATTCCGAGCGCTGCCCGCTTCGCGAGCACCGAATCGATGCCCGGCCCGAAAGTGCACGTCGTCGTCCCGTCCTCGCCGGCCTTGCAGGTGCGCTCCGAGAAGACGCGCAGGCCCGGCTGGCCCCGCGACTCTGTCCTTCCCTCCTGCGCTCCAGCCGCCGGCGCAACTGCGAGCAGCGCCGCTGAAGCGAGCAGTGTAAGCCTTGCACTCATTTTCTCTCCCTGATGACAGAGGTTCATGTGCTTGAGACAGACTCTGGCAGCGAAGGGTTGCCGGTGCCGAAAGTTTACCGGTTCCGGCATATTTGACCGATGGCAGCGACAGCCGGAGCAGGTCACGCAAAACCCCACGAGCCCGACGTCCACACGTTCGGGCACCATTGGCAGGACGAGGCGGACGCCGCGTACCTCTACCGCATCCTCTCGGAAGCCGAGCCCGACGCGCACAAGAAGGACATCTATGCGCGTCTCGCAGAAGTCGAGGACAGGCACGTGGTGGTCTGGGGTGACCTCATGTCGAAACACGGGCATCCGCCGAAGCCGTTCAGGCCGAGCGCGCGCGCCAGAATGCTTGCGCGACTTGGAAAGATCTTCGGGCCGGGATTCCTCCTCCCGATGCTCCTGCGGGAAGAAGGACGTGAAGTAAAGGGTTACCTCGATATGCACCGCTCAACTCCGAAAGGCGCCCCGGGCGGAGGCGAGGCGCTCACGCTGGCGAAGGAATCCGCCGACCATGCGATGACCCTGGCAGGGATTGCCGGCCGCAGCAGCGAGCCGTGGCATCGAATCGAATCCGGCGGTTTCCTCCGCAATGTCATCTACGGGTTCAACGACGGGCTGACCGCGAACTTCGGGCTCGTTGCAGGAGTGATCGGCGCGGCGGCGGCGGAAAGCCACCAGATAATCATCGTTGCCGGCGTCGCCGGGCTTATTGCTGACGCGCTGTCGATGGGGGCAAGCGGGTATCTCGCGGCGAAAAGCCAGCAGGAGGTATACGACTACGAGATAGCGATGGAGCGCGACGAGATAGCGCTGATGCCGGAGATCGAACGCGACGAGCTCGCGCTGATATACGAAGCAAAGGGAATGGACCAGGCCGCAGCATATGAGCTCGCGACGCAGGTGATGGCCGACCCAGCCCGGATGCTGCAGGAGCAGGTGCAGGAGGAGCTCAAGATCGGCGAGCAGACTATCTCGCCGTTCCGCGAAGGGTGGGTCACGGGCATCGCGACCGCGTTCGGGGCGGTGATCCCGGTATTCCCGTTCTTCTTCACCTCTGGCACCACGGCGATTGCAATTTCGTTCACGGTATCGATGCTCTCACACTTCCTCGTCGGAGCGGCGAGGTCGATCTTCACCGGCAGGAGCATCTTCCGTTCCGGCTTCGACATGTTCGTCGTCGGGCTTGGCGTTGCCGTGATCGGTTACATCGTCGGGGACTGGATCGGGAAGATTCTCTAAGCGTTCTCGTCCTACCCAACGAGATTCAACAATCTCCCCGGAACGAAGATGATTTTCCTCGGCTCTCCACCATTGAGGAATTTCACGATCGACTCCTCGGCGAGTGCAGCAGCGACCGCATCCTCCTGCGAGATATCGCGGGCCACGTTGAGCTTCCCTCGGGTCTTCCCGTTGATCTGCACCGGAAGCTCGATCCTCTCGTCGGCTGCAAGAGCGGGATCGTACGACGGCCACCGGGCATCGAAAACGCTGCCGGAATGCCCGAGCTTCTCCCACAGCTCTTCCGCAATGTGCGGAGCGAACGGCGCGACGACCTGCACCAGCGGCTCGACCTCGGCCCGCGACGGAGTTCGTTCACCACGCCGGAGCGCGTTCATGTACTCCATCATCGCGGCGATCGCGGTGTTGTAGCTCAGGCGCGGTATGTCCTCTCCAACCTTTTTTATTGTCTGGTGAAGCTTTCGCATTACCTCCTGGTCGGTTGCGGCAGTGTCCCTCGCCTCACAGGCCACGAATACCGACGCCCACAGCCGGTCGAGGAAGCGCTTGACTCCCGAGATGCTTGCGTCCCGAAAGTCACCACCTTCGTCGAACGGCCCGAGGAACATCAGGTATGAGCGGAACGCATCGGCTCCCCACTTCTCGATGTACTGGTCGGGGATTACGACGTTGCCGCGACTCTTCGACATCTTCGCGCCGTTCCTGATGATGAGGCCGTGGGCCCTGAAGCGAACGAACGGCTCCTCGAACTCGAGATAGCCCATGTCGTGGAGGACCATCGTGATGAAGCGCGAGTAGAGAAGGTGAAGGACCGCGTGCTCGTTGCCCCCTATGTAGCTGTTGACCGGCAGCCACTTCCGGGTGATGCTCGAGTCAAACGCCGCCTCATCGATGCCGACGCTGGGATACCTCAGGAAATACCAGGCGCTGTCGAGGAATGTGTCGGACACATCGGTCTCGCGCCGGCCCATCTTTCCGCAGGCAGGGCACGGCACGCGATACCAGTCCTCATGCCGCGCCAGCGGCGAGATGCCGGAGTCGTCAGGCTTGAAGTCGTCAACGTGCGGCAGCACAACCGGAAGATCCGACTCGGGAACCGGCACCGCCCCGCAATCGTCGCAGTAAATGATGGGGATCGGCGGGCCCCAGTAGCGCTGACGGGAAATGCACCAGTCATGAAGCCTGTAGTTCACGACCTGCTTGCCGGCGCCCCCTTCCTCGAGCATTGCGATTATCTCGCGCTTGGCTGTCGCCACAGTCATTCCGTCGAACTTCCCGGAGTTGACGATCACGCCGCGCTCATTCTCGGTGAATGCCTCGGACAGCGGGGCGGAAGACTCCTCGCCTTCACCGCACACGACGCGGACTATGGGGAGGCCAAACACAGTCGCGAACTCGAAGTCGCGCTCGTCGTGGCCGGGAACGGCCATAATGGCTCCGGTCCCATATTCCATAAGCACATAGTCGGAGATCCACACGGGAATCTCCCTGCCGGTGGCGGGGTTTACGGCATGCGAACCGGTGAATACGCCTGTCTTGTCGGTGCCCGACTTGCGGGTCACGAGATCCTGCTTCGAGCTGCGCGCAAGATATTGCTCGACAGCGCTCCGGTGCACGCCGGCTGTCAGCGGGCCAACAAGCGGATGTTCGGGTGCCAGCACGAGATACGTCGCGCCGAATACGGTGTCCGGACGGGTCGTAAAAACCCTGATCTGGTGCTCCTCGCCGTTTCGCTGAACAGCGAACGAAATCTCGGCGCCTTCCGAACGCCCGATCCAGTTCCGCTGAGCGGTCTTCGTAGTCTCTGACCAGTCGAGTGTGTCGAGGTTAGCCAGGAGCCGCTGCGCATATTCGCTGATCCTGAAGAACCACTGGCTCAGGAACCTCTGCTCAACAGGTGTGTCGCACCGCTCGCAGGCGCCGCCGATCACCTGCTCGTTCGCCAGCACGGTCTTGCAACTCGGGCACCAGTTGACGGCAGCCTGCTTCTTGTAGGCAAGCCCCTGCTTGAGAAGCTGGAGGAATACCCACTGCGTCCACTTGTAGTAGTCCGGGTCCGTCGTGGAAAGAGAGTGGCTCCAGTCGACCATGAGCCCTGCTCTCTCGAGCTGCTTCCTGAAGTTCGCGATGTTCTGCGGAATCAGGTCCATCGGGTGCTTCCCGACCTTCAGCGCATAGTTCTCCGAGTGGATCCCGAAGGCGTCGTATCCCAGTGGCTCAAAGACGTTGTGCCCCTGAAGCCTCTGGAATCGTCCATATATGTCGTTCCCGACGAAAGCGAAAAGGTTGCCCACGTGCAGCCCTTCGGCCGAGGGGTACGGGAACATCATCAGGGCATAGAATGGGTCGGGAGCGCTTGCCAGGTCCGTGACATTTGTCTCACGGGCGCGCCAGAGCTCCTGCCATTTGTTCTCGACCGCTGAGGGATCGTAGGCCGCCAGCTCGGGATTCACCGCTTTCTCCATGGTTACAAAGTAGCGTCACAGTTTCACACTTTCATCCTGCCATGCCATACCAGCCTTCGCCCATTGGCACCGCGTACCTGCCTGACGGGTCAACTCCGACCTTCACCCCGTCATGGGATGGCGTCCCCGTCGTGGATGTACGACCGGAGCGCTTCGGCGGCGCACTCGTGGCGCTGATGCAGCGGAACGCAGTCCTGGTAGTCGTGTTCGCAATCTCCATCGCACATGTCGGTGTCGGCTGGATGGCGTATCGCCTCTTCCACCTGCTGTCGCCCGACGTCCAGAGCGCCTTCATCGCCTCCACTGACGTTCGCTGGACTCTCCTGATCGGCCTCGTATGGGTGATCGGGCTGGTCCTCCTGACATCGCTCTTCGTGCTTCGGCTCATCCGCGCCCACGTGACAAGCCCTATCGCAGCCCTTGCCGAGGTTTCTGAAGCGGTGGCCGGCGGTGACCTCGCGGTTGCGTTCATCCCCTCGCCGTCGAGCACAGAGGTAGGCCGCCTCAGCCGCTCGACAGCCGCGATCATCGGTGGACTTCGCCGACTCGCTTCGACGATGCGAACATCAGCCCACGAAACATCAACGCTCTCTTCTCAGATCACCGCTGCTTCCGAAAATATGGCGGCAGCAGCGCAGCAGACTAGCGCCACTTCAGGCGCACTTAGCCAGGAATCGAAGGAAATGGCCCAGACCATCCACGAGATAGCCGCCGACGCGGCGAAACTCGTCGAGGTCTCAGGGTCCCTCCGGGGACGCGCTCAGGAAGGCCTCCGCCGGGAGAGGCGGCTCCGCAGCCTGGCGCAGGAAAACCGCGCCCGGCTCGACGAGAGCTCACGCGCCCTCGAGATGCTCACGTTCGACGCCGGCGCCAGCGCCGAGTCGATCGATGCTCTGGCGACCGCCGTGGACGAGATAAGAGCGTTCCTCACCCTGGTTCAGAAGATTTCCCGCCAGTCGAAGCTGCTCGCCCTGAACGCAGCGATGGAAGCCGCGCGCGCCGGCGAACAGGGTGAAGGTTTCGCCGTAGTCGCCGACGAGGTCCGCCGGCTTGCCGCCGACTCGGCAGAAGCTGCAGAACGGACAGATCTGCTCGCCCGCGCAATGGCGGAGCGGGTCGGGCGGTCGAGAGAGTCTGCAGCGCGCACCCTCTCGACTCTCCAGAGCGTCAATGATGCGACCCACCATGGGCGGCAATCATTCCTCCAGGTCGAGCAGGGAGTCATCGACGCCGAGAAGTGGAGTTCGGCCATTGACAGCGCGGTGGAGGAGTCGGGCCGGCTGGTCATCGACATGACAAACCGCCTTGATAACCTCGCCCTCGGTACGCAGGGATTCGCCAGCGCCGTTCATCAGGTCGCTGCGGCGAGCGACGAGCAGAGCGGGAATATCGACCAGATCGCGGCTGCGGCCGACCAGCTTGGAGCAGTTGCGAGGAAAGTCGTGCAGATGGCGGGGAGCTTCCGGCTCGGGGATGGGTCACCGTGGGAAGCGCACGAAATGAGGCATTAGACACAGAAGTCGCCGCGAGTCGTGAGTTTTCAGTCGTGAGTCTGTCAGTTTTCAGTGTCGTCGGAGTCTGTTTCGTTTCCGGCTGAACTGACAACTGAAAAACTCAGAACTGGAAACTCACGACTCGTGTGGACTTCTGCGCAGTTTCAGTCAGTCGGTAGCCCTGCCCTCCAGAACCGGTTCCGTCGGCAGGACGCGGACACCACTCGAGTCGCACAGCGCGTAACTCCCGCCCGCGTACATCGAAACCCCCGCATATCGCCCCTGCTTGTCGAAACCGTAGAAGTCGATCCCGAAATTCGGCAGGCCTTTCGAGTTGAGGAGCCGCTTCTCCACAGTGTTCCTCTGAATGCGGCGGCAGGCGTCGACCATCGCATCCTTCGGATGCATTCCCCGCCGCATGTTCTCCACGATCATGAAACATGACAGGTTATAGAGAGTCGCCTCTCCCCGGCCCGTCGATCCGGCTGCGCCGGCATCCTGATCGACGTAGAGTCCGGCGCCCAGTATCGGTGAGTCGCCAACTCGCCCAGGTACTTTCCAGGCGAGTCCGCTGGTCGTAGTGACTCCGCAGATTTCACCCTTCGCGCTGATTCCGTTGCAGTTGATCGTGCCATACATGTGCCCAGCGTCGAGAATCCCCTCCGCTGCCATTGCGACGCGCACGCGGTGCTCTGCCTCGGCGCGCTTTTCGGGATCGAGATAGTGAAGCGGATCGGTTCGGCGTTTCCATTCGAGCCACTTCTTTCGCGAATTCGCGGTGTTCAGGTCGTTCTCGATTTCGAATCCCAGCCGGCGCGCGAAGTCCTGTGCTCCTTTCCCGGCGAGCAGGTGATGATCTGTCTGCCGCATCACTTCGCGCGCGACGCTTGAGGGGGTTCTCACTCCCTCGAGGGCGGCAACTCCACCGGCGCGGCGGCGGGGCCCGTGCATCACGCATGCATCGAGCTGTACGACGCCGTCGGCATTGGGAAGCCCGCCGTACCCCACGCTGTCATCGAGCGGATCGAGCTCGACGATGTTTACACCGGCGATGAGCGAGTCGAGAACGTCCGCTCCCGAGGTAATCATCTCGAAGGCCTTCTCGACGGCGGTTTGAGTTCCACCGTTTTTGTACCGGCCACCGTTGCCCGACGCGATTACCAGCGGGGTCCCCGCCTGCCGCAGGAGCAGCGCCGGGGCTCCGAGGGTCTCCGCTAGTGCGGGCGAGGGAAGGGCAATTGAAGCTCCGGCGGCCACTCCCGCGACTACGAAGCCGCGGCGGCTGATGGACTTCCTTTCGTTCATTTCGCAGGGATGAGGAGATGAGATCGCTTCATGAACGTACGGCAAGGTTGTAGCTTGACGCCATACATGAAGAACCCGGTCAATCAAATCGCCACGGCTGAGATGCCGGCCAACGGTACGGCGGCGGCGACGAGGCGCGAGCACGATCTCCTCGGCGACCGGGACGTGCCTCAGGATGCCTTGTACGGCATCCAGACGCTTCGGGCGATGGAGAACTTCGTCATAAGCGGCGTGGAGCTGCGCGCTTTCCCGACGCTCATCACGGCGATTGCGGCAGTGAAGGAGGCGGCAGCGGAAGCCAATCGCGACCTTGGCATGCTCGACCCCGTGATCGCCGACGCAATTGTCGCCGCCTGCAGGGAGATCCGGGGCGGGCTTCATCATGAGCATTTCCGGGTCGACATGATTCAGGGCGGGGCCGGAACCTCGACGAACATGAACGCGAACGAAGTGATCGCCAATCGCGCACTCGAGCTGACCGGGCATGAGCGTGGCGAGTACGGAGTGATTCACCCTAACGGCCACGTCAACCTCAGCCAGTCAACGAACGACGTATATCCCACGGCGGTGAAGCTTGCGCTTCACGCGAGCATCGAGGATTTGAAGGCGGCGATGGGCGGTCTCGCAGGCGCGTTTCTCGTGAAGGGTGAGGAGTTCGCCCCGCACATCAAGATGGGACGGACCCAGCTCCAGGACGCCGTCCCGATGACGCTCGGCCAGGAGTTCACCGCATTCGCGCATACGATACTCGAGGACGTCGACCGGCTGACGGAGGCCGAGTCGCTGATCCGGGAGATAAACATGGGCGCGACTGCGATAGGAACCGGCATCACAGCGTCCCACGGATATGCGGAAGCGGTGCGGAGCCACCTTTCACGAGTTACCGGTCTCGCGCTCATCACCGCGCCCGACCTGGTGGAGGCGACGTCGGACACCGGCGTATTCGTTCAGCTTTCCGGAGTGCTCAAGCGGTGCGCGGTCAAGCTCTCGAAGATCTGCAATGACCTTCGCCTGCTCAGCTCGGGGCCAAGGGCCGGGCTCGGGGAGATCAACCTTCCGCCAATGCAGCCTGGCTCGTCGATCATGCCCGGCAAGGTGAATCCGGTGATTCCCGAGATGGTAAATCAGGTCTGCTTCGACATCATCGGGGGCGACGTAACGGTCACCATGGCGGCCGAGAGCGGGCAGCTTCAGCTCAACGTCTTCGAGCCGATAATCGCTTTTCGCCTGCTCAGGGGTCTCGTAATCCTGACGAGGGCATGCGAGGTACTGAGAAGCCGGTGTGTCGAGGGGATCACAGCGAATGTCGAGAGGATGCGCTTTTTCGTCGAGAACTCGATCGGCATCGTCACTGCGCTCGTTCCGATACTCGGCTACGAGGCCGCAACGGAGATAGCGAGGGATGCGCTCGAGTCGGGACGGGGCGTCTACGACCTGGTTTGTGAACGGGAGCTGATGACGAGGGAGGAGCTCGACCGGGCACTCAATCCGGATACAATGACCTCGCCGCGAGTGATGTAGCGAAAAGGTGTTTCCCTGACTCGCCCTGCAGAGCCGCAGACGTTAGCTTTTCAGCGGTTTTTCCACACGGGAGAGCGCTGTCCGGCGGTCCGGCTGGCGCTCTCGAAACAACGGCTTTAAAGGATTTTGAATGAAAGGCAATTTCCGCCTGCGCCAGTTCACGACGTTCGGCTTCGTTGCGCTGGCCGCCTTGGCGCTGGCCGCGTGCGCCGGCGAATATCCCAATACGACGTTCGAGCCCAAGTCGGAGTTCGCCCGGTCGATCGATTTCCTCTGGGACCGTCTCCTGCTCCTCGGCACGATCGTTTTCGTGCTCGTCGAGCTGGCGCTCATTTACGTCATCTTCCGCTATCGCCGCCGGCCGAACGACAACACGACTCCGCCGCAGACTCACGGAAACGCGCTTCTCGAGGTGACATGGACGCTGATCCCCGCCGTCATTCTCATTTTCATCGCGATCCCGACCGTGCGGACGATCTTCGAGACCCAGGCAAAGGTCGCCGCGGGGGCGCTCGAGATCGAGGTGATCGGACACCAGTGGTGGTGGGAGTTCAGGTACCCGCAGTACAACATCGTAACCGCCAACGAGATTTATCTGCCGGCCGGCGTTACAGTGAACTTCAAGCTCACGTCGGCTGATGTGATTCACTCGTTCTGGGTCCCGCAGCTCGCAGGAAAGCGCGACGTTGTGACGAACCGCACGAATTACATCTGGTTCACTCCTGATTCCACACTTGGCCCGTCGGTCTGGAACGGCTTCTGTACCGAGTACTGCGGGTCGTCGCACGCGAATATGCGGTTCCGTGTTTTCACGGTGCGGCCTGAGCAGTTCGAGAGCTGGGTCGCCGGCCAGCAGCAGCCCGCTGCATTCGGAGCAGTTGCTTCTGCGGCGCCGCCGGAGGGCACGCCGACTCTCCCTCAGTCGGGGACTGGTGCTGCAGGCGGTGCGGCGCCGGCGATTCCGAGACCGCCGGGCAGCACTGTGCCTGGCGCTGACAGCTTCCCGGCACCGGCTCCAATCGGGGACGGAGCGACAACGCAGCTTGCCGCCGGATACACTTTCCCGGAGCATCTGCCCGAGTTCGCGTATGCCAGGCCAAACTCCGCATTGCCGCGCGGCCTGAAGTTCTCGAAAGGTCTTACGGGCAATGCCGCACGCGGGATGCAGGCCTACGGCACCACCGCGTGCATCGGTTGTCACGTGATAACCGGCAACCCGATGTCAGTCGGTATAATCGGGCCCAACCTTACTCACTTCGGGTCGCGCTCGACGATCGGTGCCGGCAGCTTCCCGAACACCCCCGCGTACCTGGCACTGTGGATCAAGAACACGCGGGCCATGAAGCCCGGGTCGATAATGCCGACGATGGGCGCCAATGAATACGATCCGATCCTGAAAAGAACCGTTACGACCGGTGGGCTCGACGATCAGCAGATCGCTGACATCGTCGCCTACCTGATGTCGCTGAAGTAAGAGGAAATAAAGAAATGGCAACGACGGCAATGCCGACATCGATCTCGTCGGACCCCAGGCCATCGGATCCCTATTCGGGAATCTGGGGCTGGATCACGACTGTAGATCACAAGCGCATCGGCATTCTTTACCTGTATACTGCGCTCAGTTTTTTCATCATCGGCGGGCTCGAGGCGGTGGTCATCCGCGCGCAGCTCCAGGGCCCGAACGGGCAGCTTGTTTCAGCCGAGATGTACAATCAGCTCTTTACGATGCACGGCACGACGATGGTGTTCCTTGCCATCATGCCGCTGTCAGCAGCGTTCTTCAATTTCCTCATTCCGCTGCAGATTGGAGCGCGCGATGTCGCGTTCCCTCGCCTCAATGCGTTCAGCTACTGGGTCTATCTGTTCGGCGGAATCTTCATAACGGTTCCAATCTTCTTCCAGCTCGCGCCTGACGGCGGCTGGTTCGGCTACACTCCGCTCACAACTCGCGACTACTCCCCCGGCATCAACATCGACTTCTGGGTCATCGGCCTCCAGATCCTCGGCGTATCGTCGCTTGCGGCGGCCTTCAACTTCATAACGACGATCATCAACCTCCGCGCTCCAGGCATGACGCTCATGCGGATGCCAATGTTCACGTGGATGTCGTTCGTCGTGCAGTTCCTCGTGATCCTGGCGTTCCCGGTGATCACCGTCGCGCTCGTGTTCCTGCTGTTCGACAGGTTCTTCGGCACCCAGTTCTATGCGGTCGCCGCCGGGGCAGATCCACTTCTCTGGCAGCATCTGTTCTGGATCTTTGGCCACCCCGAAGTCTACATCCTGATTCTTCCCGCTTTCGGGCTCGTCTCGGAGGTGCTGCCCACGTTCTCGAGGAAGCCGCTGTTCGGCTATCCAGTGATGGTGTACTCGGGCATTCTCATCGGCGTGCTCGGGTTCGGCGTGTGGGCTCATCACATGTTCGCAGTGGGCATGGGACCGATAGCCGACAGCATCTTCGCCGTGAGCACGATGCTCATAGCGATCCCGACAGGCGTGAAGATCTTCAACTGGATAGCCACGATGTGGCAGGGCCAGCTGAGGTTCACGAGCGCGATGAAGTTCGCGATCGGACTCGTTGCCCTGTTCACGATCGGCGGAATCTCGGGCGTCATGCACTCGTCGCCGCCGGCCGACCTCCAGCAGACCGACACCTACTTCATCGTCGCGCACTTCCATTACGTGCTGTTCGGCGGGTCGATCATGGGAATATTCGCCGGCATCTACTACTACTTCCCGAAGATGACCGGCCGGATGATGAGCGAGCGGCTTGGCAACGTTCATTTCTGGCTGAACTTCATCGCGATGAACCTCACGTTCTTCCCGATGCATTTTTCCGGAATGCTGGGAATGCCCCGCCGCATCTACACGTACGACTCGGGACAGGGCTGGGACACCTTCAACCTGATCTCGAGCATCGGCGCCTACATGCTCGTTCTCGCGACTGCAATTTTTGTCTACAATTTCTTCATGAGCCGCAGGCGCGGAGAGATCGCAGGCGCCAATCCATGGGGCGCGGGAACTCTCGAGTGGACGATTCCGTCACCCGTTCCCGAGTACAACTTCGCTGTTCTGCCGACAGTCACGTCGCGTTATCCGCTGTGGGAGGGAACAGAAGCTGACGCGGAAAGCGCTCGAATCAACTCGCAGGAAGGCAAGACATCCGAGGAGCTCGGCATCGTGCTTCCGTACAGCACTGTCAAGCCGATGATCGTCGCCCTCGCGATGGTGATAATGTTCTGCGGCCTCATTACAACCATGGCTCTAACCTTCCTCGGCGCGGCCATCATGGTCGTTGCACTGTACAGCTGGCTCCTGAGCCCGCTCGAGCCGGAGCACCACTAAACCATGTCAGCACCAGCCGCGCACCACTACACGACGACCGGTCTCGACAGCAGGAAGATCGCGATCTGGGCCTTCATCGGCTCGGAGTGCATGCTGTTCATATCGCTCATCTCGACGTACCTGATTTACAAGGGCCGCAGCATCGTCGGTCCGTTCCCGCACGAGGAGTGGACAAGCCCCGACGGCCGGCATTTCGAGCCGATCCTCGACATTCCAATCACGTCGGCTTCGACGTTCGTGCTTCTGATGTCGTCGCTGGCGATGGTGCTGGCGCTGGCGGCGGTCCAGAACAAGAACCTCCCGAAGCGCACGAGAGGAGACAGAATCCTCGGCTCGTCGAAGCTCTGGCTGTGGATGACCGCCCTGCTCGGAGCGACGTTCCTCGGCTTCCAGGCGTACGAGTTCACTTCGTTCGTGCACGAGGGCCTGACGCTCAGCACGAACCTGTTCGGCTCTTCATTCTTCACGCTGACCGGGTTTCACGGCGCGCACGTGACGGCAGGCGTGATCTGGCTGGTCTCACTGCTGGCGATCGACTACCGCCGCGGACTCGGACCGGCTGACGCGCTGAACGTTGACATCGCGGCACTTTACTGGCATTTCGTCGACGTCGTGTGGATTGTGATCTTCACCGTCGTTTACCTCATAGAGTAGACCATCATGGCACACGATCCAGCTCACACGGAACACGCGGCTGCCGACGCTCACGCGGGCGGCGAGGACCAGCATCACCCCGGCTGGTCCACATACTGGAAGGTCGCGGTAATACTCACCGTCATAACGATCTGGGAAGTCTGGGCCTACTACATCCCATCTCTCGTCGCGTCGCGGATCTTCGTTCCGATGCTGCTGATTCTCTCGGGCCTGAAATTCGTGATCGTCGTGATGTTCTACATGCACCTCAAGTACGACCACAAGCTGTTCCGCGCGCTCTTCACCGGGCCGCTGCTGATCGCGGCGTTGACGGGGATTGCGCTGCTCTTTCTCTTCGGCCAGCTGGTGGCGAGGTTCGGTCCGGGCTGATACTACGGACTGCGGACAGCAGGTAGGGACAGAGCTTAAATGTTCTTCGCGCTGCTTCACCCCTTCACCCAGTTCAGCTGGCTGAAGTGGTCGCTTCACCCGAGCACTGTCATCGGCTTGCTCCTTCTCGCCGCCATCTACCTCATCCGGGCAGAAACAGGCAAGCCTGGGGAGCAGGTGAGCGGTTGGAGAAAGCTTTCTTTCTTCTCGGCGCTCTTCGTGATATTCGGCTCGCTCAATGGCCCGATTCACGACCTCAGTGACAACTATCTCTTCAGCGGCCACATGGTGCAGCATCTCCTGCTCACCATGCTCATGCCGCCCTTGATGCTCGCCGGTGTTCCGGGATGGATGCTGCGGCCCCTTCTGCGTTTCGCGGCGATCCGTGCAATCGCGACCCGCATTACGCGGCCGCTGGCGTGTTTCCTGATCTTCAACACTGTCATCGCCGGCTGGCACGTGCCCGCGCTCTACAACGCGGCGATGGAAAGCCACGACATCCACATTCTCGAGCACCTGATGTTCATGGCGGCTGCGGTGCTTATGTGGTGGCCGCTCGCCAGCCAGCTGCCGGAGCTTCCGCGCCTCGCCTACCCCGGGCAGATGCTCTACAGCTTCCTGATGATCATCCCGATGTCCGTCATCGCCGTATACATCGTTATGGCAGACACGATCCTCTACCCCTACTACGCGTCAGCGCCAAGGATCATGAATCTCTCCCCGATGGAGGATCAGATGCTCGGCGGGCTGATCATGTGGGTGCCGGGGGGCGTGATCTTCATGATCATCATGACTGTCGTGTTCTTCAAATGGGCGGCACGCGGGGAGGACGATACCGCCTCTGCCCAGGTCGACTGGAAGCGAAGCGCCGCCTAGGGCGCCTAGGGGCGCGTCATCGGCTCATCGGCTCATCGGCCTTTCTGGCCTGATGATCGTCCGTCCCGCCGAGCGCCCTGTCTATGTCGCGCTTCAGGTTCGGGTGCCTGCGCCACATGAAGAAGAACATCGCCGCCGTCGCCAGCAGGTTCGCGATGAAGATCTGATACCAGGCAAGGGTGCCAAGGCTCGACTCAGCCAGCAGCGTGGTGAGTCCGATCGCGCCAAGCTCGAACGCCACGAACGCAATGAGGAATCCAGCGAGAATCGCAGGCGTCCGCACTGATTGATGGACTATGCTCGCGATTATTACGCCCACGAGGGCGAATGCGGCATAGTGGAAGATCGTGTAGAGGATGACGTTCGTCGCCGTAGTATCGGGCATCATGGCGGGCCTGCCGAGTATGCTGAGCAGCCCCGCCCCGAGAGTCGCGGGTGTGTAGAAAGCGCCGGCTGAGGTTATGTCGATTACCGCGAACCACAGGACGATGACCGTCGCGCCGATGAATCCAGCGATAATTCCCTCACGGACTGTATTGTGCCGTTCAGCCATCGGTCTTCCTCTTGAGTGCGGTCATTAGCGTGAACTTACCAATCCCGGCCGAATTTGCCTAGACAGCGGCCAATGCGGCAGATAGTGGTGTGAATTTCGCGTTCAGTGGTGTATCTAGAGAATGCGCCGCGGCGCACTGAACGCTCAACCCGACAAGATGCAGTATCGCAAACTCAGGGCCTTGGCCGTCGTAATGCTCGCGGCCGTCATCGTGGCCCCTCAGCCGTCGACATCCCAGGCGGCGAAAAAAAAGCAGACAAGTTCGGCGACAAAGAAGAAGGCAGCGCCGAAAAAGAAGGCGGCGGCAAAGAAAAAAACCGTCAGGAAGGCTGCGCCTCGCCCTGCCCCGGTGATAAATGCGACATCGCCGCGGAGCGCGCCGGCCCTCGCATCGGACATGGCGTCGTTCGCCAACCGGGTGAGCAACGGCACGTTCGGGGTGATGGCAGTTTCCCTGACCAGGGGGGACACGCTCTACACCCATAATGCAGGAACGCCTCTGGTCCCCGCATCGACGATGAAGATGCTCACCGCTGCAGCCGTGTTCGAGCGCTTCGGCCCACGCTACAGGTTCAGTACCGATGTGCTCCATGACGGAAGCCTGCGGCCGGACGGAACTCTCGCTGGCAACATTTACCTTCGCGGCGATGGTGACCCGGCGCTCTCGGGTCGCTACATGAGTGGCGGTCCTGAAGCTCCGATGAACTTCCTGGCCGACCAGCTCGTTGCCAGGGGCGTGCGGCGCGTCACCGGCCAGGTTATCGGCGATGACACCGCCTTCGACGACAGGAAGATTCCTGAGGGATGGCTCACCCGGTACCTGCAGTCGGGCTATGCGGCGCGAGTCTCGGGGCTTTCACTTAATGAGAACCTGGTCTGGGTCACGATAGAGCCCAGCGGTGTCCGCCTCGAACCCGCCACGAGTGCAATACCGCTTACGAGCAACGTCAGGACTGTCGCCGGGAGCGGAGCCCGGCTGTCGGTGCGACGCTCCAGCGCGGGGACAATATCCGTGTCAGGGACAATCGGCAGAAATTCTCCGCCGCGACGTTATCAGTACGTCGTCGAGGATCCCGCCTCGTTCGCCACCGGCGCGCTGCACTCAGCGCTCATAGCGAAGGGAATCGCCGTCGATGGCGGCATCAGGATGGGGAAGACTCCGGCCAGTGCGGAGAAACTTGCGAGTCTCGAGTCGCCGACTCTCGACCGTATTGTCGCGGCAATGAACCGTGCAAGCATTAATCATTTTGCCGAGCTTCTGCTGAGAAACGCAGTGCGCGGGCCTGATCGCGATGTTCAGGGAACTGCAGGGGGCGGCCAGGCCCTGCTCAGGCAGTTCTTCGCCCAGAAAGTGAAGGCAGACACCATGCAGCTTCAGATCGCGGACGGAAGCGGCCTCTCTACTCTCGATCGCGTTACACCGCGCGCAATGACCCAGATGCTTGGCTATGCGCACAGGGCGGAGTGGGGACCATGGTTTCACGCATCGCTCCCCGTTGCGGGTGAGTCCGAGACCATGCGACGCCGCATGCGCGGCGGCCTCGCGCAGGGGAACCTCCACGCCAAGACCGGCACCACCAACGACGTAGTGGCGCTGAGCGGCTACGTGACAGCGATTAATGGAGAGGTGATCGCGTTTACGTTCATCTATAACGGCAGAAACCGGGCTGGTGCCCGGTCGATGATGGACGTGATGGGCCAGACGCTGGCGAATTTCGGACGGTGATCGCGGGGTCTCAGGAACCTGAAACCCGGATCTCCACCCCCCGCTTCCCGAGTTCCTCGACGTACTTCTCAGCCGGCACGCATTCATCCGGCGTGTGAACACCCGCGGGAGCAATTTCTCCGCGCGCCTGCATCTGCCCCGTTATCGAAAGTGAGAAGCCCGTCGTGCGCATCATCGCGCTGATTCCGCGCTCCTCGTCATACTTGTCGACGAGGTCGAACTTGACGGTCTTTGCCTCGCCGGCCTTTTTGCCTTTCACAATCACGCGCAACGCGACAAGATCGCGACCCTCGGGTTTTGTGAGCCGGGCGCCCATCGCTGCGACCGCGACGTCGCGGGGCGCAACACGCACTCCCTTCACGTCGACCGGCTCGAGATCGAGGAGACCCAGATCCCGTATCGCCTCCATGATTTTCGCGTGCCCGGGATAACGCAGGGTCTTGTACTCCATCACCGGGATTTCCTTCTCGTAGCGGAACGCCATCGTCGACAACCCGCCCGCGGTGTGAAATGCCTCGAGCTTGCCGACTGGTTCTGGAAAGTCGACCGGCTCAATCTCCGACAGCGCCTTGACCTGCTCGCGCTTCCCGTCGCGGGCGACCCATGAGAGCGTCGTGTAGTAATCGAGCACTCCCTCGAGCGAGTAAACGATCTGGTAATTGAGCGGTGGCTCGGGATTCTGGGGCAGCCCTCCGACGAAGATCTTCACTTCTTCAGTCGAATCCATCTGGTCTATGCCGTGCTGCGCCAGGATATTCACCATTCCGGGTGCCAGCCCGCAGTCCGGCACGATCGTGATCCCCTTTTCCTTCGCCTGCGCGTCGAGCTTCTTCTGCTCGAAGACGATGTCTGTATTACCGCCGAGGTCAGAGAAGTGGACGCCTGCCGTCGCGGCGTGCCGGGCTAGATCGAGGTTGAAGTAATAGGGAATCGCGCTCATCGCCGCGTCAGCTTCACCCATCAACGCCCTCACGGCCTCGCCATCGCGGACGTCGAGAGGCGTCGGGATGAGGCGCTTCCCGGAGTATGGTGCGAGAAACGGGGCAAGGCGCCCCGTGTTGATGTCGGCAAGTCTGACTTCGGTGACTTCGTCGTTCTGCAGCAAATCATACGCGCAGGCGGAGCCCTGAAGCCCCGCCCCGAGAACCAGCATTCGCATTTCGGCATTTCTCCGGTTGTGGTACTTCCAGCAAGCCGAAATCTATCCGGGGTAACATTCACGCGTTACCCCGTGTGCGCGCGCGGCTCGCTCGTTGCAGTGTAGGATCGCGATGAGTACCGTAGACACCCAGGCCGCCGTCGCGAGTTGGCGGGACCACATCATAGATTCGGGAGAAGGAATCCGCCGCGTCATCTCGGAGACCCGGCGAATCGCAGTGCTGGGCATCAAGGAAGGAGAGCATCGTCCCGCGTTCTTCGTGCCGGAATACGCTCAACTCGCGGGGTTCGACATAATTCCGGTCCCGGTCTATTATCCCGATGCCACCGAGATGCTTGGCGAGCCGGTCTACCGGACCGTATCGGCGATACCTGAACCGGTGGACATGGTGAACGTGTTCCGCAAGCCGGAGGACCTTCCGCCGCATCTCGACGACATCATCGCAAGCCGGCCGAAGTCAGTCTGGTTTCAGCTCGGGATACGGAACGACGAAGCAGCGGAGCAGCTTGCCCGCGCTGGCATCGATGTGGTTCAGGACCGCTGCCTGCTCGTCGAGCTGAGACGGATCGGCCGCTAGCGGCTCTCTACCAGCCCACGACGTAGACGACCGCCTCGACCGGCGACTCGTACGAAGCGGCCGTTGCACGCGGAGCCAGCGCGAGGATGTACCGTCCGCCCTTCGTCGCTGCAAGCGCCTTCCCCGACCCGATCGTATATGTCGCGCCTGCCGGTGATGCGCCCTGCGTTGTTTCGCGCGCGACGATCACGCCGCGCGAGGTCTCGATGTCGAATGTGCGACCGCCACCTGCAACCTGGATTGCCGGCGCAGTCTGCATGTCGACCGGGATCGAAATGTCGAGAACCGGTCCGTGCACCCACTTTGGATCGAAAATCTTCGCATTCAGCGGCAGCGTGCCGTGGAACGCGCCGGTTTTCGGATCGAGAGACGCCCAGGTCGCGGATGGCTCATCGTCCTGCACGCGAACCGGACTGCTGCCGAGCGCGACGAGACCGTCCTGTGTCCAGCGCACGCGCCAGCCGAGGGCGATCGGATACATCCGGGGCGCGGCGGCATCAGCCGCTCCGGTTGCGCGCGCATCGGCGGGCACAGTGATCGTGCCCGGCTGGGCTATCGCGCGGGCCAGCGACATGCCGCTCGAGGCAAAAGATCCCGTCCGGATTGTTGCGGTGTCGATTCCGGTGCGTCGCGCGACCCGCTGCAGCATCGCAGCCGGAATGCTGTCGTGTTCACCCGGATTCATGACGTAGGCGCGCGAGAACACGACTGCTCCCCAGTCCGGCGAGGGAGCGACATCCCAGACGCTGTCCATCCGCGCCTGAAAATTCCGCGTCTCGTTCCCGAAGAAGAAGCCATTCGGCACTGCTTCGTTCTCGACCCCGACAGGATCCACCATCGCGAGGATGGCCGAGCTGTCGATGGAGAAAAGCCATTTGACGCGCGACGCCATCCCATAGGTGCCGTGGTTGACGCGGACCGATGTCACAACCGGCACGGTGCGCGCCGCAGTTACGCTGTCGGCGCTGCCGCGCGTCGGCGAAGTTTCGACGCACGCGCTGAAAAGGAGGATGCCAGATACTGCCGCTATGTGAATCTTCATGCGCCGCAGGTCGTTAATGGTGTGAACGAAGGGGCCACTGCCAGCAGCATGAAGTCTAGCGAATTATCGCGTTGCCCGTTCTGCGCCCTCTGTTCCGGCGAAGCCGCTCTGTGCCCTCTAGTAGCAGACGAGGTTGCGCCCGCTGCCCTTGGCGCGATACAAGGCGGCATCGGCAGCGCGAAAGAGGTCCTCGGCAGACTCGAGGCCGGGCGACGGGTACGTCGCCACCCCGATGCTTCCGGTGATGCGAATCTCCTCCCGGCCCGCGACCTGGAAGCGATGGGAAGCCAGCTTCTCCCTCACCCGGTTGGCGAATGCCATCGCGCCCTGCTGTCCGGTCTCCGGGAGGACCATCACGAACTCCTCACCGCCATACCTGGCGACAGTATCGACTGTGCGGGCAGCGCGCTGCAGCAGCGTCGCCACCTCGAACAGAACGTCGTCTCCGGCGAGATGCCCGTGAGTGTCGTTGACGAGCTTGAAATGGTCCAGGTCGAGGAGCAGCAGAGCGAGCGGCGCGTTGTACCGGCGCACTCGCTCCATCTCCGTCACCAGCCGGATGGTTAGCGCGCGGCGGTTCACAAGCTGGGTGAGCGGATCTGTCTGGGCCAGCGTCTCGAGACGGTGGTTGTCCGCGCGCGCTCTCTGTATCGCATGTGCGCGCTGGACCGCCGCTACCCCGCTCTTCACCACAGTCGACGCAAAATCGACATCGGCTGCCTCGAACTTCGGCGTGTCGACAGTCCGGCGAAGAAGGAACACACCCATCTTTTCGTCGTCGAGCGGGAACGGAAGGGCCATCACCGAGCGGATCGTCACCTTCGTGCCTTCCCGCTTCCACTTCTCGCGAAGCGCGACGTAGAGCGGGCACAACATGAGATCGGGGATCAGCACGGGGATCCCGCCGTGGAGCGCAGAGACGACTTCGGGATACTTGTCGAGCTCTATCTCGAGATCGTGAAGGTGGGGCTGCTCGAATGCGGTTGCGACGACCCCCGTTGTGGATCCGGGTGCAGCAAGGATGACCGACGCGTGCGAAAGATTCAGGGCGCGGGCAAGACGGCGGGCGAGAAGATGGAAAATCTCCTCCGTCGGGAGATTCCCCATCACGTCGTGAAGTATCTCGACAAGGTGACGGCGCGATTCGCCCTCTTCGCGAACGCGCTGAAGCTCGGTCTCCGCTTTCCGGAGAGCCGCCCTCAGCGCTTTTACCTCGTTCGCGTCGCCTGAATCCAAGTGCTACTCCGTGTCGGGTTCTCCGTCTTCCTCACCGCCTACGACAACAGACTCATCCCCCGAGCCGTCCCCGTCATCATCCTCAGGGATAACTCGAGCGACCGCCGTGAGGATGTCGCCGTCATCGAGATTGACGAGTCTGACCCCCTGAGCGATACGTCCGGTGACCCGGATCTGCGCAACCGAGGAACGGATGATTACGCCATTCCGGGTAATCAGCATTATCTCGTCCTCAGGAAGGACCTCCATCACCCCCACCACATCGCCGGTACGCTCGGTCCGGTTCACGGTGATGATTCCCTTTCCGCCGCGCCGCTGAACCCGGTAATCATCGATGTGCGAGCACTTCCCGAGGCCGCGCTCGGTCACAACCAGGATCGTCGCCTCGCGCTTTATGACGACCATCCCCACGACACCATCCCCTTCCCTGATGTCGATTCCCCTGACGCCCGTCGTGTCGCGACCCATCTCGCGCACATCCTGCTCATGGAACCGCACCGACAGTCCGTGCTTCGTCGCCAGCACGATGTCGTTAGTGCCGCTCGTCACCTGCACGTCGATCAGCTCGTCACCGGGCTCGATCTTTATCGCCTTGATGCCGGTCTGCCGCACATTCGAGTACTGCGAAAGGGCACTCTTCTTCACCGTCCCATTCCTCGTGCAGAAGAGCAGGAACTGGGTCTCGGTGAACTCGCGAACCGGCACCATCGCCTTTATCTGCGTGTCGGGGTTCACGTTTATCAGGTTGACGATCGGCTTTCCCTTCGTCGCCCGGCCCGCCTGGGGGATTTCGTGCACCTTGAGCCAGAAGCAGCGGCCATCGTCGGTGAAACAGAGGATGTAGTCGTGAGTCGAGCCGATGAACAGCTTCTCGATGAAGTCCTCGTCCTTGAGAGTCTGCCCGCTCAGGCCACGGCCGCCACGACGCTGTTTGCGATATGTCGAAACCGAAGTCCGCTTTATGTAACCCGAATGCGAGATTGTGATCACCATGTCCTCTTCGGCGATCAGGTCCTCAATGGTGAACTCTCCTTCGTCACTCGTGATCTCCGACCTGCGCTCGTCACCGAACCGCTTCACGGTCTCGAGCAGCTCCTCGCGGATTATCGTCATGCGGCGGGGACGTGAAGCAAGGATGTCGCGCAGCTCCTTCACGAACGCGCGAACCTCCTTGAGCTCTGCCTCCAGTTTCTCGATCTCGAGCCCGGTGAGCTTGGCGAGTCGCATGTTGAGGATCGCTTCAGCCTGCCGCTCACTTAGCTTGAACCGCTTCTGGAGCTGGGCACTGGCCGATGGAGTATCCTCAGCCGCCCGGATGAGCTTTATCACGGCGTCGATGTTGTCGACGGCGATCTTGAGCCCCTCGAGGATGTGCTCCCGCTCGAGCGCCTTGTCCAGCTCATACTGCGTGCGCCGCACAACGACAGTGTGCCGGTGGCTTATGTAGTGCTCGAGAACTTCCTTGAGCGGCATGATCTTCGGAACGAGCTGGCTGGTAAACGGATCAGGGACCAGGGCCAGCATTATCACGCCGAAGGTCGACTGCATCGTGGTGTGCTTGTACAGCCCGTTGAGCACAACCCGCGGAATCGCGTCACGCTTGAGCTCGACCACGACCCGCATTCCGTCCTTATCCGACTCGTCGCGGAGATCCGAAATGCCCTCGAGCTTCTTGTCCCGCACGAGCATCGCGATGTCGCTCACGAGCTTCGCCTTGTTCACCTGATACGGGAGCTCGTTGATGACGATCTGCGACTTGCTCGAGCTCTCCTTCTCCTCGATCACTGCCCGGGCGCGCATCACGATCCTGCCGCGGCCGGTCTCCTGATAATCCTTGATTCCCGCGCGACCGTAGATGTATCCACCAGTCGGGAAGTCAGGACCCTTGACGTACTTCCTGAGATCCGAAGGCGACAGATCTGGATCGTCGATCAGCGCTATCGTCGCGGCGACGACCTCGCCCAGGTTGTGGGGAGGAATGTTCGTAGCCATCCCGACAGCGATTCCCGACGAGCCGTTCACAAGCAGGTTCGGGACACCCGAGGGAAGAACCTTGGGCTCGAGAAGCCTGTCGTCGAAGTTGGGCGCGTAATCAACGGTGTTCTTGTCGATGTCCGCCAGCATCTCCATCGCGATTCGCGTAAGCCGCGATTCGGTATACCTGTAGGCAGCGGCAGGGTCGCCGTCGACAGACCCGAAATTGCCCTGCCCGTCGACAAGCGGATACCTCAGCGAGAAATCCTGCACCATCCTGACGAGCGCATCGTAAACCGACTGGTCGCCGTGCGGGTGATACTTGCCGAGCACGTCGCCGACAACGGTCGCCGACTTCTTGTACGGCCGGCCGGGGACGAGACCGAGCTCGTTCATCGCATAAAGCACCCGTCGGTGCACTGGCTTGAGTCCATCACGCACATCGGGAAGAGCGCGCGAGACAATCACGCTCATCGAGTAGTTGATGAACGATTCTTTCACCTCTTCGTGGATGAGGCGCGGCAGAATCCGCTCGCGGTTGTTGGGCGCGGTCATTTGGATTTTCTTCGGGCTGCGGAAGGTGGGAAAGGCAACCCTCAAATATAGCGGTTTGAGGGCCTTCCCGCAACCGAAATCGGCTGCGCTAAGTGACTGCCGCTAAATCACTTACGGGCGTGCGGCGACCGTCGATCCGGCCCACCGGAAACCGGCCGTCAGCCAGGCCCACCGAGTCGCCCGCAGCCATCCGCAGGTACTGCTCGAAACCGTCAGCGGGGAGGGGCCGCGCGATGTGAAATCCCTGGCCCAGACCGCACCCGAGCTGGCGGAGTCGATCCCACTGATCCGCCGTCTCGATCCCCTCGGCGACAACCCTGAGACCGAGAATTCGACCGAGGCCTATCACCGCTTCAGCCAGCGGAGCCTTCGCCCTGTCCGTGGCGAGACCGGCAATGAACGACCGGTCCATCTTCAGGCTGTCGACAGGAAAGCGCTCGAGGTACGCAAGCGATGAATACCCGGTTCCGAAATCGTCGATCGACAGGCGGATGCCCAGCGACTTGAGCGAATGAAGGCGCTCGAGGGTCGCCCTGTTGTCATGCACCAGCATGCTCTCCGTCAGCTCCAGCACGAGATGACTCGGCGCCAGACCCGACGCGGCCAGAGAAGTCGATACGTGCTTCACGATCTCCGGCTGCGAGAGATGGCGCCCCGAGATGTTCACGCCGACCATCAGCGAGATCCCGGTACCCCTGAGCATCGAGTTATATCGAACCTGCCACTCGACCGCCTGGCGGCACGCCTCGTCGAGCACCCATCTACCGAGGGGAACGATAAGGCCCGTCTCTTCCGCGAGAGAAATGAAGTCGAGCGGCTCGAGAATTCCCCGCTCGGGATGCTGCCACCTGACCAGTGCCTCGAAGCCGAACATTCTCCCTGTCGACATCCTGATGATCGGCTGGTAGTGAATCACGAGATTTCCCGCACCCTCCTCTCCGCCGATGGCCCGCCTCAACTCACCCTCGAGCTCGAGACGACGGAGTGCCGCAACATGCATCTCGGGCTCGAACGACGCCGCGCACGCCTTGCCTTCGCCCTTCGCCCGGTAGAGCGCGAGATCAGCGTTGCGCAGCACGTCGTCGGCCCCCTGGTGCGGGAGAAGAGCGGCGATTCCGATGCTCATGGTGACGACGATGTCAGTGCCCTGAACGTTGAACGGAACCTTGAACGCCTGGAGAATTCTCTCGGCAATCTGCTCGGCCCGGGCGGTTTTGTCGTCGAGGAGGACGGCGAACTCGTCCCCGCCGAGACGTGCGACTGTGTCGGCAGGCCTCAGGCAGTTGGTCAGGCGCGCAGCGACCTCGATCAGCAGCCAGTCTCCCGCGGAATGACCGAGACCGTCGTTGACCGCCTTGAAGTTGTCGAGGTCGATGAAGAGCACCGACGGGCTTGCCGCGCCGCGGACTGCCCGCTGCAGGGCATGCTCGACGCGGTCGCGGAAAAGAACACGGTTTGCGAGGTTCGTGAGCGGGTCATGGAACGCCTGATGGGCGAGCTGGTCCTCGAGCTGCTTTCGCTCGGTCACATCGTGGAGTATCGAGAGAACGCCCGCGCGGCCGGCGTAGACAACGGGGACCGATGTGACCTCGACGTCAACCATCCGGGTTCCCCCTGCCTGCCTGAACTGGCAGATGCACGTGACAGCCTTTGATGGCGCTCGGCTCAGCGAAGCAAAGCTGTCGACGAGGACTGGTGCCGAATCGCCCGTCGCGAATTGCAGGATCGGCTTGCCGATGAGATGCTCTTCAGCAGCGAACCCGAGGAGTGTCGCGCAGGCGGGGTTGGCGTAAAGCATGCGGCCATCGGTGTGAAGAGCGACCGCCTGTGGTGAGTGCTCGACGAGGTTCCGGAAGCGTGCTTCGCTTTCCCTTAGCGCTTCAGCCGCGAGCCGGGACTCGCTGACGTCGCGCGCGACCCAGAGAACGCGGTCGACGGTGAGAGGAGTTACCGTCCCGCTGAACCAGATGGTTTTCCCGTGCAGGTCGAGCGAATACTCGACTTCGACTCGCTGTCCCGTGTCGAGGGCTCTGGTGATCGCCGACAAGCCGAGTGACGCTACGTCGGGTGGCAGCACCTCGTTAAGCTTCCGGCCGAGGAGCTCCTCCCGCGACCGTGCGAGGAGGTCATCGTTCGAGGGCGCAATCTTGTGATATCGTCCATCGCGGTCGAGGATGAAGAAGACCTCGGTGATCGCGGTCAGCAGCGCCTTTTGCTCCTCAGCGTGTTCCTGCGCTTCAGCCCGCGCCGCTTCCTTCTCCTGAATCGCCGCGGCGAGCTCGCGATTCGACGTCTCGAGCTCCTCCGCCTGCTTCTCGAGGACGTCCTTCTGGTGAAGGACTTCAGTCGTCTGCGTGACGAGCCTCCGCCGGATTCCGTTGATCACCAGGAGCAGGATGAGCAGCTCGGTCAGCACCAGGGTCGTCGAGAGAAGGCGGGTTTCTTTTTCATCCTCGAGACGCATCGAGTAATGCGCATCCTCATGCACCACGAGCAGCGCCAGGCGGGCGCGGAGGATCCCGAACCGTTTTCGCTCCAACTCGCGCGTCGCAAGGCTTGAGGTGTCGAACGGCCGGGAGAGCATCGAGGTCCACTGCGCGTACGATTCCCTGATCGACACCAGCCGCTCGTTCCGGCCGGCCCTGTCGCCGGCGATCGCGGCGAGGGAGTCGACGGCATGCTGAAATCGTTCTGCGGTGCTTGCTGCGGCGCCTGCCTGAGGCGACTGGCTCTCAGACCATGCGGGGTTGGCGCGCCTGATCAGCTCGCGCTCGACCGTCAGTACGTAGGCATTGCGGGCAAATCGCGAAACTTCCCGGCTGTTCTCCACCCAGCTGGCTGTCCGCTCGTGCAGGAAGTACATGCCGCCAGCCGTGGCCGCGATAGCGAAAAGCGCTGCCGCCGCGACGCCAAACAGGCTTCGCGTAAGGAACAGCATTCTTTGACGCAGCATCTCGCCGCCGGCCGCAAGTGGCTTTGCCACTTCGGCCAGGGACTGGTTGACTCCCATCGGTGATTTCGCTGGGGTGATTCGCCGGTTGCCCCAGGCGGGGCAGCGAACCTAGGACTGCGAGAGGGGCTCCCTAGTCACGAACATGCCAGGCTGCCCCGGTGAGCTGCTCGGGCGGGAGGGCGGCTCAGCGCGGCTGGTTGCGGTATCCCGCCGCCTCGGCTTCATCTTCGAGATCGAGCTGGGCGTTGTCGCGCTCGATCGCCTCGCGTTCAGCTTTGTAGCGATTGTACCAGGCGCGCGTGACTTCGGCGGCAAGCTCCCTGTTCCCAAGGCCGAAGGCGAGAGCGAGAGCGAGAGCAACGGCGCCGAACAGCAATGCGAACGCGGTCGTCACAATCTCGCTTGCAACCCCAAGCTCCTGGAGCGCCATGAATACCGCGAGGACTATCACGCCCCCCTTCCCAACACGCGCGAGCGTGGGTCCGCCATGCAGCCCGCCGGCGCTCGCCATGATGAGCCCGCCGACAAATCCGCCGAGCACGATGCCGACGATGATGATGACGACCGCGGCGATGACGCTCGGGATGTAGCTCACCAGCTCGCTGAACACGTTCGCCAGCGACTGGAGGCCGAGCGCGTTCGCGGCGACGAGCATCACCGTGAACATGATGAACCAGAACACGAGATTTGCGGCGATCCTAGTCGGGTTCACGTGCGAGCCTGACCGCTCGACGGCATCCAGCACGCCGCCACGCTCGAGCACCTGGTTGAACCTGATGCGGCGGAGGATCTTGTCGGTCCCCTTCTCGAAGACCCGGGCCAGCAGATAGCCGGCAAAAAGTATTACGAGCGCACCGATCAGCGCGGGAACATACTGATAAAGCTGGGAGAAACTGTCCTGGAGCCGATCGCTGAAAGTCAAAGTGTTGTCGCCCACGGTTTTGATCGGGTGAATGCCTGCCTGTCCTTAAGAATAGCAGTCGCAGGGAGGATTCGCTCGCCTAATTACGGGTCCCCCGCCGGATGTCATAAATGGCGCTCCTGCGACATTTCGGGCATATCAGCCATTCGCGCTTTCGCGCGTATCCCAGCCCGAAAGACCCTCCGCCGATCGGCCGTTCCGTCATGCGAACGCTGCAGCGCGGACACTCGGGCATGGACCCTCCCGTGAAGACTTGCTTCATCGCCGCCAGCTCGGCTGGGGTGTACTGCGCCCTGTCGGTCACGGAATTCGCAGGACTATCTTGCCGAATTGCCGCCCTTCGGCCATCCGGTCGAAAGCCGCCCGCCCCTCGGCGAGGTCGAAGACCGAATCGATCCGGGGAAGAAGGCGTCCCGCGGCGAGTTCAGCGGTCACCGCGTCGAATTCGGCATCGTTGCCCATCGTCGAGCCCATGATCGTCCACTGGTTCCAGAAGAGTCTTCGTACATCTGTCTTCACCATCGCGCCTGAGGTCCCCCCGCACGTCACCAGCCGTCCCGCCCTGCCAAGCGCGATCAGGGACTGGTCCCATGTGTCGCTGCCGACACTGTCGATGACGACGCTCACTCCTTTTTTGCCGGTTCGCGACCTGACCTCCCTGCCGACCTGTGTCGTGCGGTGATTGATTGTCTCGTCCGCACCCAGACCCCGGGCAAGCTCGAGTTTGTCGTCGCTTCCGGACGTCACCCATACCCGGGCTCCGCGCTGCTTCGCAATCCTGAGAGCCGCCTGCGCAACGCCGCCGCCAATTCCCCAGATGAGGACATCGTCGTCAGGTCCCACGTTCGCCTTCGTTACGATCATCCTCCAGGCGGTGAGAGTCGCGAGCGTGAAAGCAGCCGCTTCCTCGACCGGAACTCCCGGCGGTATCACGCGTACGTTTTTCACGGGTACCACGACGTATTCGGCGAAAGTGCCCGGATGATGCTCTCCCAGGAGACCGAACCTCAGACACAGCGACTGCTCGCCGGCGAGGCAGTACTCACAGGTGCCGTCGCTTATCCCGGGGTTGATGATCACAGTCTGGCCGGTTTCGACCGTTTCAACGCCAGGTCCTGTTGCGTCGACGATACCGGTGCCATCCGCGCCCATCACCCACGGGGGCGTTATGGTGACGCCCGGCAGTCCGCCCAGCGTGAAGACGTCGAGATGGTTAAGGGCGGCGGCTTTGATGCGCACGCGAACCGCGCCCGGACCGGGTTCCGGAAGTGCCAGGTCGGTGCGCAGCTCGAGCTGTTCTGTTCCGCCGTGAGCGGAGATCGTAAGCGCTCGCAACGAAAATCTCCGGGGTTATATTGAGAGCCAGTCGCGACTAGCGGCGACCGCGGAAGATACCGGCTCGGTTCCCACTCTGCTCCTGCAATTAAATGCTATCCATCAAGGTGCCCCCGCTGGGCGAGTCGATCGTCGAGGCAACAGTGTCCCGCTGGCTCAAGAAGCAGGGTGATACGGTGGCCAGCGGCGAGACGATAGTCGAGCTCGAGACCGACAAGATAACGGTTGAGGTGCCTGCGCCCCGGGCCGGTGTCCTCTCGAAAACGGCCGTTGCCGAAGGCGACGTCGTCAAGGTTGATCAGCTTCTCGGGGAGCTTGACGAGAGCGTTGCGCCGGCTGCCGGCGATACCGCCCCTTCGGCCCCCGTCACTGAAGCACCCGCCGCCGCTGCACCCGCGCCTGACCCTGCGGCACCGTCCGCGCCTGTTGCGTCCGCCGAAGCCCCTGCGGGGACGGGAAAGTCGAGCCCGGCTGCACGGCGCGTTGCGGACGAGGCTGGCATCTCGACCGGAGACGTGGCTGGAACGGGCCGCGGCGGCGTCGTCAGCAAGCCCGATGTGATCGAGCACATCGCGAGCTCAACTGAGGCTCCTGCCCCCGCGCCATCCGGTTCGTCCGGCGGTCTCCCTTCGGCGCCTGCTGGTGCGCCTTCGTCGCGTGAGACAAGGGAGAAGATGTCAACCCGCCGAAAGCGCATCGCGGAAAACCTTCTCAAGTCTCAGCACTCGACGGCTCATCTCACGACGTTCAACGAAGTCGACATGACCGCGGTCAACACGCTTCGCGAGCGGATGAAGGAGAGAGTCGAGAAGGAGCACGGCGTGAAGCTCACCTTCATGCCGTTCTTCGTGAAAGCGGCGTGCATGGCGCTCGAGAGCTATCCGGTGGTGAACTCGCAGATCGACGGCGACACTATCGTCTACAAGCACTACGTGAACATGGGGATCGCTGTCGCCTCCGATGCGGGCCTCGTCGTCCCGAACGTCAAGGATGCGCATGCCAAAGGGGTGCTCGACATAAGCCGGGAAATCTCCGCGGTCGCGAAGCGCGCGCGCGACGGAAAGCTGGCGATGGACGATCTGACCGGCGGCACGTTCACGATCACCAACGGTGGTGTCTTCGGCTCGCTCGTCTCGACTCCGATCATCAACTATCCGCAGGTGGGAATCCTCGGGCTGCACAAGACCCAGGACAGGCCAGTGGCTATCGGCGGAAATGTCGAGGTCAGGCCGATGATGTACATCGCGCTCTCGTATGACCATCGCATTGTCGACGGCCAGCAGGCAGTGCTGTTCCTCGTCCGCATCAAGGAGCTGATCGAAGATCCCGCAACGATGCTCATTGCATGAGACTGAGACCAGCCAGGCATGAGTGAGTCGAAAAGCGTTGATGTCGTAATCATCGGCGGAGGTCCGGGCGGCTACGTCGCGGCGATTCGCGCGGCGCAGCTGGGACTTTCCACCGTTTGCGTGGAGATGGACAAGACCCTTGGCGGCACATGCGTCAACGTCGGTTGCATACCCTCCAAGGCGCTGCTGACGTCCTCCGAGCATTACGAGTTCGCCCGGCTTCATGCCGCGGAGCACGGAGTGAAGATCGAGGGTGTCTCGGCAGACCTCGACACGATGCTGAAGCGCAAGGACTCGGTCGTTGCGCAGAACACGAAGGGCATCGAGTTCCTTTTCAGGAAAAACAAGATCGAGTGGGCGAAGGGGCGGGGCACGCTGAAAAAGGGGAACGTTGTCGAAGTGACTACCGGCGACGGCGGCACCACGACGTATCAGGCGAAGAACGTCATCATTGCGACAGGGTCAGTCCCCATCGAGCTGCCTTTCCTCCGCTTCGACGAGGAGCGTGTTCTCTCGAACGTGGGAGCGCTCAGGATCGCGGAGATTCCGAAGCACCTCATCGTCATCGGCGGTGGCGTGATCGGGCTCGAGCTGGGGTCAGTATGGCGCCGGCTCGGTGCGAAGGTCACGATTGTCGAACTCTTTCCGACGATTCTCCCGGGCAACGACGAAGATGTCATCAGGGAAGCGGACAAGATCTTCCGCAAGCAGGGACTCGAGATCAGGACCGGCACCAAAGTCGTCGATGCGAGGCCGCACGGCGACAAGATCAACATCTTCGTAGAAAAGGATGGTGCGTCGGAGACCCTCGATGCCGACTACGTCCTCGTGTCGGTCGGTCGAAAGCCGTCACTGAACGGCATCGATGCCGGTGCGCTCGGTCTCGAGCTTGGCAAGCGGGGCGAGATAACCGTCGACGAGCAGATGCGGACGAATCTCCCTGGCGTGTTCGCAATCGGCGACGCAGTCGGCGGGAAGCTCCTCGCCCACAAGGCGGAAGAAGAGGGCGTCATCGCTGCCGAGGTGATCGCCGGCCACAAGGTGCGCATGGACCACAAGTCGATGCCCTCGGTGGTTTACACCTGGCCGGAGATCGCGACCGTGGGGCTGGCCGAGCACGAGGTGAAGGAATCGGGTCGCGAGTACCGGACCGGGAAGTTCCCCTTCTCGGCCAATGGACGCGCCCGCACAATGGGCGAAACCGGCGGATTCGTGAAGTTCATCGCGGATGCCGCAACAGATGAGCTGCTCGGGTGTCACATCATCGGACCAAATGCGTCAGACCTCATTCAGGAGGTCGTGCTGGCGTTCGAGTACCGTGGCACGTCCGAGGACATCGGAATCACCGTGCATTCCCATCCGACACTATCCGAGACTGTAAAAGAGGCTGCCCTCGGAGTGCTCGGACGCTCCCTCCATATATAGGTAGTGACCTCGAGCGCCATAGTGCTTGCCCCGGCCCTCAAACGACTCGACGTTCACGCGGCGCGCGAGCAGGACCTGGCCGCCGCGCTTGCGTTGCTTGCCCGGGAGCAGCAAAAGAATCCCTGGCTCACGCGTTTACCCGAGCTGCTTCGCGCTGCAGTCGATGACCCGGCTGGAGAAAACAGGGCCTGTGTCGCCGAGAGGGACGGTGAACTCGTGGGTTTCGGCGTGTACGGCCTGGTGGCCGGGACGGTCGGGACTGCCGCTGTTTACGGAGTGCTTGTCGCCGCGCGCTCGCGGCGCGCCGGCATCGGGCTCCGGCTGATGCTTCACATGATGCAGGATCTGACAAAAACCGGGACGCGGATGGTCTTCGCCGAAGTGCCGGGCGATGCATGCGTGATGAGGTACCGCGCTCTTCTCATCGCTTACGGCTTCATGGAAGAAACCCGCATCGACGACTTCTATCGCGACGACGTTCCGCAGATAATCTCCCGCTTCGACCTTCAGCCATGAAGACCAATGCTGCTTGAAGCCGTAGGCTCCGGGGATGCGCCCGGACTGGGTGACGACGACGCGAAGGCGCCGAAGTCAGTTGGAAAAGGTGACGACCTGAAGAAGAAGCTAGACGAGCAGCTCGAGCGGCTCGAAGAGCTGCAGAAGGTTTTTTACGCTGACGGGCGTCATGCTCTGCTGATCATCCTCCAGGGCCGCGACGCCTCAGGCAAGGATGGCGTCGTGCGGACGGTGTTCGGCGCATGCAATCCCGCTGGCCTCCGCGTCAACTCGTTCAAGGTTCCGACGCCGGTCGAGCTTGCGCATGACTTCCTCTGGCGGATCCACAGGGTCGTGCCGGAAAAGGGCATGATGGGAATCTTCAATCGCTCGCATTACGAGGATGTTCTCGTCGTGAGAGTCCACTCGATGGTACCCGAGAGCGTCTGGTCGAAGCGCTACGACCAGATAAACGACTTCGAGCGCATGCTCGCCGCCAACGGGACGGTGATTCTCAAGTTCTTCCTTCACGTCTCCCGCGATGAGCAGACGAAGCGGCTGCGCGAGCGGGTCGAGGATGAGACAAAGAACTGGAAGTTCAACGCCGGGGATCTCGACGAGCGAAGCAAATGGGACGACTACACCGACGCCTATCGTGACGCGCTTGCGAAGTGCAGCACGGAGTGGGCCCCGTGGTACGTGGTTCCGTCTGACAGCAACAAGGCGCGCAACTACCTCATCGCGCAGCGTATCGTCGAGTCGCTCGAGTCGCTCGACCTCAAGTACCCAAGGCCGAAGACCGACCTGAACCAGTACCTGAAACTTCTCTAGAAGCGGAAGATCTTGCCGAGCGCCTTCTCGATCCTTTTGCCGAGGTTTCGGGATTCTCTCTCGATGCGTTCCTCAAAATCCGAATCTGCCTGCATCGGATCGGTGTCGTAAATCGGGCCGTGCTCGAGGCATTCCGTTCGCGGACCGGTGCCCGGCCTGAAGTACTCGAGCTTCCGCGCGGGGCACCAGTCGCCAGCGATCCACCCAGTCGTCGGGTCGATGGTGACCGCCTCGGTCATTCCCGGCGGAGGATCCCACGCGCCCTCGGCCGGCTGCTCCTTCCAGCCGCGAGTGTAGAATTCGGCCCACGCCGGGGACGCGAGGCGTCCGCCGGAGGCCTGGTAGCTGATCGAGTGCGGGTCATCGTACCCGAACCAGAACGCTGCGACGATCGTCGGAGTGTAGCCGACGAACCAGACATCTGCGCCGTCGTTCGTCGTGCCTGTCTTTCCGGCGATCATTCCCTTCGCGCCGTAGTCGCGGACAGGGCGCCCGGTTCCATAGTCGACGGCGGCGCGGAGCATCGACGTAAGCTCGTATGCGTTGTCAGGGGATATTACTCGCTGAAGCTGCGCGGTTTCTCCTGCCCACAGCACTTTGCCCTCGCGTGACTCGATCCGCTTGACGAGGCGTGGCGTCACGCGGAAGCCGCCGTTGGCGAAGGGGGCATATGCGCGCACAAGCTCGAGCGGCGTGACGTCGAGGGCGCCGAGGGCCACGGCGGGATAGTTGGGGATATCGCTGTCTATCCCCATTTTGTGTGCGTTGTCGATAATGCGGCTCATGCCTACCGTCTGGCTAACGCGTACCGCCGCGGCGTTCGACGAACGCATCATCGCGCGCCTGAACGTTATGAGGCCGAGGTACTCGTGACCGTAGTTCGCCGGAGTCCATACGGTCCGGCCCTGAACGACCTCGACAGGTTCATCGCGCACATCAGATGCAGGTGAATATCCTGCCGCGAGCGCCGAAACGTACACGAACGGCTTGAACGCCGATCCCGGCTGGCGTTTCGCCTTGAGCGCGCGGTTGTAGTTCCCACGCTCGTAGCGCCTGCCGCCGGTCAGCGCGCGAATGTCCCCGTTGCGCGGATCGATGGCCACCATCGCTCCCTGGATCTGCTGCCTCACGCCATTCCTGACGTTTCGCGACTCGGTTTGAATCGCGGTCGCCCTCCGCGCGATTGCGCGGTCAGCCGCCGATTGCGCCGCCTTGTCCAGCGTCGTGTACACGGTGAAGTCGGAGACATCCTGCTCGCGATTGCCAAGCACCGAGTCGACGAGGGCCCTGACCGCATCGAGCGCAAACGAATCCCCGCTGGTGTCAGGCCGCCACTCGTTCTTCGCGATGCGAAGAGGCGTGCGGGCCAGCTCGGTGAACTTTGCGCGGGGTACATAACCCTGCTCGACCATCAGCGAGAGGACGAGATTGCGGCGCGCCTGCGCCTGGCGCGGATTCTTGCGCGGCGTGAGCCGCGACGGCGCCTTGGGAAGCGCGGCGAGCATCGCTCCTTCGACTACCGTGGCTTTCGAGACGCTCTTGCCGAAGAGGTCACGGGTTGCGGCTTCGACACCGTACACTCCGTTCCCCATGTAGATGACGTTCATGTAGAGCTCGAAGATCTGGTCCTTCGTCAGCGAGCCTTCCATCAGTTTGGCGACCCTCAGCTCGACGAGCTTCTGCCGGAGTGAGCGATTCGGGTACTTCCTCACCACGAAGCTGTTCTGCGCAGCCTGCATCGTTATCGTGCTGAACCCCTGGCTGACTCCGCCGGCCTTCAGGTTCGCGAGCGCCGAGCGGACGAATCCTCGCCAGTCCACGCCGCCATGCTGGTAAAAGCGGCGGTCTTCCGTGGCGATGAATGCCTGACGGACATGCAGGGGAACATCGGTTACGGGGACATTGACACGTCGCACGATGGCCAGCCGGCCCATAAGCTCGCCGTTGCGATCGAAGATGCGCCCGCCTTCGTCAGGCCTGTATGACTGGATCTGCCGCGGCGTAGGACACCCGTGATAGCCGCATGTCGCCAGCCACACATCGAGGGCGCAAACGCTTAGAATACTTATTGCGAGAGCGGACTTGATCGCCACATCCCGCCGGATTTTTATTTCCCACTGCCTAAACCGCATACCGAGTCCATGTTCAATCGAATTGCAGCAACGTTCCTTGCAGCGACCCTTTCCCTGGCCTGCACCAGCAGCGGCGATGGTGCCGCCGTCGCCTCAGCCACCGATTCTGCCGCTTCAGCTAATACACCGGCCGGCGGGGATAGCGCCACTACCCTGCCACCCGGGACCTTCGTCCTTACGGCTGAGGACTCGGCGCGGATTCCGAACGAGCTTGGCCGGATACCGGTCGTCGAATACCACCTCATCGATACCGCGGACGGGCGTTATGCCCGCGAGCGCGCCCGCTTTGCCCGCGACCTCGAGCTCATCTACAAGCGAGGCTACAGGCCGATAAACATCTCGCAGCTTCTGGACCGCAAGATCGACCTCCCCAGGGGACTGTCCCCGGTGGTCTTCGTTTTCGATGACGCCAGTCCAAGCCAGTTCAGGTACATCGAGCGTAACGGAAACCTCGAGATCGATCCGACGAGTGGCGTCGGAATCTGGATGAACTTCAGGAAAAACCGTCCGGACTGGGCGAACAATGCGGTGTTCTGCATGCTGTCAGGGGCCGCGGCAGGGCGCTCTCTCTTCGGCGACAAGGGAATCGAGGGACAGAAGAGCGAGTGGCGCCACAAAAAGGTGCAGTATCTCAACGAGCAGGGATTCGAGCTCTGCAACCACACGCTGTGGCATGCAAACCTGAGCAAATATCCGGACGCGGTGGTGCAGGAGCAGATCGCTCGCGGCGAGATGGCGATAGACTCCGCGGTGCCGGGCTACAACGTTCGGACCTTCGCGCTGCCACTCGGCGTCTGGCCGAAGAATCGCGCGCTTGCGAAGAGCGGTTCGTGGACCGACCCGAAGACCGGGAAGACCTTCCGCTACGATAATGAAGCAATTCTCGAGGTCGCCGGCGGACCAACCGAAAGCCCGCACGACCCGAAGTTCAATCCGCTTAGCATCAAGCGTATCGAGGTCTTCGGGAACCAGCTCGAGAACGTCCTCGACCGGCTCGACAGGACGGCGACTCGATACGTTTCCGACGGCGATCCGAATACAGTCGCAAGGCCGCCAGCGCAGCCACCCGCTCAGTAGCTCAGAACTTCCAGCCTCTGAGATTGCGGATTGCCGTGTCGAGAGCTTCACGCTGCTCGCGATGTTCGGCAGTCGCGAGCAGTTCCTCGTACCTGGCGATAGCAAGATCGAGCGCGTCGTAATCATGCTCGGCGCCGGCCAGCGCGGCGGCGTTGTCGGCAACGTTCGCGCGAGCCAGGTCGTCGGTGGGGAAACGGTCAGAAACCTGTTGCCATCGCGCGAGGCGCTGGCGCGGATTCGACTCGGCGAGTGCCCAAAGGTGCCAGCCGGCGCGATTGTCGGGATCTGCGGCAATCGCGCGCGACGAGAGTTCCCCAACAGCTTCGGGTCCTCGTCCGGTCAGCCAGTACGCGTTGGCCAGTGCCACGAGCTTTTTTGCGTCATCGGGGTTCGCGGCGACGTCCTGCTCGAGCCCGGGGATCGGATCTGATTCTTCGTTGAGGTCGGGATTCATCGTTACAAAACCTATCCTGCTTGCGTCCTCAGGGGGTCAGGTGTACCATTCGGGAACTAGCGCAGCCCTCGAGGCGCGCCCGAACAAGATGCAGTTTGCGGGACGACGCGTGAGTTCAGCCCGCGCCCGCCGCAGAAGCCAGTCGCGCTACTTTAATTTCCGCCACACCACAATTTGATGAACGAACGCCGACGTCCTTTTCGTCGCGGCCGAGGCCCACGCCCGTCCGGTCCTCTCGCCAATGAGCCCTACGGGGATGCTGACCCGTATCGCGAGCCAATTGAATCAGCGCAACAGGACACCGAGCACATCGATGTTCCACAACTCAGCGACATGATAGACGACGGTAACGACGAAGCCCATGCTTCAACCGCGGCCCCGATCGACGCGCCTGCGAGTCCGCCTCAGCGCGACTCAGCCGACAGCGAGAGCAGATCTCAACACAGCGAGAACACGCAGCAGGGCCGCCAGCAGTTCGGGGGCCAGCAACAGGGTGGCAACAGGGATGGCAACAGGGATGGCGGCAGGGACGGTCGCGGTGACAACCGCCGCGACGGGCGGCGCAGCAACCGCAACCAGCGCGGACGGGGCAGAAGCAACAGGCCGCAGCGCGAGCAGGCACCGCGCCAGCCGGTCGGACCGATCACTCCCGATGGCGAGACCACAGGATGGTACGACACGTCGCGCGACGGCGGCTTCATCCGGCGCGCTGCGAACAGCTACCTGACTGATCCTTCTGACGCCTACGTACCGCCACAGCTGGCGAAGCAGTACAACCTGCGCCGTGGCGACGCCGTATTCGCTACGACTGGCCGCGATCCGCGCGGACGGACTGTCGTCGCCGAGATAACCCAGGTCAACGGATCGGATCCGGATCTTGCGCTGAGGCGTCCCGATTTCGGCGCGCTCATCGCATCATATCCGGAACGAAAGCTCAAGCTCGAGACAGGCCGGCCGGCTAAGAGCGGTCCCGAGCTCACGCGCCGGGCAATCGACCTGATCGCGCCGATCGGTTACGGGCAGCGCGCCCTCATCGTTGCTCCGGCGCGCGCGGGAAAGACGATGCTGCTTCAGGCGATCGTCGAGGGTGTTGCCGTCAATCATCCGGAAGCAGTTCTCCTTGTGCTTCTGGTCGACGAGCGCCCGGAAGAAGTCAGCGAGATGATCACCTGGGGTTACGGTGAAGTTGTCGCTTCGAGTTTCGACATGCCGGCCGCGCGTCACACCGACGTGACGGAGATGGTGCTCGAACGCGCGCGCCGTATGGTCGAGCTTGGGAAAGATGTGGTGATCGTCCTCGACTCCATCACGCGCATGGCTCGCGCCTACAACACCGTTGAGCGTGGCACCGGCCGCACCTTGAGCGGCGGTCTCGATGCGACGGCGATGGCAAAGCCGAAGGCCTTCTTCGGCTCGGCCCGGTCTGTTTCGCCCGAGCACGGAGGCGGATCACTCACGATCATCGCCACCGCGCTGGTGGAGACGGGCTCGCGCATGGACGATGTCATCTTCGAAGAGTTCAAGGGCACGGGCAACTGCGAGATAAAGCTCGACAGGTCCCTTGCCGAGCGGCGGATTTTCCCCGCGATCGACGTGTCGACCAGCGGGACGCGGCGGGAGGACAAGCTCTTCCGGCCGGAGCAACTCGAGCACGTCTACACCCTCCGGCGGGGCTTGCAGCAGATGCCGTCCTCTTCCGCGATGGAATGGCTGATAAAGCGCATCGCGGGCACCGCTTCGAACGACGCCCTGCTCGAGGGGCTCTAGCCCCCGCAGGCGACCTCAGCGCCTCGCCTGAAATCCCTCCGGAGATGCCCGTCCTCCCCGGCCCGGCCCTTGCTCTTACCCGCCCCATGGGATGGTTCAAGAAGAGCTCGATCCTGGGGATCGGTACGGCCGTGCTGCTCATTCCCGGATTGCTTTCCGCTCAGTCCCGATCCAGCGAGAAAGAGCGCATCGAAGTCACCCGCCTCTCCTTCAACGGGGTCGAGGCGGTCGACGTCAAGGAGTTGAAGAGCAGCATCGCGACAGACGCGTCGCATTGCATAAGTGCCCTCTTGATCCCGGTGTGCTGGCTCACGAAGACACACTATGTCTACGAGCGTGAGTACCTCAACCGGGAGGAGCTCGCCCGCGATGTCCTGCGCGCGCGCGTTTTCTACTGGAAGCGAGGCTATCGCGAGACTGAAGTCGACACCCTCGTGGCCCCGAGCGGCGAAAACAAGGTTGCGGTGACTTTCAATGTCGACGAAGGCCCCGCGACGATGGTCTCGAGCATCGGCGTCACCCAGACCAACCCGGTTCTCTCCCAGCGGGAGATCGACGCCCGTCTTGTCCTCGGCGTGAATTCCCCGCTCAATCTCATCCGGCTCGACTCGAGCCGGATATTCCTGCAGCAGCGGCTCTGGGACCGGGGCTACGCTGACGCCCTGCTCGACACCACGGTCGTCGTCGACACAGCGACGAAGACGGCCACCGTGAGCATCGACATAGACCCGCGATGGATCGCGACTGTCTCCGACATAATCGTGGAAGGGAACGACAACGTAGAGACGAGTGTAATCCTCAAGTCGCTCACGCTGCGGCCAGGGAGCGTCTTCAGGCGCTCCGATCTTCTGCGGAGCCAGCGTGCCCTCTACGAGTCGAATCTTTTCAGACGCGCGTCGATCGACATCCCCATGCAGGAGGACTCGTCGAAGGTTTTAATCGTCAACGTGCAGGAGGCGCCACAGCGGGAAGCGCGACTCAGCGCCGGCTTCAGCACTGTCGACTTCTTTCAGGTAGAGGGCCGGTTCACGCATTACAATTTCATCGGCAAGGCACGGCGCTTCGACGCCCAGGCAGCAGTGGGGAATCTTCTTGCCAGCTCGCTGAACGGAAAATTCATCTTCCGCAACACGTTCGAGAATGTGCGGACGAATCGCGACCGCTACTTCCTCCCCACATACAATGCCAGCCTCAACCTCCGGCAACCGTGGTTCAAGGCTCGGGAGAACGAGATTGCGCTCGGCTTTTTCTCGCATCGACGGAGCTCCCCGGGCATCTACGTCGATCGCGGTTTCGGCTCCAGCGCGACGTTCACCCGCGAGGTCGTCGAACGCGGCTTCGCCAGCGCGAACTACCGCTTCGAGCTGAGCAGGGTCGACGCGGGCGAGATCTACTTCTGCGTCAACTTCGGAATCTGCGACCGTGGAACCCTCGGCGCTCTCCAGCGCAACCAGAAACTGTCGCCGTTCACTTTGACCACGATCATCAACCGCGCTAACGATCCGCTCTCGCCGACGCGCGGGTTTCGCGCAACTGCGGACGCCGAACATGCGTCGGCTTTTACACTCTCCGATTTCCGTTACAACCGGGCGACCGGAGATGCGGCGTACTACTTCCCGGTCCGGAGCCGGGGAACCTTCGCGACGCATCTTCGTCTCGGCTGGGTGAGGGCACTGGCAAGCACTGGAACTGCCCTCCGTGTGGACACTGATGCGGCCCTGCTGCATCCGAGGAAGCGCTTCTACGCCGGCGGATCGCGCTCGGTCCGCGGTTATGGCGAAAACCAGCTTGGTCCCCGCGTGCTGACGATTCCTTCCTCGCAGCTTCGCGAGAACGATCCGGCGTGCGGTGAAGGCATCGATATCAGGACCTGCGATCCCAATGTCGATGGACTCGGCAGGCTGGACTTCGAGACGCGCTCGCTCGGAGGCAACTTCGTTGTCGAGGCGAGCGCGGAATTCCGGTTCCCGCTCTGGAAGCAGCTGTTCGGCGCAGGGTTCATCGATGCGGGATACGTCTCCCAGCGCACGAACCCCGAGCTCCCGAAGAGCAAGGCGGCAGTGACTCCGGGGTTCGGAGTGAGATACCGCTCACCCGTCGGCCCGATTCGCGTCGACCTCGGAATCAATCCCGGTCTTGCTGAAACGCTTCCCGTCCTCACAGAAACGATAGTCGACGGTGAAAATCGCCTGGTCACTCTCGAGCAGCGTCGCCGGTTCAAGCCGGTCGGTCGCGGCATCTCGGGCGTCTTCGACAGAATCGTCCTCCACCTCTCGATCGGAGAGGCATTCTGATGCGGGTGGCGCTGCTCAGGATTTTCGCTGCACTGGCAATCGTCGCGGTCCTCGTTGTCTCGGGAGTATTTGTCCTCACCAACACCGACTGGGGGCGCGAGCGGGTCCGGAACCGGGTACTGACGGCACTCCAGGACAACTCGCGCGGCATCATCACTACAGGACGGGTGACGGGAAATCTGCTCAAGGGATTCGTCCTTCACGATCTCGTAATCACCGACAGCGCCGGAGAGCCCCTCGCCAACATCGCGGAGGTTCACGCGCGTTACCAGATCCGCGCGCTCACTTCGCAGCGGGTCGACTTCGACGATGTGCTTCTTGTCAGGCCGATCCTCGTTCTCGACCGGAAGCCCGGCGGTATCTGGAACTTCGATCGGATCTTCCCCCGCGACACGATTACCCCTGAAGGACAGAGAAAGCCGGGCTGGGGAACGTGGATCCGGCTCACAAATCTCAAGGTTAAGGAAGGGGACCTCACCGTTCGCACGCCGTGGGAACCTGAAGGATCACTCGCGGCCGACGCGCGCAAAGACGTAATAAGACAGGAGCTGGGACCCGAGGGACGTCTCGTCCTGGAGGAAGTTGAAGGCGGTTACCAGAAGATCTCGAAGTTCCACAATATCGACGCGGAAATCCCGCTCCTGCGATTTCAGGACCCGGCATATCCGACAAGGCGCGCCGAGATTGCCGCGCTGAGCATGATTGCCGAGCCGTTCCGCCCGCCCGTTGCAGATGTGAGATCCATGA
Organism: Gemmatimonadales bacterium; assembly: GCA_038208015.1. Classification (GTDB taxonomy): domain Bacteria; phylum Gemmatimonadota; class Gemmatimonadetes; order Gemmatimonadales; family Gemmatimonadaceae; genus UBA4720. The sequence continues at coordinate 44,339 of JBBQZF010000002.1, forward strand.
TCGGTGACTTCGAGTTCACCGAGGACTCGGTCTGGTGGCAGGATGTGAAGGTCGTGATGCCCGGAAGCCGGTTGACCGGTAGCGGGCGGTATACAATCGAGACAAACGCGCTGACGCTGCGCGCCCGCGCGAATCCTGTGGCAATGGCCGACCTTCGCTGGATCTATCCCCGGACGCCGGAGAGAGGATCAGGAACGCTCGACTTCGCGATGGACTGGGTCGGCGATACGAGCATATACATCGCGCGCAACGCCAACGTGACGATCGCCGACGCGCAGCTCCGCGGTGACCTTGGAATTACAGTCGCGGAGTCATTCACTCTTCACGACACAGATCTTCGCTTCTCGAATCTCGACACCCGGCTTATCGAATCGATGTTCCCTGCCGTCGAGCCTCCGAGATCAGGAGTTCTCTCCGGAAGAGCGAAGCTCGACGGCAATCAGCAGAGCATGGCGGTCGATGGAGACATAACCTTCAACGATCGCCGTGCGGGGCTGAACAGGGTTATCGCCGTCGGCGAAGTCGGGTTCGGGAACGGTGACTTCCGCGCAGAAAATCTCCGGCTCACCATGCGGCCGGTGCAGGTGGAAATGGCCCGTGATTTCGCCAGCGACCTCCCGATCCGTGGGACTCTTACTGGTACGGCTACACTGAACGGATCCACCGCGTCGCGCATGACGGCCCGGGCGGACATCACGCACGTCGACCGCGGTGCGACATCGCGGATCACCGGTACCGGGGCACTCCGCAAGCCTTCGTCAGGAACGTTCGCCTCGAGCTGGTTCGACGTAGACGCCCGCGTACACCCGCTTTCACTCGCGACAGTGGGAAGGTTCTTCCCGTCAGCCGGACTCCGGGGGACCGCAAACGGTCCGCTCCGGCTGACGGGGACGACGCGGCAGCTCGCCGTAAGGTCGAATCTCGTATTTCCGGACGGCGGAACCTTCGGCCTCACAGGCACTCTCGACCTTGCGAGCCGCGAAAAGGGTTATGACGTCGACATGGTGGCGGAGCTCTTCAACGCGAATGCGATAACCACGAAGGCACCTGTTACGTCAGTGACCGGGACTGCTTCCGCCGAAGGACGCGGATTCGAACCGGCGACAATGCGTGCAAACATCGTCGCCGACCTGCAATCGTCGACTTACGACACCCTTTCCGTAACTGCGGCGAAGCTCAGAGTCGCCGCCGCGGATGGAATGGCCCGGATCGACACGCTCTCGGTTGAGATCCCCGAGGGAATCGCGAACGCCAGCGGAACGTTCGGGCTGAAAAGGGGAACGAGCGGAGAGCTGAGTTACAATGTCGATATCGATTCACTCTCGCGTCTCTCGGGGTTCCTTCCTGCTGCCCGTGAGGGCGTTGTCGAGCCGCGGCCCGGCATTCTCGCGGCCCGGATCGCCCGCGCTCGCGCCGACTCGGCGCGCGAGGCGAGAGCCACAGAAGTGGAGCGCGCCGCGCTCGGGCAACCGCCTGTGACTCGCGCGCCAGTCGATACTCCGCAGGCAATTCCCCGGAACATCCTGGCCGGCTCGCTGCGCGCCGAAGGGGTCGCGACAGGCAACATCCACGACTTCGGCCTCGAGGGAACCGCCAGCGGCGAGAACATTCTCATTCAGGGCAACAGTCTCCAGAGGGTACGCGCGGAGTATTCGTGGACGAACGCGCTAACTCCCCAGTCGCGCGTGGAGGTCGACGCATCAGCCGCCGTGGTGTCGGCAGCCGGGTTCGACCTCGACAGCATCCAGACGAAGATCTCATACCGGCAGCCCAACGGGACGGCCGAGATACTCGTCGTGCAGAATCAGGAGGATGAGTACAGCCTGAATGCCGACTACGTGCTCCACAGTGTGCGCAACGAGCTGCGTCTCAACCGGATGCAGCTGCGGTTCGATACGACAGTGTGGGCGTCGACAGGACCCTCGGTCGTGCACTGGGGAACTGCCGGATGGGACATCGGCGAGCTCGAGCTCCGGAACACCGCGAACGGCAGAATTTTTGTCGATGGCCTGATCCCGAAAGAAGGCCGGGCAAATCTCGAGGTTGCTGTCGACAACTTCGCGGTCGAGGACCTGATATCCCTCGCGCAGAGCGACATAGATGCCAGAGGCCTCATCTCGCTTGACTTGCGCGCGGAGGGCACGGCTGTCGACCCGAGATTCAGCGGATCATTCGGCACGCAGAATTTTCTTTATAACGGAACGATCATCCCGGAGATACACGGAACGCTCAGCTATGCAGGCCAGACCCTGACCGGAAGAGCTGACGCGATGCGGGCAGGCAGCCAGCCCTTCCTGGTCGCCGAGGGAACGATTCCGATAAATCTCGCGCTTTCGGGTGTGACGGGGTCGAGACTGCCGCGAGACCGCCAGATAGATCTGGCGATCCGCACGGACAGCCTGCCGCTTGACCTCGTTCCGCAGGTCAATGCGTACGTGTCAAACCTCCAGGGGAAGGCAGTCGCCGACTTCAAGGTGGCGGGCACCCTGAACCGGCCTGAGATAATCGGCCAGTTCACACTCGATAGTGCCCAGGCGAGGCTGCCCCTTTTCGGCATCGATCTCACCGGAATCGACGGGTCGATCAGGATGCTGCGGGACACCGTCGTGATCGATTCGCTGGTTGCCTACAGCGGTGGGCGGATTGAGATAACAGGCGGGCTCGGCATCGGATCGCTGCGGGAGCCGTCATTCGACCTGCGACTGTTCTCGAACAATGCGAAGCTCATCGACAGCAAGGACGGAAAGATCCGTGCGAACCTCGACCTCACGGCGCGGGGACCATTCACCAATACATATATCCAGGGCGGCATCCGGGTCCTCAGCGGTGTGATATATGTGCCGAAGTCCGAGGGAAAGACGCTCGTTGGCGTCGGGGATCCTGCCCTCTTCAGCGTGCTCGACACCGCGGTGCTGGAAAACCGTGAGCTGTTCCCTGCCCAGTCGCCGCTGCTCGCCAACCTCCGCATGGATGTCAATCTGCAAGTCGATCGGGACTTCTTCGTCCGGTCAGCGGACTACAATGTGGAGCTGTACAGCGAACGCGACCTGATCATCCACGTCGATCGGGCGCGGGAGCGTATCGTGCTCGACGGTGTGCTGCTCACCGAGCGCGGCAGCTACAGCTTCCTCTCCAAACGCTTCGACATCAAGCGCGGCTCGGCGACGTTCACGAATACGGGTGAGTTGAATCCGACACTTCAGGGAACCGGGGGATACGAAGTAAGGCTTCCGGCCCGTGAAGCGATAAATATCGAGATCATCGTCGGCGGCACGCTGCGCAACCCCCAGCTTTCTCTCCAGAGCGATGCGCAGCCGCCGATTACCCAGAGTGACCTGTTGAGCTACCTGGCATTCGGCCGGTCGTCATCGTCGCTGCTTCAGCTCGAGGGAAGCGGCCTCAGCGGCGGCGCGAACCTGGTCGGTGCCGGCGCCGAGCTCGCCAGCCGGCAGCTTGCTGCCGTGGCGCTCGGCGTATTCGCGGATCAGCTCGCCGGCGAAGCTGCGCGGTCACTGGGCGCCGATGTGTTCACGATCTCGCCCGCTGATATCCAGACTGATGTCGGAGGCTTCCTGCGCGCGACGGAGATCGAGTTCGGGAAGTACATAAGGGGTCACAGCTTCGTGGCCGTGAATCTCCGGCCTGATCCCGCGGCGCTGCAGCGTCCCGGCTTCCTGCTTCAGCACCGTTTCGGCGGTCTCAAGGGATATAGCTATGAGCTGAGCTTCCAGCCCCGGTACCTCTTGAGGGAGCCCACGCTCGAGTTGCGCAAACCGAACACGACCAGTGTCTTCAGCCTCTTCTTCATCAGGAACTGGCGGTACTGACGCTGGCCGCGATCCCCGGGGTGCGCCTGACGCTTACAGTGTTCGCGGACTTGCGGACTGAGTGGAAAAACCAGAAAAGCGATGGGGGGGGGGAGACCAGTGAGACCGGTGAGGAAAAACGTTTCTCGCCTGGAGCGACGATTCTCGGGTCCGATGACCTTGTTTCCGTATCGCAAAGTACTTGACATTATAAAGTACTAACGGGATATTACTCCCTGCCACCACAAGCAGGTAGATGGAAAAGGTTCACGAAAACAGGAAAACCGCCCCTCTCTGGATCGCCGCAGTCGTTGTCGCTGCGCTCGCGACATGGATCTGCTACGACGCGATACCGGGAGTAAACTGGGGAATCTGGACCGCTGCAGCCGCCACCGGTCTTCTCCTCCTTGCCTCCCATCGAGCGGGCCCAGGCTCACCAGTCACACCCCTGGCGGCTACGGCGACAGTACTCGCAGCCGGAGCGTCGGTGACGGCAAACGAGTTGATGCTCGTGCTGATTCTTCTCTCGACGACTCTCCTGCTCGCGATAGCCATGCTCCTCGCCACCGCGCCTTCACTCAAGCGGCTGACGGCGGGATTTGTCATGCTCGCACCCCTTGCTGCCTTCGCGACAGCCATTGTATCCGCCTTCGCCCGGTTCGGCGAGGCGACACGGCTGGTCCGTTCGCCTCGAGCAAGGGCGGCGGTGCGGGGTGCCGCGATAACGCTCCCCGTCCTGATCGTATTCGCGCTTCTCCTCGCAGTCGCAGACCCGACTTTCGCGCAGTGGCGCAACGCGGTAGAGAACCTCCTGACGAGCTGGGACTTCCTTCCCCGCACGGCATTCTTCGCAATCATGCTCGGCATCACGATCGGTGCGTACAGTCACGCGGCGACTGGAATCGAGCATGAGGCGAAGGTCCATCAGGAACAGCGGCGATGGCTTGGGTCAGGCGAGAGGGTGATCCTTCTCGCCGGCGTCACCGGCCTTCTCTGGCTGTTCATCGCGGTCCAGCTCAGCTACATGTTCGGCAACCTTCCCCGCATCACGGGTTCAGGAATCACTTTCGCCGAGTATGCCCGGCGAGGGTTCGGCGAGCTGACTACTGTGTCCTTCGCAACCGCTCTCCTCATCATTGCCTCGGAGCGCTACGGCGAGCGCGACCACCGGGCGGGGATCACCCGTGCGCTAACCCTGGCTCTGATACTCGCGGTCGTCCTCATACTTGGCTCCGCATTCTACCGCGTGATCCTCTACGAAAATGCTTACGGTTTCACGATTGCACGGCTGTACGGCCAGGCGTTCATGATCGCTGTCGCGATCGCGGTGGGGACGATGACGCTCGAAGTACTCGGTGAGCTTGACACGGGAAGGCTCTTCAGGCGTGTGTTCGCGGCTGCTCTTCTCGTGCTGGTCTCGCTCATATACTGGAACCACGAGGCGTGGATAGCGGATCAGAACATCGACAGATTCGCAGCGACGGGAAAGCTCGACACCGGTTATCTGACACGGGAGCTTTCACTCGACGCCGTTCCGGCTATCGTCGACGGGATTGCGCGGCTGCCGGAGCCGGCGCGTTCCGAACTCCGCGGCGCGCTCACCAAGCGTTACCTGAACCGCGCAGAGATCTTCGAGCGCGACTGGTTCGAGGCAAACGTCTCCCGCGCCAGGGCCCACGCGGCCCTGAAAACGCTAGGACTTCCTTAGCGCGGCGTACTCGTCCCAGAAAACCGCCATTGCCCTCATTCCGATCCTGAAATTCTCCTCGGACATCCATTCATTGGGGGCGTGAGCGTTCTCGCCCGGGAGTCCGAAGCCGACGAGAAGAACGGGTGCGTCAAGAACTCGCTCGAAGGTGCCAACGACGGGTATCGATCCCCCCTCACCAACAATCACCGGCTCCTTGTCGAAAGCCGTCGCGAGAGCGCTTCGGGCCGCATCATATAGAGGTCCGGTGAGTTCTGCCTTCCACGGGCGGCCGCCGTGAAGGTATGTCACTGTCACTTTCACACCGGGCGGGGTGAAGCGGTCGACATGGGCCTGCATGAGCCGGCTGATGTCCCTCGGATCCTGATCGGGAACGAGGCGGCAGCTGACCTTGGCCATGGCCTTTGCCGGCAGGACGGTCTTCGCCCCTTCACCCGTGTAGCCGCTGAGCAGCCCGTTGACCTCACAGGTCGGCCGGGTCCAGAGCCGCTCGAGAGTCGTGAATTCTTTTTCTCCGTGGAGAGCGATGGCGCCCGTCTCGTGAAGGAATCTCTCTTCGTCAAACGGAAGACTTCGCATCTCCTCACGGATCTTGTCGCTCCAGTCGAGAACCGAATCGTAGAAACCATCGATTGCGACGTGGCCGTCATCATCGTGGAGCGTCGAGAGAACACGCGCCAGCGCCATCGCCGGGTTCGCCACAGCTCCGCCGTACCCGCCGGAATGAAGGTCGGTCGCGGGTCCCTGTACGTTTATCTCGAAATACGCGAGTCCCCGCAGTGACGACAGTATCGACGGCTGGCCAGGGCCGAACATGGCGGAATCCGAGATGACGACTGCCTCGCAGGCGAGAAGATCCTTTTTCTCCTCGACGAATTCCTCCAGATTGTCGCTCCCGACCTCCTCCTCCCCCTCGGCGATGAGAACGACGTTGACCGGAAGCTTGCCCCGTGTCGCAATGTGCGCCTCGATAGCCTTGACGTGGAGAAAGAGCTGGCCCTTGTCGTCGACCGAGCCGCGGGCATAGATGTTTCCGTCCCGGACCGTCGGCTCGAACGGCGGAGATGTCCACAGGTCGAGCGGCTCGGCTGGCTGGACGTCATAGTGCCCGTACACGAGGACGGTCGGGGCTCCGGGAGCGCCGCGCCACTCCCCGATTACGACTGGATGTCCCGGCGTATCGTGGATCGCCGACTCGAGGCCGGCTTTCTCCATGTTGTCGCGAAGCCACTCTGCCGCGCGGCGGACGTCTGCGTTGTGGTCCGACTTGGCACTCACGCTCGGAATGCGCAGGAACTCGAAGAGCTCCTCCATTATGCGGGAGTCGTTGTCGGCGAAGAATGAGTTGAGCTCTGGTTTTGGAGTCATTTATCTGATTGTCGTTCGGTTGCTGTGCGGTGGTTCAGGCGGTGACTGCCCTTGACGCGGCCATTCCCCCAAAAATGGCAAGGATGGAAAGGCTGACACTCATCACTATGTATGCCGCTGCTTTCCCATATGCACCCCCCTCGATCAGCGCCGCCGTCTCAATTCCGAACGCCGAGAAGGTCGTGAAGCCGCCACAGAATCCCGCTATGAGGGTCGCGCGCATGACTGGAGACGTCATGTTCATGTAGTGCTGGACGAGCACGCCGATCAGGAAGCACCCGATCACGTTCACCGCCAACGTTCCAACGGGGAACGCCGCTGCCGACGCCCGCTGTACAACGCCGCCAAGCAGGTACCTCGACACGCTTCCGGCAGCCCCGCCGATTGCGATCCAGATCAGCATGGGAGGAAATTAACGCGTGCAGAAGCCGGCCGTGCTGGTCCGTTACTCGCATCGGCCAGTCTGATGCACCTGCGATCTTGCCTTCAGGGCCCGATGCGCCATTGTTGAGAAGGCCGCGTCCGGCATCGGAACATCAACGGGAGGGAGATGACGAACCGACTTGCGGGGGAAACCAGCCCGTACCTGCTTCAGCATGCCGACAACCCGGTGGACTGGTATCCCTGGGGGCCGGAGGCGCTCGAGCGTGCGCGCCTCGAGGACAAGCCGGTGCTCCTCAGCATCGGCTACGCGGCGTGCCACTGGTGTCACGTCATGGCGCACGAGTCGTTCGAGGACGAGGCCACCGCTCGCGTGATGAACGAGAACTTCATCAACGTCAAGGTGGACCGGGAAGAGCGCCCCGACATCGACTCGATCTACATGCAGGCTGTGCAGGCGCTGACAGGCCACGGGGGCTGGCCAATGACCGTCTTTCTGACTCCGCACGGCGAGCCCTTCTACGGCGGAACCTATTTCCCCCCGGAAGACCGCCAGGGCATGCCGTCGTTCACCCGGATCCTCGAATCGGTTTCGGACGCTTACAGAACGCGGCCCGAGGCGATCGCCCAGACAACGAGACAGTTGCTCGAGCTTTACGAGTCGTCGAAGCTGAGGGCGCGGAGCGAAGGTGCCGTGACTCCCCATGCTCTCGATCTCGCATACCGGGGGCTCGCCCAGGGCTACGATGTGAGGCACAGCGGCTTCGGTGACGCGCCGAAGTTCCCGCCCACAATGGCCCTCGACTTCCTCCTCCGGTACTGGCGCCGCGCGGATGCCGAATACGCGCTCCAGATGGTGACTGAAACCTTCCGCACGATGGCTCGCGGCGGAATCTACGACCAGGTCGGCGGCGGCTTTCATCGATATGCGGTGGATTCGATCTGGCTCGTGCCGCATTTCGAGAAGATGCTCTACGATAACGCCCTGCTGATCAGGCTTGGCGCCCACCTGTGGCAGGCGACGCACGATGCAGAAGTCGCGGCCGTCACCGCCGAGACGGTTCAGTGGGTGGCACGCGAGATGACCTCGCCTGAAGGCGGCTTCTACTCGTCGCTCGACGCCGACAGCGAAGGAGAAGAAGGAAAGTTCTACGTCTGGAACGCAGCGGAGCTCGACGACCTGCTCGGCGCCGATTCTCAAGCGGTGAAGGAGTATTAC
>JBBQZF010000003.1:0-50914 GCA_038208015.1 Gemmatimonadales bacterium
CGAAGCCGGTCTACGGGCAGAACGGAAGCGGCATGCACACGCACCAGTCGCTCTTCCGCGGAAAGGAGAACGCATTCTGGGATCCGAAGGCGCAGTGGGAGCTTTCAAAGACGGCGCTTCATTACATCGGCGGGCTCCTGAACCATGCCCGCGGGTTCTGCGCGATAACGAATCCCCTCGTCAACTCGTACAAGAGGCTCGTCCCCGGTTATGAGGCACCGGTCAACGTTGCGTGGTCGATGCGCAACCGCACCCCGATGATTCGCATTCCCGACCGGCGTGGCCTTGGCACAAGGTGCGAGCTCAGGATTCCCGATCCTTCGGCGAATCCTTATCTGGCGCTGGCGGTGCAGCTTGCCGCAGGGCTGGATGGAATCGAGAACAAGAGCGATGCGCGGGAGCCGGTCAACACGAACATCTGGGAGATGTCACACCGGGAGAAGCGGCGCCTGCGGATCGACGACCTGCCGCACAATCTCGAAGAAGCGTGCGCGGAACTCGAGAAGGACGCCGTAATAAAGGATGCGCTCGGCGAGCACATCACCAGCAACTTCCTCACGGCCAAGCGGCAGGAATGGGACGAGTACATCACTCAGGTTTCGCAGTGGGAGCTCGACAACTACCTGGCCAAGTACTGAGGACTTTCCCGTTGTTACACAGACTTCACGCAATACACCCCGAATCGCTTTGCGGAGGCGGAGTGCACGGGCGTACATTCGGCAGCGATGAACCGGCCCGACGAGGATCTTCCTCTTGAGGAAGCGGCGAGGACGAACGCCGACGACGTAGCACTTCTCCGCCTCATCGGCGATGCCGATGAGACTGCCCTCGGTGCTCTCTACGACGAGTGGAGCCACTCGCTTTATTCGCTGGTACTCAGCCTCCTCCGGAATTCCGATGAAGCCGAAGACGTGGTGGAGGAAACATTCTGGGAGGCATGGCGCCGAGCGGATGAATACGAGCCGGCCAGCGGAGCCGTGTCCACATGGCTCCTCACCGCGGGAAGAAGAAAGGCGCTCGACCGGCTGCACGCGAGGCAGGGAAATCGTGAATATCTCCCGCGGCGCAGGAGTCCTTTCGCTGACTTTCCTGAATATGGCTACGATTCGATAGACGACGTCGAGGGAGCGGAAGTGCGGGAGCAGGTTCGCGCAGCGTTGCGCGACCTTCCCCGGGAGCAGCGCGAGACGCTCGAGATGGGATACTTCGGCGGGCTCGGCCAGACAGAGATAGCCGACCTTTCCGGGCTGTCACCGGATACCGTGAAGACCGACTCCGGTTTCGCAAAGAGCGATCACCGGAGAGACGAGGCGTGTCACTTCCGCGGAGCAGAAGGCGCCGCCGCCGGGTGCGACAGCCGTGTCTCCTGGCGCGATCACCTGGTATGCCGTCGTCGCCACGATCGCGCTCGTCGCGACCGGCGCGCAGCTCTTGCGGGTTTCTTCCGAACGGAGGACGGTCCGGAATCAGCTCGCCGCCGTGGATACGCTTGCCCCGCTTGCCGACAGCCTTCAGTTGATCGTCAGGCAACGGGAGTCGATGATTGCAGGGATGACCGGTGAGGACGTGTTGGCAATCTCACTTTCGAGCAGGACGGAGCGACGGGCGGGCGGCCGCATGCTCTGGAACCCTGTGTCGAACGACTGGGTTCTTATCACACACGGCCTGCGCCAGCCGCGCGACGGCAGGACTTATCAGGTATGGATAGTGACGGACCGGGGGTGGGTATCGGCCGGCACTTTTCAACCGGATGAAAGCGGTAGCGCGATGATGCACACGAAGCAGCCAATCGACCGCGGCGTGCTCCGCTCGGTCACAGTGACCGAGGAGCCGGAGGGCGGCGCAGCATCGCCAACCGGATCGATGGTGGTCTCCGGCTCGGTCTAGCCCTGGGCGAATGTCCTGGCGTGCGCCAGGCAGAAGTCGAAATAGTCGAGACTTGCATCGGCTCGAATGAGCAGACCCTCCGCAATACCAATTCGCGATTGCGGGTGCGCCGTGACCTGCGGCTCGATCACATGCTTGAGCCATCCCTCGGCGTGGCCGATATCGATTATCGCGTGCGCGCCGTAGTACACGACCGATTTCTTTTTCATTCCCAGCCGCTTCGCTCCATGCACGACCCGCGTGCAGCGCTGCGGTGCAAGAAGCTCGACGGCGCCGAGTGCGCCTTGGGCGCGAAAGGCATTGCGGCGGGGGATACAGCTCCAGAGCATCACGTTGACGCCGGCAAGCACCTGCCACTGAAGCTCATCTGCCGAGGGAGCCTCGAGGCCGAGGTCGTCTATCAGCCGGTGGAAGAGATGAGTGTGCACGGCATGGGTGACGCCTTTCCCCATCTCGTCCCAGTAGTTCGAGGCCATCTCCATCTTGACATCTCCGCGCGTTCCCACCTGCGCCATCGCGACCATGTCGTCGAACGCCGCTTCACCTGCGCACTCCATCGTAAAGAACCATTTCATCTGCTCGAGCGAAGCTTCGCTCGCGAGAAATGAGTAAAGCTCGTGCTCGTAAAGCGGATGCGCGAACGCCGTATTGCGATACCACCCGGCGAAGGCCGCCGGGTTTTCCGGAAGTGCTCCTGCTGAAAGATCGTGACGGGCGTGGGCCCGGCGCAGCATATCGCGCTCCCAGGGTCGCTCGAGCTCCCGCAGAAGCGTCAGCGGGAAGGGATGAAACTGGTTTGCAAGCGGTGATGCGACGGGGAGATGGACATGCTGCTGATACAGCGCAAGCAGGGTGCGATGGACTTCTGCGCGCGCGTCATCATCCACTGCTGCCTCGGCCTGCGGCTCGAAGGCAAGCTCGCCCGGGTAGGCACGTCGAACGAGTGTGCGAGCTGTCTGGAGGACGTCTTCCTCGAGCCCTCTTTCGTTCTCCAGGATGTTATCGAGGTCGGGCGCCTGGAGAAGGGTGCGAACCCTCGACGCGAGATCAATTGCCCGGCTCTCCGAGAAAGTGACGGGAAGAAGCGGGATTGCGGGAAGCTCGATGGATTTCAGCATGGCATGAGGTTCGGTGCGACGTTTGCATTAAAGCCTTCGGCAACTCGATAAGTGCAAGAGGTGAGCCCCTCGCAAGAGGGAACCGGTTACATCATGCCGCATCATTTCGGACGTCCATCGCAGGGAAAGATCGACATCGCTTCGCTTCTCGATGAGGCGGCGCGGATGCGCGCATTCGTTCCGCCGTTCAGTTTCACGTCGTTTTTTTCGCCGGAGGACACGCTTCTATGCGCGATCGCATCAGAAGCAGCGCTTGCGCATGCCCGGAGCCTGCACAGGCATGAAGGACGCTCGCTCGATCCGTTGCGAATCGTGGAGCTGACAACCGGCAGTGGCCTCGTGGGGCTGCACCTGCTGCGGCTGGAGAGAGGGAGTACGCTCACCGGTATCGACATCGACAGTGAGGCCGTCGAGATCGCGGGGCGGAACGCGCGGGTGCTTGGCCTGTCGGAGCGGGCGCGTTTCGAGTGTGCCGACCTGTGGTCCGCGGCGACGCAGAAGAGCCTGCGGTCATTCCGCCCGCATCTGCTGATCTGCAATCCTCCATATATTCCCGAGCCGCCGGGTCTCCCACTCGAGCTCGAGGCGGGTGCAGGCCCTGACGGCACGGCGCACCTTCTCCGGGCGATCGACCTTGCATCGGAGACGAGCCCGCGCGCTATGGCGCTGTCCTGGTGCAGCCTGTCAGATCCGGCGGGAATCGTCGAAGCTGCCGCGGCGGCAGGTTACGCGCTCAACTCACTGTTCATTGCAGCGATCGCCGATGGCGAGTACTCCGGATCTGTTCATTCATACCTGAAGACACTTCCGCGCGCGTGGATGAGTGAGGAGCCGGCAACCGTCAACGCAGTTGCTCCCGACCGATCCGGTCGATTCGCGTACCTTTTGATGGCGGGGGATTTCTCGCATGGTGCAGGTGATGCGTACCGGGGCGTGGACGCAGTGCGGGAGATCTGCGAGCAGTTTTCAGCAAGAGGGCTCGATGCCCTGCGAACTTCCGGTGCGTCGATACCGGTTCGTTCGTGGGTTCTCGACCGGTGGGATGAGCTGAAGCTGCGAGTGTTCCTCCACGGCGAACCTGAGTTTGCCGGCCGGAAACATCATGCGTGAGCGGGAGGTCCCATTGAACCATCACGGTGAACCGGGGGAGAGCAGCGCTGTCAGACGGCTCACGGTGGACCTGGGAGATCCGGTTCAGCGGGAGATACTTGGACAGTGCCTTACGGGTGCCGTGACACCGGTGCTTGCGCTCGACCGGCTTCTTGTGGAGACAGGGGACGCTTCAGCGGTCCGCGCGATGATCGACGAGATAACAATGCGAGCCGCATCGATCTCCCGTGCCACCGACAGCCTTCTCCGTGACCGTGTCGACGAGCTAACGCAGCTGGTTGTCGACGACGACTGGCACCGGGATTCGCTCGAGCCGGAAGACCATGAGTCCAATAGTAGCTAAAAGATACTAAGTATCATCGGGCTCGCGCCGGTCAAGCCGGCGCCGGTCCTTCCCGCGCCTGTCGGCTGACCTCGCGCGGATCCAGCGTCCCGTTGCGACAACGACGATGGCGACCAGGAGCCAGTAGACAGGGCCGACGACATCGTGGAGCGCTGGCATCGTGCGCTCGAGGTAGTAGATGAGGCCCGCGAAGATCAATGAACTCACCCACGGCCCGACGAGCGGGCCTGGTCGCCTGCCCCGGAAGTAGCGCGACCAGATTCCCCGTCTCGATCCTTCGGCCGGCTCGGTCATGCGTTCGACTCCCTGGCAATGCTGTGCAGAGATTCACCGGCGAGACGAAACGTAGTCCACTCGTCCAGCGCTGTGGCGCCGATCCTCTTGTAGAAGTCGATCGCAAGGTCGTTCCAGTTAAGGACTGCCCACTCTAGACGACCGCAGTCTCTCTCCACAGCAAGCCGGGCAAGCTCGGATAGAAGACCGAAGCCGATTCCCTTGCCGCGTGCGGAGGGATCGACAAAGAGGTCCTCGAGATATATTCCGCGCTGCGCGAGAAATGTGGAATAGCTGTGGAAGAAGAGAGCGAAGCCGACAGGATTTCCATCGAGCCGCGCAATCAGCACCTCCGCCGCAGGATTCTGCCCGAAGAGCGTGGAGCGGAGTTTTGCTTCAGTCGCGACACACTCGTCCCGCATCCGCTCGTAGACGGCGAGGTCCTTTATGAAGTGGAGAATGAGAGGAATGTCACTCTCGCCGGCCTTTGTGACGCTCAAGCCATCGGGCATTGCCCGAATCTAATCGGAGCAGCCCTCGAGGACCGGAGAACACGCGTGGCTGCCACAAGCCAGTCGACCGTTCAACAGCGGACTATCGATAAGCTCCAGGCCCAGCTCCAGAGGAAGGACTCAATTATCGCGTTTGTATCCGAGCATCTCGCCCTGAAACAAAACCTGGGGAGAGCTGAGGTCCCGATGGGTGCCACCAGATCTCAGGGACGAAGTGGTCGACTTCACCCAGGGCTTCGTCGAGCGGACCGAACTCCCCAGGTTCAGCGACGAGCGACGCGCCAATGCGACGGCGTCATGGGGTCGGCTTCAGTGGAGCATCCGGCCGGGCCTTCGCAGGCAGCTCGCGCGTGACGCTGCCAGGATCATAGCGCTGGAGAATCACCAGCGCGCGGTCGTTGTGATTCGTTTCCTGATATCGCGGTGAGGCGAGCCCGCCGGCCCGCCCGTACCAGGATGAGAACCGGTCACCGGCGAACGAGATCCTCGTCGAGTACGCGAGGGCACCGAGGCCGGTAATGGCGAACCACGCCAGGGCCGCCGTCGAAAGAATCCTGCCCCCGGAGCGACGTCGAGACAGGTCCATGGCCGCGATCGCCAGCTGGAGCATCAGCAGGGGAATGAGGGGGAGCCACAGTCGGGGTGCATAGTATGGCCATGCGGCGATCATCGCGACGTTCGCGCCGATGTAGAGTAGTACCGGCGGCGTCCAGCCGGGGGTGCGTCGCGTACGAAAAAGAACGAACGCTGTCGCGGCTCCCACTGCCGGCAGCCCCGGCCGCATCCAGTGGAACTTGCCAAGGGGCAGGTTCACTGTCAGTTCTCCGAGACTCTGCAACGTCATCGGCACTCTGTCCGCAAGGTACAGATGCAGCTGACGCTCCCCCAGGGCCTCGAACATCTCGACACCATAGCGCGCCAGCGTACCTGCCTGCGTCGCCATGAGGACGGCTCCCACCGCGGCCAGTGCCGCCGTCACGGCAACAAACTCGAGCGGCCCCGGCGAGATTCGGCGTGTCGGCCCGTCAGCGCTGCCGAATCGTGTGGCCGCGGACCAGAAGAGGGCCGGCAGCAGTGTCACCGCGGCAAGCCTCATCGCCGCCGCCAGCGCGATGAAGACGATGGCGGCCGCGAAGAACACATTGCCCTCCCGGCCACGCCGGCCCTGCATCTCGTTCATCGCGGCAACAGCGGAGAGCGACAGCCCCAGGTAGATCGCTTCCGGCAGCGGCATCGCCACCGATCGTACGACGAGGTAGCTGAAAAGCGTGAGCAGGGTCGCCAGCCATACCACCTCCCTCGGCCGGTCATGTGCGATCCGCGCCAGGGACCACAGTGCGAGGGCGATGAATGCGCAGTTGACGAGCACAAGCGACGCGGGGATGGGGAGTCGGCTGACATCCAGCGCGGCAACCAGCAACGAGTAGCCGAGCGGATATGGTGGGCCGGCCACGGCGACCCCGTCAGAGATCCCGATGGCCCGGATCAGGTAGTGAACGGCGTCCGTGTCGAGCCGGAGAGGCGACACGGCCTGGAGGAGATACAGCGCGAAGACGCCGGTGACGCCGCCGGCGAGCGCCTGCTTCCGTCTCATGCGGCGGGTTTCCGGGCGATTGCGAGGCGGAGAGGCATGACAGGGAGTATCCGACGAACGGCCGGGCCGGGCAAGTCGCGCGCTTGTATGGGTCAGGGGGCGGGGATATGTTGCGTCTGCCGGCGCCGTGGCCAAGTGGTAAGGCGGCAGACTGCAAATCTGCTATTCGTCGGTTCGATTCCGACCGGCGCCTCTCGGTGAGAGAGCGGAATAGAAAGGCCGCAGATGACAAAGCTCTGTCACCTGCGGCCTTCCTGTTATCCGACCTTTTATCTGCTGAATCATTCCGTGAACGAAATGGGGCTTCCCGTCTTTGGCGTCGGGGAGGAAGCAGACGATCGCATACTCGCCCGGTGCGAGATCAACCGGGTATAGTATGAGGCCCGGGAAATCGAAGTTGTAGTCTGTCATCATGACAGATATCAGCATCCGGCTCCGCCATTTTCGCCCCCGGGTCGGGGGCACAGTGAGCGGTTTCGCCATTCCGTGCGCGAGGTGCGGAACTCCCTTGGCGTCAGGAATAAAGCAGACAATCGCGTAATTCCTCACCATCTTGAAGTTCGTCAGCCCCGCAGGAATCTCGGCGGGCGATTCGAATTCGTAGTCTGTTGCCGTTATCATCACTTCGTTTGCCGCAGTCGCCGCAGCCGTATCGGTGGCAGCGGTGTCGTCGCGGCGTCCTTCACGGCGTCCTTCGCTGTGCATGCGGCAAGTACGAGGGCTGCGGCGAGCGGAAACAGGCGCATATTACGTCTCATTCTCTTCTCGTCTGGGTGAAACAGGATTGCGAAAACCAGGTTTTCGCCGGGGTCATTGAGTCGTCAAGGAACAATCCCCATGTTGCACACGATGAGAAACGCTCTTTCTGCGAGAGCCTCACGCACGAGATCATGAAACAAGTCCTGACAATTGCCGCACTCATGTGGGTTGCCGTTTCCGCAAGGGCACAGGGAACCGAGGCGCCGGAGGTTCCGCGTGAATTTCGCGCGATGTGGATTGCGACGGTCTCGAACATCGACTGGCCCTCACGACCCGGGCTCAACGCGTTCGAGCAGCAGACAGAGCTGCTGGCAATCTTCAACAAGGCAGTGAAGCTCAACATGAACGCGATAGTGCTCCAGGTGCGGCCGGCGACGGACGCGATATATGCCTCGACACTCGAGCCATGGACCGAATATCTCGGCGGGCAGATGGGCAGGCCGCCAGAGCCGTACTACGATCCGCTCGCGTTCGCCGTCGAGGAAGCTCACAAGCGCGGGCTCGAGCTTCATGCGTGGTTCAATCCTTACAGGTCGAGGCATCCTTCGGCGAGATCCGAAATTTCACAGGATCATCTCAAGAACCTGCGACCCGGACTCGTTCGCACGTACGGGCGCCATCTCTGGCTCGATCCGGGCGACACTGCTGTCCGGCGCCACTCGGTAAGAGTGATCGCAGATGTCGTGAAACGATACGACGTCGACGGAATTCACTTCGACGACTACTTCTATCCTTACAAGGAACGCGATTCTGCCGGAGCGATAATCGATTTCCCTGACAGCGTCACGTGGACTGCGTATGTAAGAGGCGGTGGCAAGCTCAGCCGTGATGACTGGCGGCGAAACAACGTCGACACCTTCGTTCGGGAAGTGCAAAGAGCGGTAAGGACGGCCAAGCCATGGGTGAAATTCGGAATAAGCCCGTTCGGCGTATGGCGCGCGGGCGTTCCCGACGGCATCAAGGGCTTCGATGCATACGCCGAGCTTTACGCGGATTCGAAGAAGTGGCTGAACGAGGGGTGGGTCGATTACTTCACGCCGCAGCTCTACTGGCCGATAGCCAGGCAGGATGTCGCGTATCCTGTCCTCCTCAGGTGGTGGGTCTCCGAGAACACGAAGGGCCGCAACATCTGGCCCGGCAACTTCACGAACCGTGTTGGAGGAACCGCTGCCGACGCGTGGAACACGCAGGAAATAATCGATCAGATCTCGATCACTCGCCTCCAGGACGGGGCTTCGGGGAACGTCCACTTCAGCGCCAGGGTGTTCATGCAGAACAGGGACAGCATCGTGGAGAAGCTTCTCGCGGGGCCTTATGCCGGTCCGGCGCTGGTGCCGCCATCGCCCTGGCTCGACAGCATCCCGCCGGTCGCGCCACGGGCATCACTTCGCCGGGATCCCGCTACACGCGCGATGACCGTGAACTTCGTGCCCGGTGCGCAGGAGAACGTATGGCGGTGGATCGTCAGGTATCGCTTCGGTCCTGACTGGAGCACTGTGATTCTACCCGGTATCCAGAGCACGCATATGTTCGCCGCTTCGACTGCCACGACACCGCCGGACGAGGTTGTCATATCGGCGGTTGATCGTGTCGGAAACGAGAGCAGGCCGACTGTTGCCAGGGTCGGTCCGGTGCCAACCAGGCCTGCTCCGGCGAGAACGAGGCGTTAGGGCTTCTCGACCTTGTCGAGGGACGCGGAGTTGATGCAGTAGCGGAGGCCCGTCGGCGCCGGCCCGTCCTCGAAGACGTGACCGAGGTGCCCATCGCACCGGGCGCAATGAACCTCCGTCCGTTTCATGAAGTGGCTGGAGTCGGTTTCAGTTTCGACGTTCTCCTCCGAAACCGGCTGGGTGAAACTGGGCCAGCCGGAACCTGAGTCGAACTTGTCATCGGAATCGAAAAGAGGATTCCCGCAAGAGACGCACGTGTATATGCCCGGCTCCTTCGACGAGTTGTACTTCCCCGTGAAGGCGGGCTCGGTGCCCTTCTTCCTGGCAATGCGGTATTGATCGGGAGTGAGCTGCTTCTGCCACTCTTCGTCGGATTTTTTGATCTTGTCGGTCATTCTGTATTCTCGATAAAATTTCCACGGCGGGGGGCGAACGAAACGAAGGTCGCAAAAAATTGCCGGCTTGCAAGTCGGCACCTTGCCGCCGACCGGTTAGAATGTTATCTAACCACATGCCCCAAAGCCTGATCCACGCTGTCGTCACGCCCCGCTTCGAAGTTTTCTACGCTCTCCAGGCACTCGAAAGCGGCGCCGGCGAGCATCTCCACGAATGGCGCCGGGAGATGGAGCGCCGGCTGCCGGCCCGCCTGCAGACAAGCCTCGCAAGCGTCGCGCCGACGCCGCTCATGTGGCCGCTCATCGCCGATGCGCTTCGCGGAGCTCCGACGGCGATCACGTTCAACGGCGTAATCGAAACCCTCAGCACGATGGACGCGCGAACGTTCCAGGCCTTCGTGCTTGGCGGAGTCTTCAAGGCGCCGGGAGCGGTAGGCTCACTGGTCTCGGAACATGCAAGCCTCGCGCGGACAGTCGCGAATGAGGTGAAAACCCAGGAAAAACTTCTCACGTTGCTGGGGCTTCATCCTTTTTCACGGCAAAGCCCGGCGACCGCAGCGTTCGACAAGCTGGTGAGCTCGCCGGGGTCATACAGAACTGAGGTGGTGAACGTCCTCGCCTCCTTCTGGGCGCACGGTTTCAGCGATACCTGGCAGAGGCTCGAGCCCGAGATGAAGGAACGCGCGCAGGAGATGCGGGCAAGCGCCAACCGGCGGTCGTTCGCGGTCTTTGCGAAAGAGAACAAGCTGCCCCTGACGATGGAAGGAAAGATCGTCATGACCATGCGAGGGTCGACAGTTGAGCCGGTGAAATCGACTGCGGGCGTATATCTCATCCCCTCAGCCTTCAACGTGGCAAGACTCTGGGCCGCTTATACCGACTCAGGAGGTCGGACGAGATTCTTTCTGCCGATTCTGGATCCCGGCTTGCCGACCGTGGGCGCGACAGTCATCGACCCCGCCGCCATCTTCCGCGCACTCGGCGATACCACACGTTATGCGATTGCGACGACTATTGCGCGCTCTCCCATGACCTCGGTGGAGCTCGCTCGCGCCTTCGACGTATCGAAACCAACGATCTCCCACCACGTTCAACTGCTGCGCGGCGCTGGACTGCTCGAGGAATCACAGACAGAGGGTGGCGTGATCCTCGCGCTCAACCGGCGCGTGCTCGAGAAAGCCTCGACTGCCGCCGCGCGCGAGATGTTCACCGAAGACGAAATGGCAGAGCCGGTTGTGCGGCGGAGCCGGCGCGCCAGCAAATAGCATGATTCAGACAATGGAGCGTGGATGAGCAGTGTATTCGGCGAGCGCATACTGGACGGAAAGGTTGCCCTGATAACGGGCGGCGGCAGCGGCATAAACCTGGGTATCGCCAAGCGGTTTGCAGAACACGGCGCGAGTGTCGCGCTCGTAGGGCGAACGAAGGAGAAACTCGACACGGCAGCAGCCGGAATTGACCCTTCAGGCGCGCGTGCTGCCGGCTTTCCGGCTGACGTGCGCGACTACGATGCTCTCGCCGGCGCCATCAGGGCAGCGCGTGAAAAGTTCGGCGAGCTCGACATAGTTGTGTGCGGAGCGGCGGGAAATTTTCCCGCCCCGGCTCTGGGAATGTCAGCCAACGGATTCAAGTCGGTTGTCGACATAGATCTCCTTGGAACGTTCAACACCTGCCGTTCCGCCTTCGAACACCTCAGGCGACCCGGCGCATCCATTATCAACATCTCGGCGGCTCAGGCCTTCGTCGCGATGGAGATGCAGGCCCATGTATGCGCGGCGAAGGCAGGAGTCGACATGCTGACGAGGACTCTCGCGCTCGAGTGGGGGTCGATGGGAGTTCGCATTAACTCGATAGCCCCGGGAGCAGTGGACGACACCGAGGGAATGAAGCGTCTCGCGCCAACTCCTCAGATACGCGACATGGTCACCGGCATGATTCCTCTCGGGAGGTTCGCCGACAAAGGTGAGATCGCCGATCTGGCGCTTTTCCTTTGCAGCGATTCTGCGCGCTTCATAACCGGGACAGTCATTCCATGCGACGGCGGTCAGTCGCTCGTGACAATGTGGTCGGGGCTCGCCAAGGCGTTTGCGTCACCGCGGTCATAGATCATCTATCGAGCGGAACCAGTCTCCATCGCCGCGAACAGGTAAGTCAGGTTCGCGGTTCCATCCATGATTGGCTCATTAGTCGAATAGTCGCCGAGGTCGTCGTGAAAGACGATGAAGCCGGTATTGAAGGGCGCATACTCATCTGGCTGGATGAGCCTGATTCCCAGCAGGCTCTTGTAGATCGAGCTGTAGACCGGGCCGTCGAGCATCCCGCCAGTGAGCTGCAGGCCGATCCTGTTGGTAACGACTGCATGCGGATGGCGCGAGAAGTTCCCCCATGATGGAACTCCGATGATCATCGACACACCCCATGGATTTGCTCCAAGGAGCCAGTCGAGCGCAGCGGCTTCGTACTCCCTGAAGCGATTGTCGCCCGTCATCTTCCTGTACAGGTAAGCCTGAGTGGCGAAGCTCGCGATGAGGTTGCTGGAGCACCATATGAACGGCACTCCCATGCGAAATCCGTTGTCAGCCCGCCCCACGACTGCCTCGAGCCCTCGTCTATAGAAGCTCGCCATCTGCGCCTTCTCCCCGGCGGAGCCGTTTCGCCAGATCTCGTAGTGCCCGTTGTTGTGCCAGGGATACCACTGATAATGATTTGCTGTGTCCTTTCCCATCCAGGGCGTGACAGGCTCGTTTCGCGCATGAACCAGCGCGTCTCCCAGGAAATGCTTCTCTCCCGTCGCGTCAACGAGTGAAGCTGCGCCGAGCTCCATGTCGTCGTGCCAGTTGTCTTCTTCATAGAAGTAGGGAGACCGGGCCGGGGCGGTCTGGCAGACGCCGGGGTGCTGCCTGCCAAGCCGGTACGCCGCGAGCGCCCGCTCTCTCAGCCTTTCAGCGAATGCGGGATCATCCTTCGCCCACACCGACGCTGCTATTCCGAAAACAGCCGCGTACTTCCCAGCCGTCGAGGCGTATCCTGTCGACCTGTTCTTCGCCGTGAACAGTCCCTGCGGCTTTCCGGTGCACGGGTACACTGGCCGGTACGAGCCCTTCCCCCAGCCATAGTCGGACGAGTCGTTCCACGGGAGGTCGAAGTACATGTGGTCGCGATCGTCGCCGAGCTGGTTGAACATGTCGTCGCCGCCAGGATACATGCGGAGAAGCCAGTCAAGCCCGTGCTTGGCCTCATCGAGCACATCGGGGATCCCGTTCGCACCTGGCAGGCCGCGATCGTCGAACGCGTCGCCGAAGGCTTTCGGGTTGTCGCGGTACGCCATCAGCATCACGAAAGTCGCATTCGCCGAAGTCGTGACGTACTGGAGGTAGTCCGACGCGTCGGCCCATCCGCCCGATACGTTGATGAACTCCTCGTTGCGAGTTGGATGATCCACGATCTTCCCGTCGAACTTGTGGATCGAGTCCCTGACCACTGTGTTGAATCCGGAGCGCTGTTGCCGCATGTAAACGAGCAGTGAATCGGCCGCGCCTTTATATGCGCCGGGATCGATTATCACCGGCGGAGATGCCGCCCCGCCCGCGATGATGGTATACCGTCCGGGCTTGCTGAGGCCGGAGAAGTCGAGCCGGTGGGTGGAGACGCACGCAGCGAACGATCCTGACGGCGTGGCCTGCCGCCGGCCACCGACCTGCCGTCCCTCGCTGTCCTGGATCGTGAACGTCGTAATCGAGACAGGCTCGAGCGAGCATGCGACCGCGATCTTGGGGCCGGTCGGGATGTACCCGAGCTGGTTGATCCTTATCCAGGTGCGCTGCGTTGGCTGGGCGTCGATGGGAAGCGCCGCGAAAAAGATTGCGGCCAACAAAAGTGTTTTCGTTTTCTGCATGATGCCCCGGATCAGATGAACGGCTGTCAGGGAAGCGAGTCGAGAACCCTGCGCTTCCCGAATGCATCGATGTTGAATGACACAGCGCGCTGCTTTCCGGCGACCGCCCCTCGCACTACAGCCAGTGCATCGTAGTAGTCGAGGTACCTGAATGAGGAAATCTTTCCTCCGACGAACTCGTATCGCGATACTGCATCGCGCCACTGATCTCGTTCTTCCGAAACGTCGACAGAAATGAACGGCTGGAAATCCTCGGCATCCTCCCAGTTCTCGGCGTACCAGATCCCGCGAATTCCCCGATGGGCCGGAGTGCCCGTCACGACACCGGGAAGCGAGGCAAGCAATACCGCATCCTGCACGATGAGGCTCGTGTTCGAGTGATCCTTGTGGATGCTTTTCTGCCAGTGGGTGATGATGTATGACGGCTTCACCTGCCGGATGACGTTCGCGACGTAAAGCCGGATTGCCTCGTCGTTTGGAAGCTCGCCGTCCTTGTATGGCGCGAACAGCGTTTCGGCGCCCATGACAGAGTCAACAGCAAGCGCTTCCCGCCGCTTCTGTTCACCGTAGGCAGCAGGGGTCATCCTGGCGTTCCCGCCTTCGCCGAGCGTCATGTGGAGTATCACGACCCGGTCGCCCTGTTTTCGCTGTTTGATCAGGAGCTGGCCGGCCGTAAGCTCCATGTCGCCGGCATGGGCGCCTATTGCCAGGATTGTGCGTTGCGGCTGCTGTGAAGCCGCGGTCGAAGGGGCAAGAAGACCCGCGACGAGTGCCGCACCGGCGAGGATGGCTTTGCAGGTCATGCGCGAAACTATCGAACGTGGCGGCAGATCGCTATTGACCGGGCGATTCAGGTGCCGGCATTCGTGAACAACGGTTTTTGCTATCGCGTTCTTCCTGGCAGCACTATGATGTGGCGAGCCAAGGTTCAGCACGAAGCCCCACCCTTTCGATCGAGGTCGGCAAATTCGCATGCGCAAAATCACGACGGCACTTCTCGCCCTCTCGGCAGTTGCAGCTTTTTCCGCGCGTCAGGTGATGGCGCAGGCGCACGTCGAGCATGGCGTCGACAGGTTGACCGGTGCGTTTCCCAAGGTTCTTGAAGGGAAGCGAGTCGGACTCATTACGAATCACACGGGACACGACAGCAAGCGCACTCCGACGATCGATATTCTTGCCGGGCGCAGGGACACCAAGCTCGTTGCGCTGTTCGCGCCAGAACACGGAATACGTGGCGCTCTCCAGGGACGAGTGAATTTCGAGCGGGACGAGAAGACGGGATTGCCCGTGCACTCGCTGTACGGCGACACACAGAAGCCGACCCCCGCTATGCTCGACAGCATCGACGCTCTTGTGTTCGATATCCAGGACGTGGGCGTCAGACAGTACACCTACATCTCGACGCTTGGCCTCGCGATGCAGGCAGCTGCGGAGAAAGGGATTCCGATAGTGGTGCTCGATCGCCCCAACCCCATCGGAGGAATAATCATCGAAGGCAACATCCGGGAGGATGGGCTCGAGACGTTCGTTGGCCTCTATCCGATCGCGTCACGTTACGGAATGACGCCGGGAGAGCTGGCCGGCATGTACAATGACTTCTGGAAGATCGGCGCGGACCTTCACGTTGTTAAGCTGAGTGGCTGGAAGCGCGACCTCTGGATGGACAAGACAGACGTGCCATGGACGGGACCTTCCCCGAACCTCCCGACGTTCGAGGGAGTCATTCACTACCCGGGCACCGTCTTCTTCGAGGGCACCAACGTTTCGGAGGGCCGGGGCAGCCCGGCCCCATTCGAGATGATCGGCGCTCCGTGGATGAACTCACAGGTTCTCGCCGACTCGATGAACGCCCTGCGTCTCCCGGGGGTTCGATTCACCCCGCACACCTATGCGATCGCCGCAACCGGCAGAAAATTCGGAGGAGAGACAATCAACGGCGTGAAGCTGCATGTCACGGATCGCGAGACGTATCGGCCGGTAGCGACATCGATGCGGCTGATGGCGATGATAAGAAAGCTTCATCCGAATGACTTCCAGTGGCGCGGCTCGAGCACAGGCGAAGGCGGGGAAAACTTTTCTCTCGACCGGCTCACTGGATCGAGAAGGATCCGCGCAGCGATCGAGACCGGGACACTCGACGAGCTTCTCGCCGAGTGGGACCGGGATGCAGAGAAGTTCAGGGAGCAGAGAGCCCCCTATCTACTCTACTAGAGGACGCAGAGCGCCTTCGGCGATAGCAGAGGGCGCAGATAGAAGAACGCAGAGGGCGCAGAGAGAACCGGATTGAGGACCTGAGAAACCAGATTGAGAAAACCGATTGGATTGGCAGTGGCAATGGCAGGAATCGCTGCATGTGCGGGCATGTCGCCGGCGCCCCCGGCGTCGTCGGCAGCGCGCGAGCAGCCGGTTCGTGTCATGAGCTACAACATCCAGTACGGAAACGAGGGCCTCGACAGCGTAATCGCTGTCATCAACGAGGAGAAACCTGACATCGTCGGGCTGCAGGAAGTCGATGTCCACTGGTCGCCGCGCAGCAGCTTCGTCAACCAGGCAGAGCTTCTTGCCAGAGGGACCGGCATGGAGTTCAGGTTTGCCCGGATCTATCATCTGCCCGGCACGGATTCGACAAAGCCTCCCCGCGAGTTCGGCGTCGCAGTGTTGAGCAGATATCCGATCAGGTCGTTCAACAACCACGTGATCACGCGGCTTTCGACGCAGCAGGAGAACCCGGTACCGGCGCCGCTTCCAGGGTTTCTCGAAGCAGTCATCGATGTCGGCGGCACACCGGTCCGCGTGCTCGATGTGCATCTCGACTTTCGCCGCGATCCAGCGGTGAGGCGCCAGCAGGTAGCCGACATGCTGGCCGCGATGGGCGATTCCCCGATGCCCACGCTGATGTTCGGCGACATGAACGCGCGGCCCGATGCACCGGAGCTCGAGCCGCTGTTCATGCGGCTGCGCGACTCGTGGCCGTTCACGCAGGGCCCGGGCCTCACCGGCCCAGCGAGAAACCCTGCCGGAAAGATCGACTACGTCCTTGTCTCAGACGCATTTCGTGTCACGAGGACGTGGGTTCCAAAGGTGTATGCCTCAGACCACTTCCCCGTAGTCGCAGACCTGGTGCTCATCACCCCACACCAATGAGAAAGGAGGAAAAAATGTCTAACGAGAAGTCCGCGAGTGGGCTTGCCCGCCGATGGATCACGGCGATGGCAATTACAGCGACGGCGTCGCTTCTGGCGATTCCGCTTGCGGCGCAGACAGGAACGATCACCGGGCGCGTGACGGACGCCGCAACTGGTGCACCCGTGGTTAACGCCCAGGTAATAGTCGTGGGAACCACGATTGGTGCGGCAGTCGATGACGATGGGCGATTCAGGGTTACTGGCGTACCGGCAACGGCCCGGCAGATCCGCGCCCGGAGCATCGGGTACCAGCCGTCAACCGCATCGTTCACGCTCGTCGGTGGAACAGCGACGGTGAACCTGACGATGAACGCCAGCGCTGCAGCGCTCGACGCCGTGGTAATCACCGGAGCTGTAGGTGATACCCGGCGGCGTGCTATCGGAAACGCCGTATCGACGGTCAACGTCGGCGAAGTGCTGGGCCGCTCGAGCCTCAGCAACATCACGGAGGTGCTCCAGGCGAAGACTCCCGGGTTGACACTCGTTCCGGGATCAGGATCGGTAGGCACGTCAACGAACTACCGTCTCCGCGGCGCGGGGTCACTCTATGCCGGGAACAATCCGACTATCTATGTCGACGGCGTCAGGGTGAGCGCCCGAAGCCAGGGCAACTTCAATGTATTCGGGCAGGAAACATCATCCCTAGACGCGATCAATCCCAACGACATCGAGTCGATCGAAGTCATCAAGGGCCCCGCAGCGGCGACCCTGTACGGAGCCGAGGCAGCAGCCGGCGTGATTCAGATTATCACGAAGAGAGGGAAGCCCGGCAAGGTTCGCTGGGAGGGACGCTACGAGATCGGAAGCAGTGAATGGGACGATGACCTCAAGCCCGTGAATTATGGCGTCGCCACTGCAGCCCGAATCGCGGACACTCTGGGCCATCCTGGATACAAGGGACTGCAGGTAGGCGACATCATCTCGCATCGCGTTATGACGGAGCCAGATGCGCTGCGAAAGGGCGGCATGCAGAAATTCAGCCTGTCAGCAAGCGGCGGAAGCGAGAGGTACAACTTCTTCGTATCGGGTGTGCAGAGCAGGGAGGAAGGGGTCAATCTCAACAACTTTGCAAATCTTGTGGGACTCCGCGGCAATTTTTCATTCATCCCGTCCGACAAGCTCAACTTCTCCACGAACATCGACTACAGCAAGCATCACGTCAGGCTGCCGCTAAACGACAACATTGCGTTCGGGCTGATTATCAGTTCGTACCTGGCAACCCCGGGTCGCAAGTACAATTATCCTGCCGGCCTGAACTACTTCACGATTGCGCCCGAAGTCGCGAACACCTACGACAACCAGACGCGCTCCGACCGATTCATTATCGGAACCAGCGCCGATTACAGGCCGTTCAGCTGGCTGACCAATCGCTTTCGAGTCGGGCTGGACCTGAACGTCGGCCGTGCCGAGCTGTACTTCCCGCCGCAGGCCCCGGGGATCAACCCGTTCAGCGCACGAGCGAGCTTCGAGCTCGACAACACGAAGGGATTTCTGGCGCAGGGGCGTCCGCTCAGCCAGGACCTGACGTTCAACTATGATGCGACAGCGACGCACGAGCTCTCAAACAATCTCGTATCGAACGCATCGGTTGGCGCGCAATATCTGTCGAACGTGTTCCGCCGCACTGACTCATACGGCCAGGACCTCGGTGCTGCGGGAATACGCTCGATCAGCCGTGCTGCCGTGACAAGCAGCGGGGAATCGTTTTCGGAGCAGAAGTCGCTGGGTTTCTACGTACAGGAGCAGCTGGCATGGAGTGACAAGCTCTTCCTGACCGGCGCAGTTCGCGTCGACAACAACTCGGCATTTGGATCCGAGCTCAACCGGGTGTTCTATCCGAAGGCCTCGCTCTCCTATGTGATCTCGGAGGAGCCGTTCTTCACCCTTCCGTACGTCGACAATCTCCGGCTGCGGCTTGCATGGGGACAGGCGGGGAATTCGCCCGGACCATTCGACGCGCTCCAGAGCTACACGACGTCTGTCGTCACGCTGCCGACTGGATCCGCCTCTGCCCTTAGATACGGCTCCTTCGGAAACCCTGACCTGAAGCCGGAACGGGGAACCGAAATCGAGGCGGGGTTCGAGACATCGGCGTTGAATGGCCGCATGAACGTCGACTTCACCTACTACAACAAGAAGACGAAAGACGCCCTGCTGCCGGTAGACGTTCCGCCCTCGAGCGGATTCGCCGGCACGCGCCTCGTCAACCTTGGCGAGATCGGAAACAGCGGAATCGAGCTGATATTCAGCGCGATTCCGGTGCAGATGAAGTCGGTGAGCGTCGAAACGACTGTGGCGCTTTCGACCAACAAGAACGAGCTGCTGTCGTTCGGTGACGATCGCAACCCGATAATCTTCGGGTCCTACGCTCCCTCGCAGCGCTACCAGGTCGGCTACCCTCTTGGCGGCATGTGGGCTCAGCGGGTGAGGTATAACGAGGATGGCTCGTTATTCAAGAACGCGAACGGCCAGCCCGTGATCGATCCCGAGCACGTCTACATGGGACCGTCGGCGCCGAGCCGGGAGGCAGCGTTCTCGGGAACGATTCGCCTCTTCGAGAGGGTGCGGCTGTACGGGCTGCTCGATCACAAGGCGGGCAACTACCAGTTCAACGTCAAGGACTGGCGACGCGATCGTTCCGGCCTCACCTGGGAGACAGTAAACCCTGCCGCGGACCCCAACGAGGTTCTCGTTCGCAGGTTCGCATCGCAGACGTTTCTCCATATCCAGCCCGCCGACTTCACCAAGCTGCGTGACCTGTCGGTGAGCGTCGACCTGCCAATCTCCGGACTGAAACGGTATGCCGAGCGTGCGACGCTGACGGCGGCGGGGCATAACCTGAAGATCTGGACGAAGTACGGAGGCGCCGATCCCGAGCTCAACTTCAACGGCGGCAACTCCACCTTCAACCGCAACGATTCGTGGACGGTCCCGATGACGAAGCGGTACTCACTCTCACTTTCGGTGAACTTCTGATGCGCGCGCTAAGAGGAATCTGCGTGGGCGCCATGGTCCTGAGCGCCGCGGCATGCAGTGATCTGCTCGATGTGAGCGATCCCGGATCGATCCAGGGCGAGCAACTCTCGAATCCAACCCTCGAAAACCTGATAGTCAACGGCGTGATCGGGGAATTTCAGGTCGCGTATGGCAGCTACACGCTGTGGGGAGGCGTCCTGTCGGACGAGATCTTTACAGATCACACGAACGTTGCCGTGCGGGAATTCTCGCTTCACAACTTCATAGATCTCAACGACACGAACGAAGGCGTATACGTGAACCTTCAGCGGACCCGCCAGTCGGCGGATGACGCCTCAGGGCGGTTAAAGGGAATGCTTGGTGCAGCTGCAGGAAGCAGTCTCAACGTTGCCCGGGTCTACGCCTACGGGGCATACGCCTACGTGCTCCTTGGCGAGGGCTTCTGCGAGGCGCCGGTGAACGTCAGCGCTCCGCTTTCGTCGGATGACCTGCTGCGCCGGGGAATCGCCCGGTTCGATTCCGCAATTACTGTCGCAAGCGCCTACAGGGCCGGGACGACCGTGGCCGCGAACATCGCAGCTGCGACCGACATCATAAACATGTCGAACGTCGGCGCTGCCAGGGCTTCACTCAAGGTCGGGGACCTGGCGAAGGCCCGCGCTTACGCGATGCTTGTACCGGCTGGATACGAGAAGCTTGTGCTCTATTCGTCGAACTCGGTGCGTGAGAACAATCCGGTGCATCGGCCGGCGCGCACTGCTGACCCGTTCGTCGGCATTCATCCGACATTTCTCGGGTTGAACGACCCTCGTCTTCCGGCGCTTCCAACCGCGAGGCTGGGGCTCAACTCGAACCCGATTTTCCCGCCGCAGCGGCCGTTGATGTACGCCGGATGGTCGGCAGCGGCGCTAGGGACGATCGACATCACGACTCACATCAAGGTCGCGACGCATCTCGAGGCGCAGTATGTGATAGCTGAGGCGGATGGTCCTGTCGCTTCGACTCTCGCGTTCGTTAATGCGCGCCGCGCGGTAGGGAATCAGGCGCCGGTCGATCTTTCCGGAGCCGGCCTGATGGCCGAGTTGAGAAACCAGCGTGCGCGCGATTTCTTCCTGACAGGGCAGCGGCTGGGTGACCTGCGACGCTACCTCAAGGCGGGGATCAACCTCTTCCCGTCAGGGAAGTATCCAGTGTTCCCGGATTTCTACGGCGAGAACAAGTGCTTCATCGTCCCTCTGAGTGAGAAGGCGGGAAATCCGAACTACTGATCCAGGGTTCCGCTCAGCAGTTCTGGCCGTCGCGGCACTAGCCGCGGCGGCCATTCCCTGTCGTGCCCAGGAATGGGACACGTCGGCCGTGCGCGAGATTGCGCCCGGGGTCACGCACAAGCGGCTCGTGTCGAACGCCGGGCCGTGGAGAATCAATGTTCTCGAGGTCGATCTCCGCCAGCCGGGCCTCGTCATCCGCGGGGTGCGCGCGAAGGACTCCGCTCAGGCACGCGAGAAGGTGAGCGCGATGGTCGCCCGGTACACCGGTCCAGGCCGCGCAGTCGCCGGAATAAACGCCGACTTTTTCAACACGCGCACGTTCGAGAGCGAGAACAACGTCGTGATCGAAGGCCGCATAGAGAAGGGGATAACCATCACCGATTCGCCACACGAATCGTTCGACAACGTCCACTACCAGTTCGGAATGGACTGGAAGAACCGTCCCTTCATCGAGAGGTTCACGGTGGCGGCGACGCTTCGAGCGCCGAGGAGAAGACCGATCCAACTCGAGGGAATCAACTCGTGGCCCGACAGCAACACTCTGGTGCTTTACACTCCGGTTTACGGCGCAGCCACTCCTCCCGATACTGCCGGCCGGCGCCCGACCCTCGTACCGCTGAGGCTGCGCTCCCAACGCGGTGATACAATGGTATTCACCGTAGCCGGCAAAGCGAGTGAGGGAGGAGCGCTGCCGCTCGAATCCGGAGGTGTTCTCGCCGCCAGCGGCGACATGCGCGAGACACTACGCTCGATCGGGCGCCGCGGCGGCACTGTGAGGATAGCAGCCCGGATCCAGCCTGCACCATCGAGGTTGAGAACGGTTGTCGGAGGGTGGCCGCGCGTGGTGATGAACGGTCGCAGTATCGCCGAGTACTCGAGTATTCTGGAGGGTACGTTCCCAAGGTTCGAGGGAAGGCATCCGAGGAGTGCCGTCGGGATCTCCCGGGACAGCACAACACTCTACCTGATCACCGTCGACGGCCGCAGGCCGACAGATGCGGGCATGTCACTGGTCGAGCTCGCGAACCTGATGCTCCGCCTGGGGGTGCATGACGGGATGAACTTCGACGGGGGCGGATCCACTACTATGGTAGTGGAGGGAAATGTGGTAAATCTTCCGTCGGACAAAAACGGGGAGCGCGAGGTGGGCAGTGGACTGCTCGTAGTGGTGGGCGCCGAAAAGTGATTCTCGTTGTCGGCTCGACGGGCTCGCTAGGCCGTCACGTGGTCAAGAAGCTCCTGGCCAAAGGTGAATCAGTGCGGGCGATGACCCGGGACCGTTCCAAGGCCGATGACCTGAAAGCGCGTGGCGCTCAGATCGTGCTTGGCGACCTGCGCGATCCGGAATCTCTCGAGTTCGCGGTTCGCGGCGCAAAAGCCGTGGTAGCCGCCGCACACTCCCTGCTCGGCCGGGGCGCCAGCTCATCGGTGGCGATCGACGATATCGGGCATCACGCGCTGATCGATGCCGCAAAAACGGCGGGCGTCAAGCATTTCGTCTATACGTCCGCGGTTGGAGCGGCGAGCGACCATCCCATCGATTTCTGGCGAACCAAGGCCAAAGTCGAGCGCTATCTCGAGACCAGCGGTCTCAAGTACACAATAATCCGCCCGACTGCTTTCATGGAGGTGCACGCCTGGGAGCTCATCGGAAAGGCAGTGGCCACAGGCAAGCGTGTGATGCTGTTCGGCCCGGGGAAGAATCCACGCAACTTCATCGCGGGCGGCGACGCAGCGAACGCGGTGGTCCTGGCGTTGCGGATCCCCGAACTGCAAGGCCGGACAATCGAGGTCGGGGGTCCCGAGAACCTCTCGGCTCGCGAAGTCGTGGCGATCTTCGAGAAGGTGAGCGGGCGTCGAGCTAAGGTGACGTCGATTCCCCTGCCTGTTGTCCGCACGATGTCGGTGGCCGCGAGCCGCATTCATCCCGGTGTCGCGCGCATCATGCGGCTGGGTATCGTTGCGGAGACGACCGACAGCACGTTTGATTCGAGCTTGATGCGAACAAAGCTGCCGATTGGCCTGACATCCCTCGAGGATTTTGCAAGGGAGCGCGTGAAACAGACCGCCGGCTAGCGGCGACAGGCATGGGGGCGACCCTCCCCGGCACTAATCGGCATGTCGCTTGCCCCTCGTAGGGAGCAAATGCAGCGCTATATCGCCTTTATCAGCGGGCTTCCAACAGGGCCGAAAACCGTCCCGCAGGACACCCTGCGGAGTCTCTTCACGAAGCTCGGCTTCCTGAACGTCGAGACGCACTCCACAACAGGGAATGTCGCGTTCGAGACCTCGCCGGTGGGCGTCGTTGGCGCGCTGGAAGCGCAGGTATCGAGACATCTGCGGCGATCGATAGGCGACGATGACATCTGGACCTTCATTCGAACGCCGGACGAGCTCATAGAAATTGCGGAGAGCCTCCCGTCAAGCGACCGGCCGGATGGAGCCGCGGTATTCGTCGTTCTCCTCAATGAACCGCTCGATGAAAGGACCGCGCGCAGCGTGTCCGTGCGCCGGACTTCAGCCGACCGGCTGTACCCGCGGGGAAGGGAGATCTACTGGGTCCGTCAATCATCTGACGACGGTGGTCCGCCGCTCAGGCTCGGCGAGGTCATTCACGCTCACGCGACGCTACGGAGCATCAATCTCATTGAAAGGCTGGCCGAGCGTTACGGGTCAGCCAGGAGCCGCCGGCCCAAGGACATTACTGAGTCTGAACGATCTCGTCTGTAATTCGGTAGTCGCCGTCGAGCCAGTCCATTATCTCCCGCGCCCCGGGATGATCGTACCTCACGTAGGTCTCCCTGAGCATCTTTTCCTTCTCGCCGAGCCGGTCGAGCCCGATGTCCTGAAGTGTGAGGAGATCCTCCCGGACCCGGTTGCCGAGGTCCTCGCCCAGAATTTCGGTGCACGCGCGACTGAATGAGACGGCGTACTCGTATGAATCACCCTGCCGGTAGCTGTCGGAAAGCGTGATTGCGGGAATCCTGTTGAGCGTCGGCTGGAGCGCCGGGTTTATCCCGTGCGCTGCGACATGGTCAGCCATGCGGGCATCGCGCCCGGTGAATCCGCGCAGGTGCAGATACTGCGACATCCGCTGGCCGTCGTTGACCGGGTAGTTGTCCCAGATGAACGGCTTCCGGCCCAGCTGCGCGGTGACCCGCTCGAGATGACCCGTCGAATATTGTCTCGAGATGACCTCCTCACCGGTCCAGAAGATCTCAATGTCGCTGCTCAACCCGCGACCGAGATCCTCGACGTAATTATCGGGCCGGTTCCCAAAGACGCGATCGAGAATCGGATCGTCGCTGTAGTAACTCGGGCAGACCAGCACGCGGGTCGCCCTCGTTCGATCAGTCGCCCAGTTGACTATCTCGATCTGCCGTGGCGCAAGGTCGGGGATGTCGCCGCGCATGTCGTCGAACAGAATGGCAAGATCTTCGACGCCGGCTTCGTCGAAAAAGGCAAGCTTCCGCGCCAGTGCGTCGCGGGACGAGTCGTTGAAGTCGTTGAAGAGCTCATAAGGCGAGAGCCCGATGCCGAACCGCACTCCACTATCGCGGCAATGGGCGGCAAATGAAGCAATACTGGCAGCCATGTGATCGGGGTGACTCTCCTGCCAGCGTCGTCTCAGGAATTGGTCAGCTTTCGGCGCGTAGAGATAGAACCGGTACCCGTAGGGGGCGAGGGCCGAAACCGTCTCCGCTCTTGACTCCCACGTCCACGGCTTGCCGTAGAATCCCTCGATGATTCCGAGCTCTGGTTTCATTCGCTGAATTTATGAGATATCTTCGCCCGCCGATGACCAATCGACATTCATGACCCGCGCCATTGCATGGGGAGTGCTCTGGGCGCTCGCCGGGGGGTTCTGGCTGCTCGCGCCCCTTATAGTTCGCACCCACCACCTATCCGTCGAGAAGCCACTTCAGGCCCTTCCGGTGATCGGAATGTTATGCCTGCTTTTTGCTTTCCTCGGGGCGTTCCTCGGGCTGCTGATCCATCTGGCGGTGGTCGTGGGGAGAAGGATTGTCCACCGACCGGGGTCCCTGTCGTCATGGGGAACCGCCTTCACAACAGGCGTCCTTCTCGTGCCTGCCTACGTATTGACCGGATGCCTCATGTACGTGAAGCGCTTCGGAATGGATGGAGCCGTGGCGTGGAGTGCTTCGGCTTTCTACGCAGCGCTGCCGGCCACTCTTCTTGCCGCCGCAACCCTGCTCGGTGTCCAGCTCGTCACTACGGGGGGCCTGCGGCAGTACAGCACGCGGCTGGCCGCAGGCATCGCCACAATCTCATTCCTCGTTGGCGCGACAGCGCTGCTTGTCAGGCTGCCTGAGGTCGCGGGTCGCTCGGTCGCCGCGCGTGAGCTGGAGCCAGTCCAGGGTGCTCCGGCAACGCGGACGCCGCTTCTGCTCGTGGGAATCGACGGCGCAGCTTGGCGGCCGATCGAGCCATTACTCGCGGCGGGCAGGCTGCCGACGATCGACTCGCTCATGAGGAGCGGATCGCACGGGGACGTCGGGGCGCTCTGGCCCCCATACTGGTCGTCAACGGCGTGGAGCGCGATAATCACGGGGCTCCCGCGCGATCAAGTCGGTGTTCATGGGAATCTGGTCGTCAAGGCACCGGGGCTTCCGGCTTTTCAGGCGCCGCTCGACCTCGATCCCAGGCTGATCCTCGTATCAGCGATTCAATACGGGCTCGCCTTCGGTCACTTCATCAAGGCGTCTCCACCGGAGAGGTCAGCCCTCAAGCGTCCTCCTGTGTGGGAGATGCTTCACAAGTCGGGCGTGAAGACGGCGGTCGTGAGGTTCAACTTCACGTATCCTGCAGGGGGTCAGGCCGACATCGTCATCTCCAACAGGGTAGTCGCCGACGTGTGGGACATGCTCGGCGTAAAGAATGCCGACCCGGCGGGCCTTGCTGCTCCCGATTTACTGCGTGACGAGCTGATGATCCCGTTCGCGCCCGGATGGACGCCACCGACTGACGAGGTTGCCCGCACATTTCCGCAGGGTGACTGGCCGCGGCCGGAGGATGGTCACGTTCATCCGGTGCCGTTGCTGAAGCGGGTTCTCTCGTACGACCAGCAGACGGTTCACGCGGTTACCCGCATTCTACGCGCTCATCCGGACATAGAGGTGCTTATGGTTCACCTGGGCGGTCTTGATAACGTGCAGCACGTATTCTGGCAGTATCGCTTTCCCGAGGACTTCGTGAACAAGCCGGCGCCCGGCGATATCGAGGCCCTCGGACCCGTGATCGACAGGTATCTCGAATTTCTCGACAGGGGAATCGGCGAGATGATCTCCGCTTTTCCGTCGCGTCCGAACGTCATGATCGTATCGGATCACGGAATGGAGTCGCTGGAGGGCCGACCGCCGTTCAAGGCATATCACGGAACTCCTGGAATCTTCGTTGCCGCAGGTCCGGGGATGCCGGTCGTTTCAGCAAAGCGGAAAGTCTCGTACTTCGATATCGTGCCTACTGTTCTTTCGCTCGAAGGGTTGATGAAGCCGGAAGGGTTGAAAGGAAAGGATCTCAGTGGCGGGGAGTCTCACTGACTGCGGACTGCGGACGTACTGCGGACTTGGACTGCGGACTACTGCGGACTGTGGACTGTGGACTAATAGGGGACTTCATCGGTTAGCAAACTTGCGGAGTTCCCGGTCTTCATCGCGTCGATAACGCGCTCGACTGCCTCGAAAAGCTGGTTGAACGATTCGACTGTGAACAGGACGTCCTGAAGGTCGTCGATGCGGAAAGGCTGGGACAAAACCGCCTCGACCGAGAAAGGCCGTCTGTCGCATAGAGGTCCCAGGGCGTTCGCAGCGTCTCCCGCCGATGAAATGAGTCCGCTTCCATAGATTCGCGTCTGGCCGCGCTCGTTGACCAGCCCGAATTCAACAGTGAACCAGAAGAAGCGCGCCATCATCTCGACTTCGGTTTCGGATCTCGCGAGGCTCGCGGCCTCGCCGAACCGCTGAAGGAAATCGGCGAATGACGGGTCTGAATGCAGCGGAACATGGCCGAAGACGTCGTGGAAGATGTCCGGCTCGGGCACATAGTCGATGCTATCGCGCGAGCGTATCGTGACAGTGGTCGGAAACCTCCGCTGCGCCAGCGACGCGAAGAACTCCTTCGCTGGCAGAAATCCACCGACCGGCACCGCATTCCAGCCGGTGCGCGCGCCGAGCCTGCGATTCACCTCGGCGAGGTCGGGGATGCTGTTTTCCGAAAGACCTATCAGCTCCGCACCGTTGAGGAACACATCGCTTGCCGTTGATTCGAGCTCTCTCATACGCTTCGCATAGAGAATCTGCCAGACTTCATGATCAGCATCCGAATATGCGGCCCAGTTCTGCATTACGCTGACGGCGGGTGCATCTAATGAATTGTCGTGCGGGTGATTTGACACATGGACTCCGGCGTGAAATATAAAAAAAGGGCCCGTGAAGAGAGTCACGAGCCCCGGAAAAAACAGAGAGTTGCTGCGCTAGTCGCGCATGCGCCTCCGCGGGCCCGTGTTGAGGGTCCGGTAGTAATAGGAAGCGAAGCTGCGGATGCGTTCTGGTGGTGTCATATGAATGCCTTTCGTAAGGTGACTCCCCGCTTCTTCTTCCGCAACCTGGTCATTAGTCCGTAGTGGTCTGCAGTCCAAGTTCGCAGTACGTCCGCAGTCCGTAGTCAGTCCCCGCTCACCGGCAGCGCTCTCCCCGCAATGATGGTGATGTTGTCGCTTCCCCCTCGCTCCAGCGCCAGCGTCAGCAACTCTGTGGCGCACTGCTGAGATGACGTCATCCTGCTGATGCTGTCGGCGATCTCTTCGTCTGTCACATGCTTCGTCAACCCGTCGCTGCACATCAGGATCAGCGAGCCGCGGACGCTGATGTCGAAGCTCGTAACCTCAGGCAGCGCTTCGTCGGCGCCGATTGCGCTCGAGAGCACATGCTTGAACGGTGAAAGCGCGACCCGTTCCGGTGGCATCAGGCCCTGGTCTACCAATGACTGCGCCACTGTCTGGTCGCGGGTAAGGAGGCTCAGCTTGCCTTTCGTATAGAAGTACAGTCGGCTGTCGCCGACCTGGATCACGTACGCATGTGGATAAACCACGATGCAAACTGTAAGTGTCGTCGCCATGCGAGCGTGATCAGGCCGCCTGGCTGATTCAGCGAGAACCGCGACGTGGGCGTCGAGCGCTGCTTCCTTCAGCGCGTCGAGCAGCTCACTCTCTGTCGACGATCCCGCGGAATGGTACGAGCGAAGCGTGGTGGCGACGTAACGCGTCACCGCCTCGGTGGCGAGTCGCGCCGCTTCGTCCCCGGCCTCCGCTCCACCGACCCCGTCAGCGATCACGAGAACCGTCGCGAGGCGCGTCCCACGGAGCGGGAGAGTCTCGGGGTTGGGCAGGCTCGTCGCGTGAACCACCACCTGGGGATGCACCGTCGAAACCATGAAGTGATCCTGGTTCTCGGATCTGACCTTCCCCTGGTGGGTCACACCGTACAGGTCGAGCTCGTCGTCCTCCGGGCGGACCCACGTTGCGTCGTGTGGCATCTGACGGTTACGATGCATCCCCCGGACTGGTCTGGCAAGACAAGGAACCCCAATGCCCTCGACCCACTTCGACGTAATAGTAGCCGGACTCGGCGCTATGGGCAGCGCGACAGCGGCCCGGCTCGCGCTTCGCGGGAAAAAAGTCCTCGGCCTCGACCGCTGGAGGCCGGGTCATCCGTACGGATCATCCCACGGCGACAGCCGGATCATCCGCGAGATGTACTTCGAGAACCCGCTGTATGTGCCGATTGTCCAGCGCGCGCACGAGCTGTGGCGCGAGCTCGAAAGCCGGACCGGGATCCGGCTGATGGAAATTACCGGTGGGCTCATGGCCGGCCCCGAACATGGCGGGCTCGTCCGGGGAACGCTGCGGAGCGCCCAGGAGCACTCGCTTCCATGCGAAGTGCTGAGTGCCGCGCAGGTCGCGGAAAGATTTCCGGCCTTCGGCCTGCGGGATGGAGACGTTGCGGTGTTCGACCCGCGTGCCGGGTACCTGAATCCTGAAGCAGGAAATGCAGCCCACCTCAGGCTCGCTGCCGAGGAAGGCGCCGATCTTCGCTTCGAGGAGCCAGTTGAGAAGTGGAGGCCACTTGCCGATGGAGTAGAGGTATCAACGCCCTTTGGCGTTTATTCGGGAGAACGGCTTGTCATCAGCGCGGGAGCGCGAAATCCGCAGATCCTTGGCGACCTGAACCTCCATCTCGAGGTCGAACGGCAGGCGGTTTTCTGGCTCGAGCCAGGCGCGGACCCCGCCTACGAGTCACCGGCGATGCCCATCTGGGCTCATGAGTACGTCCCGGGTGAGATATGCTACGGATTTCCCCGGCTTGCGCGTGGTGTAAAGGCGAGCGTGATGCACTCGGGCGAGATCGTGAGCGATGCTGACGCCGTGAATCGCGAAATTCGCGAAAGCGATATCGAACCCCTCAGGCGCGCTCTCGGCAGCGTGCTTCCGGGACTCGCGGAGGCGACCGTTATCGACAGCGATGTCTGCCTGTTCACGAACACGCGTGACCGCGATTTCATAATCGATTTTCACCCCGAGCACCCGCAGGTGCTGGTTTCGAGCGCCTGCTCCGGGCACGGATTCAAGTTCGCGAGCGCGATCGGGGAGATACAGGCAGAGCTTGTATCTGACGGGGCATCCCGGTTCGACATGTCTCCTTTCAGCATGTCACGCGTAAGGCTTCGTTAAAGACGCTGTTCTACTGGACGGCAAACACATACTATAGTGGCGCTGATTGCTGTTCCCTGGAGGCAAACCTTTCTGAGTGGAGCACAGCATGGCCATCAATACCTCGAAAGTCGTAACAGGCGGAATAGTCGCAGGCGTAGTGCTTACGGCGATCGATTTCATCGCCAATATGTTCCTGCTGGGCGAGCGGATGACCGCCGAGGCGAACGCGTTCAAGGAAGGGCTTGGCGATGCGATGGCGGCTATGTCGGGAAGCCAGATCGCCGGTTTCGTGATAATGAACCTCGTGACCGGTATGCTTCTCGTCTGGACATACGCCGCGGTGCGGCCTCGATTCGGCCCCGGTCCCAAAACCGCCACGTACGTCGCGCTGATCTTCTTTACGTTCGGCCTGATTATGACAAGTAACTACCTGGCGATGGGGATGATGTCGGTGGGGCTGTGGCTGACGTACGCCGTCCTCTGGCTCGTCAACCTCATCCTGGCGACGATGGCCGGCGCGATGATGTACTCGGAGGATTCGACCGCCGGGTAGTATTTTATCCCCCCGGGGGAGCCACCCGGGGCAAACTGGTGTATTCTTCAGGATGATTTCGATACGACGATTCGCCGTCGCCGCCCTGCTCGGTTCCGGCCTCATGATGCAGGCGTGCGACGGCGGCCCGACTGCCCCGAAAACGGGCGGTCTTACCGTCAACATCGGCAATCTTCCTTCCGAGATATCA
Source organism: Gemmatimonadales bacterium (assembly GCA_038208015.1). Classification (GTDB taxonomy): domain Bacteria; phylum Gemmatimonadota; class Gemmatimonadetes; order Gemmatimonadales; family Gemmatimonadaceae; genus UBA4720. The sequence continues at coordinate 30,460 of JBBQZF010000003.1, forward strand.
GCGCCGGTCACGGTTCAGGGCGCTGTCGGGACACCCCCGGTCACGGTCAACGCGTCGCGAACAATTGCCGACCTCGCGCCGGGAACGTACACGGTCACAGCGGCGAAGGCGGTGGGGACAAAGGCCAGCTACGTCCCGGCAGTTCTCTCGCAGGTCGTCGAAGTAGTCGCCAGCACCACGCCCGCGACAGTGAACGTGAACTTCACGTTGGCGACGGGAATCGCGAACGTGGCGATCGTCGGGCTTCCTCCCGGAGTCGATGCATCTGCGACGATCTACAACGGGTCAGGTTTCTTCGTGAACATCAGGTCTTCCATCGAAGTTGGAAACCTCGACCCGGGCGAATACACGCTTCAGGCCGACCCCGTCTCGGGGGAGGAGGTTTACGCGGGATCGCCGATCCAGTCGACGTTCACCGTCACGGCTTCGACCACGCCGGTCCAGCTCCAGGCGAACTACGTTGCGACGACTGGGAGCATCGACCTGACATCGAGCGGCCTTCCCGCCGGCTCAACGCCGGTATGGGATGTCGCGGGGCCGAACAACTTCACCGTCGTCATACGGGGCGCGCAGCGACTCGCGAGGCTCGCACCCGGCGCATATACAGTCACCGGTCGGACATTCGATGTCGGTTCGGAGACTTATGGTCCCGCCTCCCAGTCGCAATCACTTACCGTGACAGCCGGTACGAGAGTCCCTGCCGCCTTCACCTATGTAACACGACCACCGACCCTCAACCTTTCTGTAGCCGGCGCGTACATCACGCAGAGCTCGCAGCGATTCGACGGATCAGTGCCGCTCATCGCCGGACGTTCGGCATTCCTGCGCGTATTTGTCACGGCAAACGAGCTGAACTCCGCGGCACCGAGAGTCCGGGCGCGGTTCTACCGTAACGGCGAGCTGGTGACTACGGGACAGATGAATCCGGTAGGCGAATCAGTGGTGACCACGGTCAATGAGCGCTCGGCGCCCGATTCCTGGGGGATGGTACTCCCTGCAGCGCTTCTCACCGGAGGGCTGTCGTACATAGTCGATGTCGATCCAGACAACACTGTGCGCGAGATCGATGAAGCCGACAACAGGTATCCGGCTTCGGGCACGCCGATAGCGCTCGATGTCCGCTCTGTGCCCCCGCTGGAAATACGATTCGTTCCGATCGAGACATCCGTGAACTCTTTCGTCGGCAATGTTACCGACGCCCGGGTACCCGACCTTCTCTCGGCCACCCTCAGGATGTTCCCTGTCAGCGCCTACACGGCGAGCGTTCGATCGAATTTTACGACAGGCGCAGCTGTGCCCGCTACGAGCAGCGAGGCAACCTGGGTACAGATCCTCGGAGAGGTCAACGCGCTGCGACTCGCGGAAGGCACCGCGGCTCACTACGTGGGCATCCTCAAGGTTCCGTACACGAGCGGCATTGCCGGAATCGGGTATGTGCCAGGCAAGACAGTGCTGAGCTGGGATGCATCGAGCGCGGCCTCCACTATCGCACATGAGTTGGGGCACAACTGGAACCGGCGACATGCTCCCTGCGGCGGACCGTCAGGCGTAGACCTGGGTTATCCATATCCAAACGCCAGGATCGGAGTCTACGGATTCGATGTAGCTGGCGGCGTCGTCATTGACAGCGAGCGACGTGACGTGATGAGCTACTGCGGACCCGAATGGGTGAGCGATTACACCTACGAAGCTGTGTTGAACTACCGCGGGTCGAGTCCCGCCGCGTCGGTATCGGGGTCGGTCCAGAGTGCTCTCATGGTCTGGGGAAGCATCGAGAACGGCAAGCTCGTTCTCGAGCCTGCGTTTTTGACAGATACCCGGCCGTCGTTGCCGGCGAGAAACGGCCGGTATCGCGTCGAGGGCCTCGATGCATCAGGGGCTCAGGTATTCTCGCTCTCCTTCGATCCCGAAGTGGTCGGCGATGCGACGGGAGACGTGCGGCAGTTCGGTTTCGCCGTTCCGATGACTCAACAGAATGCCGCACGCATCGTGACGCTCCGGCTTTCCGGCGAGGGCCGCGAAGTTCGCACTATCGCTGCCGGTGCGCGCGGGGAGCCGGCGATAGCGGCGACAATCGAATCGCCTGGCCGGGTGAGACTGAGCTGGAACGTGGCTGATTTCCCCATGCTCGTCGTGAGGGATCCCGATACGAAGGAGATAATGGCGTTTGCCCGGGGCGGCACCGCAACGGTCCGGACCGCAAAGCGCAATCTCGACATCACCGCCTCCAATCGCGTCGGGTCAACCCGGCTCACCGTCCCGGCCCGGAACTAGAACCAGATCGGGAGTTAGCACTTCGGTACAGTTGCAGTAGATTCTGCGCAACAGTTTCCGGAAACCGGAGCGATGACGACGCAGCATATCCCGATGTTCGCGCAGGTGAACCAGTACTTCGACAAGGCCGCGGCACATCTAACCCATGAGCCCGGCCTTCTCGCTCAGATAAAGGCCTGCAATTCCATTTACAGGATGCAATTCCCCCTCGAGCGCGACGACGGGTCGATCGAGGTGATCAACGGCTGGCGGGCGCAGCACAGCCTTCACCGCCTGCCCACGAAAGGTGGAATTCGATTCGCCCCGAACGTCGATGAAGACGAGGTCTCCGCGCTCGCCGCACTGATGACCTACAAGTGCGCGCTCGTCGATGTCCCGTTCGGTGGCGCAAAGGGCGCGGTCCGGATCGACAAGTCGAAGTACTCCGACGCCGAGCTCGAGCGGGTTACCCGGCGGTATACGTACGAGTTGTTCGTGAAGAATCTCATCGGGCCCGGCACCGATGTCCCCGCACCTGATTACGGCACCGGCCCGCGCGAGATGGGATGGATAGTCGACACGTATTCAACTCTCGCCCCCGGCCAGATCGACGCACTCGGGTGTGTCACCGGCAAGCCGGTATCGCTCGGCGGCGTTCGCGGCCGGGCGCAGGCGACCGGGCTCGGAGTCTTCTACGCCTTTCGTGAAGCATGCTGCTACGAGGAAGACATGAAAACGCTCGGCATGACGACAGGCGTGGAGGGAAAACGGGTAGTCGTTCAGGGCCTCGGAAATGTCGGATACTGGACTGCGAAGTTCGTTCAGGAAGGGGGCGGGATTCTCGTCGCCCTGGCGGAGCGTGAAGGCGCGATCTTCAACGCCAAGGGTCTCGATGTAGACGGCGTGATGGCCCACCGTGTTGTGACAGGATCGATCCTCGGCTTCGAAGGTGCGACGGATATCAACAACAGTGCCGACGCCCTCGAACTCGAGTGCGATGCGCTTATTCCGGCGGCGCTGGAGAACGTCATCACGCTCGCGAACGTCGACAGGATACGGGCGAAGATCATCGTGGAGGGGGCAAACGGACCTGTCACCGCCGATGCGAGCGAGAAGCTTCTCGCCCGCGGGGTGCTGGTGGTTCCCGATATCTACACAAACGCTGGCGGAGTCACCGTTTCGTACTTCGAATGGGTGAAGAATCTCTCCCATATGAGGTTCGGGCGGATGGAGAAGCGGTTCCAGGAGCACACGAACGAGAAAATCATCCGTGCTGCTGAAGGACTTACCGGCCAGAAACTTTCAGATACTGCGCGACGGGCGGCGACTGAAGCCGCCGGAGAGGAAGAGCTCGTGAACTCGGGCCTGGAGGAAACGATGGTTGCCGCGTACGCCGAACTCCGCGTGATCCAGAAGGATCGCGGCGTGGATCTCCGGACTGCCGCATTCATCAACGCGATCGGCAAAGTGGCATCGGCCTACACGCAGCGCGGGATATTTCCCTAGGTCACGATTCCGCGCAACTCCGCTCTCAGCGTCTCCGCGACACTCGTCCAGTCGTAGCGCTCGCGTGCAATCCGCGCGAGCGTTGTCGAGTGAACCGGCCCCAGCTCGAGCGCCCGCGGCACCTGCCTGATCAGGTCGTCGACAGTATCGGTCAGCCCCAGCTTCATTGCGTCTCCGGCTTCATGGGGCAGCTCGCTCGACACCGCGTCGATACTCGCCTTCATACCGCCGAAGTATGTGCCGAGTGGGAAGCAGCCTGACGCGAGTGCTTCGAGGAAGACGAGCGGGCCGGCCTCTCTCACAACCGAGGGGAAGACCCCCACATCGCAGCACGGAAAGAGAAATCTCAGCTCCCGGTGAGTGAGATATCCCGTGAAGATCACCGTGTCAGGCCTCAACAGCTGCCGGGCTGACTCGAAGTAGTCGTCTTCCTCGCCGCGGCCTGCCAGAGTGTCGAAGAATCGCGTCAGCTCGACAAGATCAGGCGGCGCATTTTCGCCTTCCGGCGATCCCTCGAGCCGGTGCCCCCAATTCACGATCGCACGAACCAGGTCGCGGTCGCCTCTCTGCAGCGCAGCGATCAACGCCTCCATTGGCTCCCTGAGCGGACCGTGGCCGACGATTATCAGGTGTGTTTCCGGCGCCTTCTCGAGAATCCGCGGCAGCGCCGCAATCACAGCGTGGATACCCTTCGGCGAAATTATACGGCCGGTGAAGAGCAGCACCGGATCGTTGACCCAGTCGACTGATTTCAGTTTCGCTTCGACGTCTTCGTCAGGCAGCTTCCCATCGTATCGCGCGTTCCCTGCAAAGAGAGACCTGAGCTCGGCTCTCCCCAGGGTTCCTGACACTGTGGATCTGAGCGACACCGACTGCGCGGCGCTTCTCCCGCGAGGCATGCCGGCTATGGAGCCCACGAGCGACGCGATGTTCGCGGGACGGCCTTCGCGCTCCACCGGCTCGAACTGTGATGAATCGACGCCGAGGTGGAGCTCCGTGAACTTCGATGAGATGTCAGGTAGCTCGGGGAAAACGGTAGTGACACGCTCCCGCATCTCTCCGCCTATGACGAAAACCCGCCTTGAATCAGCGAGCGCCGAAGCAGCGTACCGCCTGAAGCGGTCGTCCTTTTTCACCGCGTATTCGATCCCGCTGCCGTGCGGCATGATGGCGAACGGAATTCCGGTTTCGCGGCTTATGCGCTGGGCGACGACGGGCATCAGGACGACATGGTTTGCATGTATCGCATGGATCTCATGCTCCCCTGCAATCCGCCGCACGACATCGACGTTGCGCTGGATGTAAAGCTCGATGAGGTCGTCAGGCAGCTCGACCATCGGCACCACGTGATCGTATTCCTCGTACTTGTCAGAGACGAAAACAGGCAGGATCTCACCGATCTCCGGCTGGTGAAGGATGCATTTGCCGGGGTATGGTGTATCACGTTGAAGCTTTGTCTCCACCTCGCCAGACAAGCGGTGGCGGTACGCCTCGGCGATCGCTCCGTAGCGGTCGGGGTGGTTCTCCTGGCACACCAGGTGAACTGTCTCGCCCTTGCGGCAGAGGGCCGTGATGATCGAGCGGGTCCAGAGGTTGCTGCCTGACCCTTCGAGCAGCCATCCGTGCAGAAGGCAGATCACCGGCGGGCTCGTGGGCCTGCCGTTGCGGAATCCACGGGCACGATTCGCGCGAGAGTGTTGTGGGTGAGCCACGGTTGCAGGGGCATGATAGCGGACAATCTAGCCCGATTTCTTTTTCCAGAGACCTTCGGAGAGTCAACGATGATCCCCCACCATATGCGTAACCTCGCGACGTTTACCTGCGTCGTGGTTTCAGTCGCCTGCACCGGAAGCACGACAACGGCAACTCAGGCTCCGGCGCCATTGCCTTCCTCAGTTGCGAGCACGAATCCGCTGCTCGCGCCGTGGACAGGCGCCTATTCAGGCGTTCCGGCGTTCGATCGCGTCAAGGTTGCGGACTTCAAGCCAGCGCTCGAGGCGGCAATGGCCGAGAGGCTGGCGGAAGTCGATCGGATTGCGAATGATCCGGCGGCGCCGACGTTCCAGAATACGATAGAGGCGCTCGAGCGCGCCGGTGCATCGTTCGGTCGCGTCACCACCTACTACGGAATCTGGAGCTCCACGATGAACGGGCCGGAGTTCCAGCCCGTGGAACGCGAGATGGCTCCGAAGCTTGCCGCCCACGCCGACCAGATAAACCAGAACACCGCGCTCTTCAGGAGGATCGAGGCAGTTTATAACTCTCCTGCGAAGTCGAGCCTCACACCTGAGCAGCAGCGGCTCGCCTGGCTCTATTACACGAACGCTGTAAGGTCTGGTGCGCGGCTCGACGCTCCGGCGAAGGCCCGTCTCTCGGAGATCAACCAGCGCCTCGCAGGGCTTTTCACGAGCTTCAGCCAGAACGTGCTTGCAGACGAGACAGACCAGATACTCGTTCTCGACAATCAGGCAGATCTTGCCGGACTTACCCAAGCGCTTCGCGACGCCGCCTCGGCTGCGGCGACCGCAAAGAATCAGCCCGGCAAGTGGGTGATAACGAACACCAGGTCTTCGATCGATCCGTTCCTCACTTACTCCGACCGGCGCGATCTCCGCGAGAAGGCGTGGCGGATGTTCGTCAACCGCGGCGACGGCGGCGGCGCGACAGACAACAAGCGGCACATCACAGAAATCCTCCAGCTGCGGGCTGAGCGTGCAAAGCTCCTCGGCTATCCGACTCATGCTCACTGGCGGCTCGAGAACGCGATGGCGAAGACTCCCGAGCGGGCGATGGAGCTGATGGAAGCCGTATGGAAGCCGGCGGTCGCGAGAGTCGGCGAAGAGGTTGCAGATATGCAGAAGCTGGCGGCGTCGGAAGGCCAGAACATCACGATCGAGCCGTGGGACTACCGTTACTATGCTGAAAAGGTGCGGAAGCAGCGCTACGACCTCGACCAGAACGCGGTCAAGCCATACCTCCAGCTCGAGAAGCTGAGGGAGGGAATGTTCTGGGTCGCGGGCGAGCTTTTCGGGTTCGAGTTCTCGCCAGTGACAAGCGTGCCGGTGTATCACCCGGACGTGAGAGTGTGGGAAGTGAAGGATCGCACGAGCGGCCGGCACATTGGCCTGTGGTACTTCGACCCATACGCACGTCCCGGCAAGCGTTCAGGCGCGTGGATGAACTCGTACAGGCGCCAGGAGAAGTTCGACGGAGTAGTGACGACGATCGTGTCGAACAACTCGAACTTCGTGAAGGGCGCATCCGGCGAGCCGGTCCTGATTTCGTGGGATGATGCGACGACACTTTTCCACGAGTTCGGGCACGCGCTGCATGGACTTTCTTCAAACGTGTCGTATCCGGCGCTCGCGGGAACGGCTGTGGCGCGCGACTACGTGGAGTTCCCATCGCAGCTTCTCGAGCACTGGCTCGCGACGCCTCAGGTGTTGCAGAAGTTCGCGCTTCACTACCAGACAGGACAGCCGATTCCGCAGGAGCTCGTCGACAGGATCAAACGGGCCGACACGTTCAACCAGGGATTCAAGACTGTCGAATATCTCTCCGCTGCCCTTATCGACATGAAGATGCATCTCGCCGGCGACACGCCGATCGATGCTTCAACGTTCGAGAGGGAAACGCTGACCGCCCTCGGGATGCCGAAGGAAATAGTTATGCGCCACCGGCCGACTCAGTTCCTGCACGTGTTCGGTTCCGACGGATACTCGGCGGGTTATTACAGCTATCTGTGGTCCGACGTGATAACCGCAGATGCCGCGATGGCGTTCACCGAGGCCGGCGGGCTGTATGACCCTGCTGTGGCGCAGCGGCTTCGTGACAATGTTTTCGCAATTGGAAACACGGTCGATCCGACCGAGGCTTACCGCGCGTTCCGCGGGCGTGACCCCGGGATCGCGGGCCTCATGCGGAAGCGGGGTTTCTCCCCTCCTGCGCCGTAGCTCATAGAACTGGAAACTGAGAGCTGACAAACTGGAAACTCATGACTCGCGTGGACTTGTGGTTCTTAGGCTTCACCGCATCAGCGACACGAAGTCCACGCGAGTTATGAGTATCCAGTTCTGAGTTCTCAGTTGTCAGTCTTATGGGAAAAGCCGCCGGATGCACGGGACGTAATCACCCGGCCCGTCCTGAAATCGAGCCACACGTCGGCGCCGTTTTCGTCACCAAGCCTGAGGACATCGGCCGGCGCCGCAGGAGAGCCGAGGCGTGAAAGCCGTCGCGACTGGTCGGCCGACCAGCCCTCGGGTGCAGCGAGTTCCCCGCGATCCCTGCCCGCCAGCCAGGCACAGGTATAGCCGGCCGGATCCCGGGACCAGACAAGCCACTGGCATTGGAGGATCGGGCCGCGGAACTGGTCGACAATCGCCAGCTCCTGAAACTGGCAGTCCGCCACCTCGACCATTCCCGCGTTTACCAGCACGAGCGAAGCGCGATCGCAGGCGTCGGGTGTACTGTAGCTGACGCTGACGAGATCCGCGTCGAGGCAGAAATGGCGATGCTCCGACGCGGGGTGCGCAAGCTCCGCGAGGAAGCCGTCGGTTCCTCCGGGGAAACGGAGGTCAAGAGCAATCCGGGGGACTACAAGGCCTATGGCTTCGACAAGTACGCTCATTCTGGTCCGGGCAGATTACTGGTGAAGTCTGACACTCTCCTGTCAAAAGAGCGTCAAATCGCGCTGAAAAGGCTCAGCCTTCGAGAGATTTCTTCGATGCCCGGAGGATTATCCGCCCGGTCCTGTAGCTGAGCCACGTCTCGACCCCGTCTTCTTCTGCCAGCTTCACCGCGTCGGGCGATGTATCGGGAAGGTCGAGCCGGGTAAGACGCCGCGACTGCTCGGCAGTCCAGCCAGCGGGCATCGCCATCTCGCCGCGATCGGTTCCCGCCAGCCAGGCGCACGTGAACCCTTCGGGATCAGCGAGCCAGACCAGCCACGGGCAATGGAGAACCGGTCCGTGCTTCTGGTCGACTATCGCAAACTCCTGGAACTCCTCCTCGATCGACTCGCGCATCCCGGCATTCGTCAGCATTTCGGCAACCCTGTCAGCGGCGTCCGGCGTCAGGAAGCTCACGCAGATGAGGTGAGAATCGGCGCACGCATACCGGCTTTCTCCCGAGGGCCTCGCCAGTTCGGCGAGGAAGCCGCTGGCGCCTGAAGGGTATCTGAGGTCGAGCGCGGTGCGGGGAATCACGAGGCAGAGCGCCTCGATGAGTACACTCAAGCGGATGACCGGCAGGTTCTGTGAAGCCAATCGGTCATGCGTATCCCGGTTGCCTGAGGTGGTGACGAAGAGGCGATGGCCACAGAAGTTGTGGACTCTGATGCTTCTATAAACAAAGGGTTGCAATGATACCACCATAGCGTCACAGTGGCGTCACACCCCCTCAAACCTCTGCTTAAGGTCAATTTGACGGCCTTAAACCCTACTGTCAGGGCTGCCCGGTATAGATGTTATCTGGCCAGAGTAATCATCTGGAGACTGTATTGACACTTAACAGTAATACTGTCATATTAGCCGTATGCTAAAGCTTCCGGAACCTGAACCGCTGGATCTGCTCGAGTTGAGCGACAGGTCGAAGGTCAGCACTCGCACCATTCGGTACTACATCCAGCAGGGCCTGATTCCGGCGCCTGAGACGCGGGGGCCGGGTGCTCATTACGGGCCGGAGCACGTGGACCGCCTGCGTCTGATAAGGCGGCTTCAGCAGGAGCACCTCCCGCTTTCGGAGATAAGAAAGCGGATCGAGAAGCTCTCGCCGGAGGAGATAAGGCGGGTCGTCGAGACAGAGCCTGAGCCGTCTCCAACTTCGGCCAGCGAATATGTGAGACGAGTCTTGTCTGAAGGGCTCGGGACGGTCAAGGCGGCGGAGTCGCCGCCGGCAAGCAGGCGTCCCGCGGGTCATAAGAGGGCCGCGCTCGCCAGATCGCAGTGGGAACGTTTCAACCTTTCGCCCGACGTCGAGCTCCATGTCCGGAGGCCGGGATCGAGGGAAGATCAACGCAGGATCGAACGGCTGCTCGAGGCCGCCAGGGAAATTTTTCTTGAGGATGTGTCATGACGCTATCAATCAGGACAGACAGGGAGCTCATCAGGGCTGGTGAGCGGAGCAACAGGTACGTGCTCCTTGGCTACAACGCTCCCGCGGCTCCCCGGCGCGAGGAGAGGCGGCCGATCAACGTCGCGTTCGTGCTCGACCGTTCCGGCTCGATGTCCGGATCCGGCAAGTTCGACCTCGCCCGGCAGGCGGTTGAGCACTCGCTGAGGATGCTGAGGCCGGAGGATCGCTTCTCCCTCGTGGTATACGACGATCGCGTCAACGTGCTCGCGCGTTCCGCGCATGCTACGGCGACAGTGATCAGGGACGCGCTCGACGCGCTGTCGCCGATCGCCCCGCGCGGGGCGACCGATCTGTTCTCGGGATGGATGCGCGGCTGCGAGCAGGTCGCGGAGTTCGTCGACAACGAGAAAGTGAGCAGGGTGCTGCTCCTGACCGACGGACTCGCGAATCACGGGATTACCGATCGCGACACGATTGCGCGGCATTCTTCCGAGCTGCGTGAGCGAGGTGTGACTACATCCACGTTCGGGGTCGGCACCGACTTCGACGAGCGGCTGCTTCGCGACATGGCGCACGAGGGTGGTGGAAACTTCTACTACATCGAGACAGCCGCGCAGATCCCCGACCTCATCACCAGCGAGCTTGGCGAAGCTCTCGAGGTTGTGATCCCGCGCGCAGCCATCGAGGTAGACGTTCCCGCCGGAGCGAACATCGAGGTGCTGAACAGGTTCCGGTGGAGAACCGTTGACGGCTCGATCCGCATCGAGCTCGGTGACGTAGTCTCATCGCAGGAGGTGGAGGCACTTGTCCGCGTGAATTTCCCCCGCGGTGAAATCGGAGACCGGGTGCGCCTCCGCGCGCAGCTCATCGGCGACGCCGTGATCAGCGAAGCCTCTACGAGCTGGACGTGGGCGAGTCATGCCGATAACGACTCGCAGTCGCGCGATCGCGACGTTGACCGTCGGGTTGCCGAGGTGTATGCGGCGCGCGCGAGAGCGGAGGCGACCGAGGCGAACCGCCGTGGTGATTTCGAGGCAGCGCGAAGAGTGGTAGAGGGAACCATTGCGCGAATCAGGCAATATGCCGGCGACGATCCAGTTCTCCGTCGTTGCTGGAAGTCGCTTGAACGCGAGCGCCCTCGCTACGAGGACGCCGTCATGAGCCCATCGATGATGAAGAGCGCATTCTACAATGCCGAAATGTCAGTGAAGGGACGCTCCAGCACGGGCAGGGCCAAGCGGCCAGGCTAGCGATTCCTCCTCGCGCTATGATAGCTAATTAGCTATCATAGGGAATGTCAGCATCAGCCCGACACATCCTCAAGGCTGCGCGGTCCGGCGCGAGCCTCACGCAACGGGAGCTCGCGCGAAAGGCAAAGACCGCTCAGTCCGTCGTAGCCCGGGTGGAGCTGGGTGAAACCAGCCCTACCTGGGACACGATGATGCGGCTCGTGCGAGCGTCCGGCCACACCCTTCACACATCACTCGAGCGCGATCCCGTTGTCGACAGGTCCGCGCTCGACGATGTCCCCAGAATCCTGAAGATGACTCCCGAGCAGAGGCTGGAAGAGGTCGCCCATGTCAGCCGGTTCATGGCGGAAGCCCGGCGTGTCTGAAGTCGCGCCGCTCGATCCCGGGCGGATTCTGAAATCGCTTCACAAACATGGCGTCCACTTCGTGCTGATCGGCGCACTGGCGGCCCGCCTTTACGGATTTCCCCGCCTGACTGCCGATGCCGACATCACTCCTGCCGCTGACACCGCCAACGTCAAGCGGCTCGCAAAAGCGCTTCGCGAGCTAGGCGCAAAGGTGTACACCGAATCAATTCCCGAAGGACTCGAATTCGACTGCTCGCCGGAAATGCTGATGCGCTCGACGATGTGGAACCTCGTCACCGCGGCTGGCCGAATCGACATCGCATTTGTGCCGGCCGGTACCGGGGGCTACGCGGATCTCGCGTCAGCGGCGGAGAAATTCGAAGCGTATGGAGTCGGGTTTCTCGTTGCGTCCCTGAGCGACATCATCAGGTCGAAGGAGGCCGCCGGGCGGCCCAAGGACCGGGAGGATGTGGCCGTGCTCAAGGCCATGCAGCGGAAGAATTGAATCACGACATGAAATCATGGAGCGCTACATGCTGAAACAGGAGGCATGCCAAGCCCTCTTCGCGACCTTTTTGCCGGAAGGATCGGTGGCCGGCGCGCAGTCGAAACTGTCGCTGCCCACCGCACTTTCGCCGATGTGATTCTCCCGCCGCGCACACGCGCGGCGCTCGACGAAGCTCTCAGCCTCGTCCACAGCCACGAGCTCATCTTCACCCAGTGGGGACTTGGCGAACGCCACTCCAGCGGACTTGGCCTGGCATTCAACTTTGCCGGCCCGCCGGGCACCGGGAAGACGATATGTGCCGAGGCGATTGCTACCGTGCTGGGGAAGAAGCTGCTGTCGGTGAGGTATGCCGAGATGGAGTCGATGTGGGCGGGTGAGACCCCGAAGAATGTCGCTGCGGTGTTCAGGATGGCTACGGAGGAGGATGCTGTCCTGTTCTTTGATGAGGCGGATGCGATCGCATCGCGCCGCTCGACCGGCGCCACTCAGGCATACCAGCGCGAATCGAACACAGTAGTCAACGTTCTCCTGAAGGAGCTGGAGGCATTCAATGGAGTCGTGATCTTCGCAACGAATCTCGCGGTGAACTTCGATCCTGCATTCGAGCGGCGGATCCGGACGCACGTGAGATTCGAGATGCCGGGAGTCGACGAGCGCGAGCAGATATGGAGAGTGCAGTTCCACCCGGTGAAGACACCACTGGACCCTGACGTCAACTTCCGCGACCTGGCTGAGCGTTACGCGGTAAGCGGGGGTGATATCAAGAACGCGGTTCTCAAGGCTGCGACGATGGCGGCGGGTGAAGCGGGGGAAGACAAGCTCAAGACAATCAGGCAGGCGCATCTCGACCGCGCGATGCTCGAGGTAGTCGAGGGAAGGAGCGTGATGCAGCAGTCTCTCTTCGGCGAAGGCGAGCAGTCCGACGATCGTCTCATCCGTGCTGTCGAAGCTGCAGAGCTGAGGTGGAGGAAGACCGCACAGGTGGCGCTTGGTGTCGGGTTGGCAGGTGTCGTCATTGGACTGATCGCGGTCGCGGTGGCGCTGGTCCGAACCCTGTAGCTACAGTTGCTGGCGGGTTACCTGGCGGGCATCGATATTTTCGCCTGATCGAGATCACTTTCAGGAGACACTGCATGGCCTTTACGCCCGGGCGCATGGCGCTCATGCTCGCTCTATGCGTTTCGGTACCGATAGCAGCTCAGGAGCGGCCGCCGCTGCTAAGCGAGCCCATCGTTTCGGCGCTCGCGGCAGAGCTTTCCGGTGCCCGCGCGCATGAAACCATCGTCGAGATCTCGAAGAATCACAGGACCCGCGGATCGCGGCCGTTCCGTCGCGCTGCAGACCATATAGTGGCGAAGGCCCGTGAAGCAGGTCTCGAGGAAGCGAGAGTCGAGGAGTTTCCCGCCGACGGAAAACTCTTCTACGGAACGCAGCGCTCGCGCCTGCCCTGGGATGCAGAGTTCGCTGAGCTCTGGGAGGTTGATCGGGGCGGCGAGCGGAAGGAGCTGATCACGAGCTGGGCGAACCAGCCAATGTCTCTTGCGCAGGACAGCGAAAGCGGCGACGTGATGGCCGAGCTCGTCGATGTCGGCGCGGGGACTTCGGAAGCCGACTATGCGGGAAAAGATGTGCGTGGCAAGCTCATCCTTACATCATCGCAGCCGGGATCAGTTGTGCCCCTCGGCGTAGGAGAACATGGGGCGGCCGGGATCGTCAGCTATGCGCAGAACCAGCGGACCGCATGGTGGGGCGAGGATGTTGATCTCGTGAGATGGGGTCATCTCGAGACCTTCGAGCCGGTCAAGTCGTTCGGGTTCATGATATCGCCGCGTAAGGCGAAGTCGTTGCGCGACAGGATTGCTGCGGGTGAGCGGGTCGTGCTGCATGCCGTAGTGCGTGCCGGACAGAGGCAGGGCAACACCGAGATCGCGACGGCGTTGATTCGCGGCGCTGACCCCGTGCGGTCGCAGGAAGAGATAGTGTTCTCGTGTCATCTCGACCATCCGAGTCCGGGGGCGAATGACAATGCGAGCGGGTGTGCTACGATTCTCGAGGCCGGCGTCACCCTGGCGAAGCTGATAAGAGAGGGGACGGTCCCGCGTCCCGCGCGCTCGATGCGGTTTATCTGGCCCCCCGAGATCGAAGGCACTGTCACGATCCTTAATGCGAAGCCCGAGTGGGCTCGGCGCGTGAAGGCAGTTGTTCACATGGACATGGTGGGCGGCGGGCCGGATACCAAGGCGGTATTTCACGTGAGCGCGGGGCCGGGAAGCCTGCCCTCTTTCGTATACGACGTGGGCCATGCATTCGGCGCGTTCGTGAACGACCAGAGCCTCAGCTATGCGGCGAGAGGCAGGGCGAAGTATCCGCTCGTCGCGGAGAGGGGAGGGAAGGAGCCGCTGCTTGCCCAGCTCGACGAGTTCGCCATGGGGAGCGATCACCAGGTTTACACTGACGGATCGTGGGGTATTCCGGCGATCTACCTTCACGACTGGCCCGACAGGTACATCCATACGACGGGTGACACGCCCGTCCGGATAGATCCCACCAAGCTCCAGCGGGCCGCATTCATCGGTGCCGCGAGCGGATACTTTTTGGCGTCGATGGGGGTTGAGGATGTAGCCGGCGTGACGCGGGTGATCGAGGCTGGTGCGTTAAGGAGGGCGGCGAGGGTGCATGAGCGGCTCGACGGGCTCCCGCCCGACGAGGCTGAAAACCTGAGGGAGTTCAGCCGGTTCTACGAGCAGGGTGTGGCGGCGTCAGTCGACCGGTTTGTGCCACCACCGCGCCACTCGGCCGGCGGGATGCCTGTTCGGCTGAGCGCCCCCCCGGGCAGCGGTGACAGTGCGCTCGTCTTCGCGCGGAACCCTGAATTGCGCGGACCGATGAGCGTGTTCGGGTACGACTACCTGATTGACAAGCTTGGTGCCGGGCGTGCTGGGGCGCTGAAGCTCATGGGCTACAGCGGGCTCCGCGGAAGCGGGGGAGAGTACGCATACGAGGTGCTGAATCTCGCCGGGTCGGGCAGGCGCGCGATCGACATAAGGAACGACGTGTCGGCGATATATGGTCCGGTGCCGATTGAGTACGTCGTCGAATTTCTGTTGGCGCTGGAGACAATAGGGGTGGTCAGGCAGGTCAGGTGATTCGGGGGACTGCCGCGTATTGAGTTTCCAGTTGTCAGTTATCAGTTATCCGTTTCCTTTGAGCAGCACAATGCCCCACATGACCCAACTGCACTCTCGTCACTACCTCGACATCTCGACAACCGACCTGCTGTTCGGCGCGCGCGGTTTCGGCAACAGGCAGGACGGTGAGCGGGAGCTGGTATCGCTCGAGGCGGAGCTGGGGCCGAAAGCCCTGATCACTTTCTCCGTCCGCTCCGCATGGGACCTCCTTCTCTACACACTGAACCTGCCACCGGGGTCAGAAGTGATAATGTCGGCCGTCACGATTCCTGACATGCCGCGAATCGCCGAAGCTCATGGTCTCGTCGTAATTCCGGTGGATGTCGACCCCGAAACGATGATGCCCCGGCTCGACCTGTACCAGAACGCATTCCGGCCGCAGACCCGACTCGTGCTGCTCGCTCATCTCATGGGAGGCGCTTTCGATCCCAGACCATACGCCGAGGTGGCAGCACGGCGCGGCGTACCGCTGGTGGAAGACTGCGCGCAGGCATACCGCGGCCCGGATTGGTGGGGCAGCGACAGCACCCTGGCGTCCTTCTTCAGCTTCGGATCCATCAAGACCTCGACCTCACTCGGCGCCGGCGTAGCGGTTGTGAGAAACAGCGGGGTCCTCGAGCGGATGCGGCAGGTACACCTGACACGACCTATCCAGGATTGCCGTCGCTTTGCGGGAAAAGCAGCAAGGTATCTCGCCGTCCAGGGATTTCGGTCGCCCGTCGTCTACGGTGCGGTCGCCAGTGTCGCCTCGCATGCGAAGGGTGGGCTCGACGGCTTCATCAGCCGTACTGTGAAGGGTTTTCCAGCCGGCTCCTCGGATGAGCTGTTGCGAAAACTCAGGCAACGACCGTCGCCAGCGCAGGTGGCTCTGCTGCGGAGGCGTCTCGAGGCATTCGACCCCGGGCGCCTGGAGGCGCGTGCATCCCGGGGTGAGTTTTTGCGTGAGCGGCTTGCGAGCGCGGGAATGGTACTGGGCAGGAATCAGCCCAGACGGACACACTGGCTCTTTGCGATTGCGGTCGGTCGGCCCCAGAGGTTGATCCGGAGATTGCGTGAGGCCGGGTTCGATGCCACTCAAGGGGCGACCACGATCGGACCAATCGTCGCCCCTTGCGAGTACCCGGAATTCGAGCCTTCAGAGATCCGTGAGGCAATGTCCCGCGCTGTTTTCCTCCCCGCCTATCCGGAGATGAGCGAATCCGAGACGAACCGGATGATCGACTGCATAAACTTGTGCAGAGGGTGAATTGGCGAGAGCCATCTCTCCATCTCTGCCAGCCGTTGAACGCGCACGGCACTGGGGTATTCGGCTTCCGGTAGATTGGAGCGAAGCCGACGCGCTCCCTACACTCGTACGATAGCATTATTATGCTATATTGCAGTACATTCATGCTACCGAGGCTATTATGGTAAGGGACGTAAACCTCCGAAAAGCCGGCGGCTCCGTCGCTGCCACTCTTCCAAAAGACAGGGCCGACAGGCTTCATCTAAAGGCAGGGGACCGGATTCTCGTAGTCGAAACCGACAAGGGGATCCTTCTCACCCCCTACGATCCGACTACTGCCGAGGCGCTGGCTCTCGCTGCGAAGGCAGCGCGACGCTACCGGCACGCGCTGAAGGAGCTGGCGAAATAGTGGCCGCCCCGAAGTGGATAACCCGCGTCGCGATCGACGCGATTCACCTCGACCAGATGCGGGAGCACGGCGGGATGCGCGGGATGAGGAATGAGCCCGCCCTCGAGGTAGCGCTCGCCCGGCCGCAAAGGCGCTGGGAGGAGGAGGGGGACAAGCCGGACCTTGCCCGGCTTGCCGCTCTGTATGCTCACGCCATCGCGACCGACCGTCCGTTCCGGGACGGAAACACCCGGGTCGCGTTCCTGGCAATTGCCGCCTTTCTGGAAATGAACGGGAGGACGGTGACCGCCTCGGAAGAGGAAGTGATGCTTACCATGATCGCCCTTGCTGATGGTGAGCTGTCGCGAAAGAAGCTCGCCACATGGATCCGGGAGCGGCTGGCCCCGGACTAGGCTCTTACCGGTAGCACCCGCTCCTATCGCACCACGACATCGATGACAGTTGCGGGCACCGGGTGAGGATCACGGAACGGCTGGCCTGTCGCGTTGTTTATCTGCACGAAGGTCGACTGAGCCCACCCCTGCGAATTAGCCTGCGCGAGCTGGGCCGGCGTCCAGTCGGCGATGTCGTTTCCGTCATTCCATATCGGGTCAGGAAGCCGCCAGTTCGTACCGGACATGAAGTCCTCGACGCTCCCCTCGGCGTCGAACGCGAATACTATATGGTATATGCCAGGTGTTTCCGGAGCAGTGAACCTGATGCTCGCCCGCCTCGGCTGATTCTCGGCAGGCGTGAATAGAGGGGCAAGGTCGAGAAAATTCTTCTCCCGGTCGCCCCAGAGGGCAGCGGCCCCCAGTATCACCGAAGCGCTTCCCCAGTAACTCGAGTACTCGAGCAGTACGTTCCCCGCGATCAACTCACCCCGCCTGACAACAACTCTCCGCATCTGCGGGGTCAGGTTCTGGCCATTTATCGAGCCGGAGATGAATCGCAGCGTCGGTTTGCCATCCGCGACGTTGATAGGTCTGGAAACGATTCCGCGAAGTCCGCGCGCCGAGAACCTGAGCTGCACCGGCCCTTCGCCGGTGACGCTCAGGTCGTTGAAGGTCGCGCGCCCGTCAACTGCCGCAACCTCGAGAGTGCCCGCGATTCCTGGCAGCTGATCGATCGCCTCGACGCGCACCGTGTCTGTCGCGCCGGCGACTCGCCGGCCCGCCTTGTCCTGGAGTTCGACCACCGGCGGAGGCACGATAACGACGTTCCCCGCCAGCGGCTGTCCCGTGATTGCAAGCTGCGTTGCCCTCGCCGGGAGGAGCTGAAGCGGAATGAAGACCCCCGCCGCGAGCACTGCTGATGCTGCCGCCAGGCGGCCGGGACTGGTGAGTCCGATTCTGCGGAAGAATGGGAGAGATGAAACCAGCCGGCCGGCGGCGTCCGACGGCGACGCTTCACCCAGCATTGCGGCGGCGAGCTGCAGGTGCGAGCGGCGGTCCCCTGACGAACGAGCGAGCGCGACTGCGCGGGAGAATGTTTCCTCCACGTGATCGCGCCTGCCCCCTGCACCCAGATGCCGGATCGCGAGCCGGAGCTTGTCGAGATCCGCCGACCGGTCCGCTGCGAACGCGGCTCCCAGCGTTCCACGAACAGCGGCGCGCTCCTGATGGGGCACCATTCGCACGAGTGTCTCGGCAATCGAGTCGTGCGAGCATTGCCAGAGATCTCCCGACGCCGAGGCAAGCGCCTGGTGTTCGAGTGTCGCGAGATCGGCTTCGACCGCTGCGCGGTCGCCTCCCAGCACGGATGACACGGTCGCCGCTGACAGCGGCTCTTCCGCCACGGCGAGTATCACGAGTATGCGGAAGAGACGATCTTCGAGTTTTCTCAAGCGCTGCTTCAGGACGTCACCTTTGGATATCCCGTCGATCAGCGCCGCAGGATCCCTGAACTCCCAGGTTCCATCGTGCCGGCTGATGAGTCCCCGGTCGATTGCAAGATGAAGGTTCTCGAGGATCAACAGCGGCGAACCGCCGGTATGCTCATGGAGCGCGGCGATGAACCGGTCGGCGGTCCGTGGTTCCGGCAGGGTGCCGAAGCTGCACACAAGCTCGCCCACCTGTCGCAGGTCCAGCGCTTCGAGAGTCAGGGACTCGGTGCCGGTCAGGTGAAGATCCCCGTCGGGCACAGTACGGGCGCACGTCACGAGCAGGATCCGGCAATCACCGATTCGCGAGAACGAGCTCTTGAGCAGCTGGCGCGACACGGGATCGCTCCAGTGCGTGTCGTCTATGAAGACGGCAATGGGCGCCTCATCGGCAACTGCCTCGAACAACTCGGTGATGGCATGCACCCGCCGGCGGAGCGCCTCTTCCCCCTCGGAACGATCGGCGCTGGCGGCAAAGCTCGATGAAAGCTTCGGGTTCAAGGCTACAAGTGTGCTTGCCGCCGCAGTCGAGATGCCGCTCGCGCCAGACAGAAGTCCCACTTTCCCGGCGATATCACTGGCTAGCGCATACGCGAGCCGGCGGTCTCCGGAAAATGCACTGATCCATATTGCCCGGGCGCCCGACGCGCGCAGTCGCGTGAATACGTCGCGAAGAAGGCGTGTCTTGCCGAGGCCCGGTGGGGCGGTGACATGCACATGGCGGAAGTGGCCGGCCTTCGCCGCATTCCATGCCGAAGTGAGGCGCGAGAATTCCCGATCGCGTCCAGTGAGCTCGGCCACGAGGCGGGATGCACTGTCATCCGTCTCCACCACCGTGGTAGCCTTTTTGGCCCGCCTGATTGCAGCCTGCGTGAGGCTCTCCGGTTGACGGTCTTCGGCTGCGAGAATCCGCTCGAGCTCCTCCGCCTCGGCGATAGTTGAGGCTCGATCACCGGAGGATGCCAGTGATTCGAGCAGAAGTCGCCAGCTCGATTCGCGGTCGGGGTCGAAGTCGCGCAGCCGCCGGGCTTCTGAGACTGCGGCATCGTTCTGTCCCTGATCGAGTTGAGAGCGGATAAGTGATTCAGCGGATCTCAGGTAGGCAGCCTGAAGCCGGTCCCGTTCGCGGTCCGACCAGTGCTCGAAGTCAGCGCCGCCGGGAACTCCGAAGTCGACGAGGAATTGACCCGTGTAAAGTGCTGCCGCTGTCGCGTGGTCGCCGGCAGCGACGGCGGCGAGGAACTCATCGCGGTCGAACCTGAGAGGAAGACTGAGCTTGAGGTCTCGACCGGTGCTCTCGATTGCATTCTCGCCGAGTGTCTGGCGGAGCTGGAAGACAGTCTGGCGGAGTGTCCGGAGACCTCGCTCGGGTTCGGCGTCGGCCCACAGGAGATTCAGGAGGTGCTCGCGTGAGGCCGTCTTTCCGGGGGATGCGGCAAGGTAGATCAGAAGCGCGAGCGGCTTGCCGGGGCGGAGTATGATAGTGGACGCGCCTGCGCTGCTGGTGGACAGCAGGCAAGCGCTCCCAAGAGTTACGAGGCGCAGGTCAGCGTGATCTGCAGTGGGTACGGCCTCTGTCATCGTTTCCAGGAAGGGGCCTCCTTAGGGCGAATTGCGTCGGCGTCAAACGCTTTGACGTCACAGGTACCGCACAATCGCGGAAAAAGTTATGGGAAACGCGGGCCGCGGATACCTGGCATGCCCCTGTCGGGCCAAATCGGTACGGCAACTCCCTCAAGACCGCGGCACGGTCAGGCCGCGCCGGGCTCGAGGCGAAGCCTCCTACTTTCCGGTGTTCAGGTGCGAGACGCAGTCGCCCTGGTTCTTGAAGCTTGA
>JBBQZF010000004.1:0-44016 GCA_038208015.1 Gemmatimonadales bacterium
GAAACGCCCCCAAAGGTGCTGTCTGAAGGATGACGCTTGCTGCCCCTGCGGGCTGTGGCGTAGTTTGTGTACTCAATCGACCAGTTCAAGAGCTGATTCCTTGACTTATTTCATCCCGCCAAGAGCGGGGAGCGCGACTTAGTGCACCTGGCTGTTTCAGCGAGAACCGACACGGGCAGGCTGCGCAAGGGGAACGAAGACAACCTCTACGCGGACGCCAACGAGTACCGCGGCCTCTTCATCGTGGCCGACGGCATGGGCGGTCACGCCGCCGGCGAGATCGCCAGCCAGATGGCCGTCGACCTGATCGCGGCAGAGCTTGCCGACCTGAACGACCTGGCGGCGCCCGAATCGGGTCCCCGCGTCTCGGACACCCTCCGACTTGCGAACAGGGTCGTATTCCAGCGGACGATGAAGGAAGTCGAGAAGACGGGGATGGGCAGCACAGCTTCCGCACTTCTGATCTCGGATACCAGGTACCTCATCGGCCATGTCGGCGATTCCCGGGTTTACCTCGTCCGGGACGGCACAATGACCCAGCTGACGAAGGATCATTCACTGGTTCAGGAGCAGGTCGACGCAGGGCTCATCACGGCCGAGCAGGCGCGACATCACCCCCAGAGCAACGTCATCACCTGCTGCATCGGGATGAGCAGCGAGATCGACCCGGACACCATCACCGGTGACACCCACGTGGGAGATGTTTTCCTCCTCGCCAGCGACGGCCTCACGGGGATGGTTGATGACCGCCGGCTCCAGCAGCTTCTCCAGTCCCGCGCCAACCCCGAGCGCATCGTCAACGCGATGATCGCTGACGCGAACAACAACGGCGGCATCGACAATATCACGGCAATAGTCGTGAAGGTAGTCTCGGCGGACACGGGGTTCGGGACCGGCGAAGTTACGCCAGTCCCCCCGCCCCGGTGAACGACGCCGAGGAAACAGTCGCAGGCCTCGCGGAGCTTTATCTTGGTAACATTCTCTATGCGCTCGAACTCGCGGCGCTGACTCTCGAGGAGCAGCAGAAGCCCGCCGACGCATCGTTCTACCGCGGCATAGCGCGGAAGCTCGCTGAGGCCCGCGGGCGCAGCCGGCAGGCATAGGACTGGCAACACTGGCTCGAGCGCCGGCGCGCAGCGAAAACGAAGTTATCCATCAGCTGGGGAGCAACATGGCCACCGCCACCTTACCGACCACCGCCAACGCGGTCGACACCTTTCCGATAAACGGCACCGACTACATCGAATTCTGGGTCGGGAACGCGAAGCAGGCAGGTCACTTCTACCGGTCGGCCTTCGGAATGGAGGTCGTCGCATACCGCGGTCCCGAGACCGGGGTCCGCGACAGGGCAAGCTACCTTCTTCAGCAGGACAAGGTGCGCTTCGTCCTCACGACACCCATCCGCTCGACCGGTCCGATCGCCGAGCACGTGGCGAAGCATGGCGACGGCGTTCGGGACATCGCGATGTGGGTCGATGACGCTCGCGAGGCTTTCCGGCTCGCGGTGGAGCGCGGCGCGGAACCGGCCATGGAGCCGCAGGTTGTGAAGGATGAGAACGGTGAAATCGTCATTGCCGCCATCAGGACTTACGGCGACACGATCCACAGCCTTGTCGAGCGCCGCCGTTACAACGGACTGTTCATGCCCGGGTTCGTGCCGGTGAGCTCCCCGTACAAGGCGTCGCCGGTCGGACTCAAGTACGCCGACCACTGCGTCGGCAACGTCGAGCTCGGCAAGATGAACGAGTGGGTCGGGTTCTACGAAAAGGTTCTCGGCTTCGTAAATATCCTCACTTTCGACGACAAGACGATCTCCACCGAGTACTCCGCGCTGATGTCGAAGGTGATGTCGAACGGAAACGGGAGGATCAAGTTCCCGATCAACGAGCCGGCGGCGGGAAAGAAGAAGTCACAGATCGACGAATACCTCGAGTTCTATGAAGGCCCGGGCGTCCAGCACATTGCGATCGCCACTGACGACATAATCTCGACAGTCACCGAGATGCGCTCGAGGGGAGTGGAGTTCCTCCGCGTTCCGACCACGTATTACGACAGCGTCGGCGATCGCGTCGGGAAGATAGATGAGGACATCGCGCCCCTCCGCGAGCTGGGAATTCTTGTTGACCGGGACGACGAAGGATACTTGCTCCAGATCTTCAGCAAGCCGGTGCAGGACAGGCCTACCGTTTTCTACGAGATCATTCAGCGAAAGGGAGCAAAGAGCTTCGGAGCGGGCAACTTCAAGGCGCTGTTCGAGGCACTAGAGCGTGAGCAGGACCTTCGCGGAAATCTTTGACGGGACGGCCGCGATGGCACTGACCCGCAAACCCTTCATCAGACCGGACTGACGATGCCCAACTACCACACGCTCGGCTCCATCCCAAGAAAACGGCACATCGCCTTCCGCAAGCCCGACGGCGGGCTGTACGCGGAAGAGCTGATGGGCCACGAAGGGTTCACCGGAACATCTTCGCTTCTTTATCACACTCACCCTCCGACGACGGTGAAGTCGGTCAGGCGGGTCAAGGAGATGAAACTGGTCGAGGATCCCAACCAGACTCTCCACCATCGTCATTTCCTGACTTCACGAGCAAAAAAGGGCGGCAGCCCAACGATGGACCGCATCCCTGTTCTTTTCAATCAGGACATCGCGATGTACTACGTGGAGCCGGATACCCACGATTCCCATTTCTACCGGAATGCCCAGGCCGACGAGCTCGTTTATGTGAGCAAGGGCACGGGCGTCCTGGAGACGGTGTTCGGGGAACTGCCCTACGGTGAGGGAGATTATCTCGTCATCCACCGTGGGATTCTTCACCGTTACCGGATGGACGGGAGCGCCGGGACCAAGCTTGTGATATTCGAAAGCCGAGGGCATGTCCGCACACCGAAGCGCTACCGTAACGAGTTCGGCCAGCTCATTGAAGGTGCACCGTATTCGGAGCGCGACCTCAGAAAGCCGCTTCAGCTCACCCCGCACGACGAGAAAGGCGATTTTCCGCTCTTCGTGAAACAGTACGACGGGATAAACGAGCTGGTGCTCGACCACCACCCGTTCGATGTCGTCGGCTGGGACGGATACTTCTATCCATGGGCATTCAACATCATGGATTTCGAGCCGATCGTCGGCCGGGTGCACCAGCCGCCCCCGGTTCACCAGACATTCCAGGGCGACGGTTTCGTCGTCTGCTCGTTCTGCCCGCGCCCTTACGACTTCCATCCCGAGGCGATACCCGCACCCTACAACCACTCGAACGTCGACTCCGACGAGGTCCTCTATTACGCATCGAGTGAGTTCATGAGCCGGAAGGGAATCGAGTTCGGCAGCATCACGCATCATCCTGATGGAATTCCACACGGCCCGCATCCAGGTCGCGCCGAGGCAAGCATCGGTGCGAAATACACTGAGGAGCTTGCTGTGATGATGGACAGCTTCCGCCCGCTGAAAATCGCAAAGGAGGCTCTCGCCATCGAGGATCCGGCGTACCACAAGTCGTGGCTCGACACGCAGCACGAGCAGTTCAGCCCGCCAACGAGCTAGCCACTGAACGAGCCGGTCTGGACTCCTTCGCCGGAGCGGGTAGCGCAGTCGAACATGTCGGCGTTCCTGCGCTTCGCAGGGAAGGAAACGTACTACGATGCATACGCCTGGTCGGTCCTGAGGCCGCAGGAATTCTGGCCGGCAATCTGGCAGTTCGCGGAAGTCGTCGCCGACCCGGGGGAAAACAAGCCGTGGACCGAAGTAGTCCACGGTCTCGACCGCATGGCTCCGCCCGACCCTGAGCTCGGTCCCCGCTGGTTTGCCGGAGCCCGGCTCAACTTCGCCGAGAATCTCCTCAGGTACAGAGACGACCGGGAGGCGATTGTCGCCTGGAATGAGAGCGGCAGGCAGAAATCGCTCTCATACGCCGAGCTCCATGTTGAAGTTACCAGGGTTGCGGCGGCGCTTCGGGATCGAGGTATCCGGAAAGGCGATCGCGTTGCTGCACTCATGCCGAATATTCCCGAGGCGATAATCGCGATGCTTGCGACCGCGTCGATCGGCGCGGTCTGGTCGTCGTGCTCTCCGGACTTCGGCGTTCAGGGCGTGCTCGACAGGTTCGGGCAGATCGAGCCGCGAATACTCTTCTGCGCCGACAGCTACACCTACAACGGCAGGCGCATCGACTGTCTTGACAAGGTTGCGGAAGTGGCTGGAAAGCTGCCATCAGTGGAGGCAGTGGTCGTGGTTGCCTATGGCGACAGCCAACCCGAAACATCTGCAATCGACGGGAGCGAGTCGTGGAATAACTTCGGGAATGCCGGCGCCTCCCGCATCGACTTCGACCGGCTGCCCTTCGACCATCCGCTCTACATTCTCTATTCGTCGGGTACGACCGGGCTGCCGAAATGTCTGGTGCATGGAGCCGGTGGAACGCTGCTTCAGCATTACAAGGAGCTGCTTCTCCACACCGACCTCACACGCGAAGACAGGGTGTTCTACTTCACCACACTCGGCTGGATGATGTGGAACTGGCTGGTGAGCGCGCTGGCGACTGGCGCGACCCTCGTGCTGTACGATGGCGCCCCTTTCCCGGAGCGTACGGACTTCCTGTGGGAGATGGCCGAGCGGGAGAAGATCACGGTCTTCGGGACGAGCGCGAAGTTCCTTGCGATGTGCGAGAAGAACGAGTTGTCGCCCGGCGACTCGCGGGATTTGTCGGCGCTGAGGACTATTCTTTCAACAGGAAGCCCGCTGGCGATTCACAGCTTCGATTACGTGTATTCGCGCATCAAGCAGGATGTCCATCTGGCGAGCATCAGCGGTGGCACCGACATCGTCTCCTGTTTCGCAGGCGGAAATCCGATGGCGCCGGTGTACCGCGGTGAGATTCAGTGCCGGGCTCTCGGCATGGCGGTGCATGTTTACAACGAGAACGGCCGGCCCGTGATCGGTGAGGCGGGCGAGCTCGTCTGTACGCGGCCGTTCGTGAGCATGCCCGTAGCATTCTGGAACGATCCCGGTGGGGAGAAGTACCGTGCCGCGTACTTCGACCAGTATCCCAACGTCTGGAGACACGGCGACTGGTGCGAGCTGACGCCCCACGACGGAATGATTATCTACGGCAGGAGCGACGCGACGCTCAACCCCGGCGGCGTGCGGATCGGCACAGCGGAGATTTACCGCCAGGTCGAGCAGCTTCCCGAGATCCTCGAGAGCGTGGCGATCGGGCGGGAGACCGGGGAGGGGGCGGCGGGTGATGTCGAGATCGTGCTCTTCGTGCGGCTGCGCGATCCAGGCAGTCTCGACGACACGTTGCGCGACCTGATCACGCGCCAGATCCGGGACAACACGAGCCCGCTGCACGTTCCGAAGAGGATCATCGAGGTGGGGGACATTCCGAGAACGCTGAGCGGGAAGATCAGTGAGCTGGCCGTTCGAGACGTCGTGCACGGCAGGCCGGTGACGAACACCGAGGCGCTGGCGAATCCCGAGTCGCTTGCGCTATTCGAAGAGTTCCGGAGCTGAGCGGACTGCGGACAAAAGCGGAACCCCGGGGGGTGTAGAGACCAGTGAGTAAAAATGAGACCAGTGAAAAAAACGCGTTGTTTTTGTTGTTTTAGCGTCGAATGAGAAGTGAAGGCAATGCGGACGGCCAATGACCCGTTCCGCGATCCCTCATTGGTCTCATGAAAATCTCACTGGTCTCCCCACTTGCTGTTGATTTTCCGCAGTCCTCCCCAAGTCACGGCGCGAGCTCGCGAATCAGCTGATCAACTGTCGCGAAGGGAATCTCCATGCGCCGCGAAGTGAAAACGCGAAGCCAGCGGGCGCTCCTGTAGAGCTCGGCTGAAAGCGTCGGAAGATTTATCGTGCCGGGCCAGCCTTCCCCCGTCAGCCGCTGAATCTCGCCGGTCCGGCGAAGCACCGGTATGTCGAGACCGAGCATCTCCGTCTTCGCAGGGAAATCGAGCAGTACCTCACCCGGCTTCATTCCGCTCAGCTCGGCAAGCCTGTCCTCGGCCTGGCGGGTCCGCTCGCGATCCGTCGCTATCCACTCTCCGTATCCGTCGTCGAGCCGGCTTGCAGGCCACTCGAGCGCCCGCTTGTATAGCCGCCGTGAGCGGAGCGCGTCGAGCAGCATGCCGGGCTGCGCATGCTCGAGCCGGTGAAGCAATCCTTCGTCGGTGTACGAAGGCAGAAGAGATGCATCGACCGCACCCGTGCGGAGTGCATCGTCGACCATCCGCTTGTACATCGCTGTCGCGCTCCGCACTGCGTGATGCCAGTAGACGTTGCGGTACATCTGGTACTTGGCGAAAAGCAGCGACTCGAGCGCAGACAGTCCCTTCTCCCGCACTCCCATCATTGGCTTCCCTGATTCGGGATCCTCCAGCACGAGCATCGAGTTGGTGAGCCTGTCGACGTCGATCTCGCCATAGGGAACGCCGCACATGAACGCGTCGCGCTTGAGATACTCGATCTTGTCGAGATCGAGCGACCCGGAGATCAGGCCCTGAAGCGGGCTCGAGCTCGAGCCGCGAATCAACTCGAAGACGCGCTCGGGTGCATCGCTGCCGATTCCCGCCGAAAGTATCGCGGCGATCTCGCCAGTCGTAATCAGGGGCCGGGCGACGTCCTCGTGATGAAGCTGCCCGATCTCCTCGAGTGCATGCGAGAACGGGTAATGCCCGATATCGTGCAGCAGGGCAGCAGCGCGCACGATGCTCTGGTCGACCGGGTCGATTGCAAGCGACTGATCCGCCTCGCAGAGCAGGGCAAGAGTCTGCCGCGAAAGATGGTAGGTGCCGAGCGCGTGCTCGAAACGCGAATGAGTTGCGCCCGGGTATACTACGTAGGCGAGTCCGAGCTGCCGGATATTGCGCAGCCGCTGGAACGTGCCGGTGTCTACGAGCTCGAGCGTCAGCTCGTCTACGCGGATGTTGTTCCAGATCGGGTCGCGGAGTATTTCGAACATCTTCGTGTGCGAATCTCCGCGGCGCCGAATCTTACCTGGGGCCCGCGTTCCTGATGCCGGGATCGGCATCAGGAAACTTCGCGAAGTTGTCCCGGAACATGCCGGCAAGTTTCTTCGCCTGCTCGTCGTAGGCGGCACTGTCCGCCCAGGTTCCCCGCGGATCCAGAACTTCCGAAGGAACTCCATGAATCGCTGTGGGGACAGCCAACCCGAACACCGGATCAGCGCGGAGGTCGGCACCTTCGAGGGCGCCCGACAGCGCCGCATGGATCATGCTGCGGGTGTACGCGAGCTTCATCCGCTTGCCGGTGCCATAGGCACCGCCGCTCCAGCCGGTGTTCACGAGCCACACAGATGAGCCATGACGCTTCAGCAGATCGCCGAACATTGCGGCGTACGTGGTGGGATGCCAGACGAGAAACACGGCTCCGAAGCACGCGCTGAACGTCGCCTGCGGTTCCGTGACTCCGCGTTCAGTTCCGGCGACCTTTGCGGTGTAGCCGGACAGGAAGTAGTACATGGCCTGCTCGGGGGTAAGCCTGGCGATGGGCGGAAGAACCCCGAACGCGTCGGCTGTGAGAAACACGACGTTGCGTGGATGCCCTCCGCGACCGTCTGCAACCGAGTTGGGGATGTAGCTGAGCGGATACGACGCGCGTGTGTTCTCCGTGATTGACTGGTCGGAGAACAGCACCTGTCTTGTCGCAGGGTCGAGCTTCACGTTCTCGAGGATCGTCCCGAACATCTGCGTAGTGCGGAAAATATCAGGCTCGCTCTCGGCCGAGAGGTTAATCACCTTGGCGTAGCATCCGCCCTCGAAGTTGAATACCCCGTTGTCGGACCAGCCGTGCTCGTCGTCACCGATCAGCGCGCGCCTGGGATCCGCCGAGAGCGTAGTCTTGCCGGTCCCGGAAAGCCCGAAGAACAATGCGGTGTCACCCTCTTCACCGATGTTCGCCGAGCAGTGCATCGAGAGAACGCCCTGCTTCGGCAGGAGGTAGTTCATCACGGTGAACATCGACTTCTTCAGCTCGCCCGCGTAGCGCGTCCCGCCGATCAGAATCGTGCGCTCAACGATATTGAGAACGATGAATGTTCCCGTGCGCGTTCCATGTCTCTCCGGATCCGCCTGGAATTCCGGTGCGTGGAGAACGGTGAAGTTGGGGTCGAAGCCGGCAAGCTCCGCCAGCCCGGGCCGGATGAACATGTTCCGCACGAATGCCATATGCCAGGCGTTCGGCGAGACGTACCTGACCGAAAGCCGGTAAGCGGGATCGGCGCCGCAATAGAGGTCCTGCACGAAAAGCTCGTCGCGACCGTCGAGGTACTCCCGCACATCGGCGAGAAGCTTTGCGTAGCTGTCGGTCGAGAATGGCTGGTTTACCTTCCCCCAGTCCACGTCGTTCTCCGATCCGGGGTCCCTCACCACGAACTTGTCGTTCGGGGAGCGGCCGGTGTGCGGGGTAGTGACGGCTACGAACGGTCCCATCGCGGCGAACTCACCCTCGTCGCGCCTGGCGGCGGCCTTCATAAGCTCGGGTGCGACGAGGTTCCAGTGGACCTCACCCGACGGGTCGAGCCCCTGCTTCGAAAGTCCGATACTGCTTTCCCTCTCGAGGGCCGCACGCTCGGGCCTTGTCTCTGTAGCCATCCTGTCCATCCTCAGGAAGTGATATCTTCGACGGTTGCCTGCCGCGGACGAGCCGTGCCGCGCGACTGCGCGTCCATCACGGCGACAGCGGCCATGTTCACGATGTCCTGCACATCCGCCCCGCGTTCCAGCACGTGCACCGGACGGTTCATGCCGACGAGGATCGGTCCGATCGCCGTCGCTCCTCCAAGATGGTTCAACAGCTTGTAAGCGATGTTGCCCGCGCTGAGGTTCGGAAAAATCAGGACATTAGCGCGGTCGGTGAGCAGGCTGAACGGGTAAGCGGACCTGAGCAGCTCCTGGTCCAGCGCCGTGTCCGCCTGCATCTCCCCATCCACCACGATCGACGGGTCACGCTGCCTGAGCAGCTGAACGGCCTCCGCAACCTTCTCCGCCTCGGGATGCCTGACTGACCCGAAGTTCGAGAAGGAAAGCATCGCAATTCGCGGCGTGATCCCAAGAGTGCGAACGATCCGCCCTGCCGAGTACGCAATCTGCGCGAGCTGCTCGGCCGTCGGATCGATGTTGACAGTGGTATCTCCGCAAAAGATAACATGCTTTTCGAAGACGAGCATGTAGAGCCCGCTCACCACTTCCGCCTTGGGGTGTGCGCCGATGACCTGGAGCGCGGGGCGGATTGTCTCGGGGTAGTGCATGTTGACGCCCGATACGAGCGCATCGGCGTCTCCAAGAGCAACCATGACCGAACCGAAGTAATTGCCCTTGTAGAGAAGCTGGTGCGCTTCGCCTTTGCTCAAGCCCTTTCGCTGCCGGCGCTGCCACAGGAATTCGGCGTATGCCTCCCGGCGGGGCGAACTTGACGGATCCTCGATGCTTATGTCGGCTATCGGAATCGCGTTTTCACGCGCGATCCTGGCGATGTTCTCGGGGTTGCCCAGCAGTATGGGTTCGGCGATTCCTTCATCGGCCAGAACCTGTGCCGCGCGGATCACCTTCGGCTCCTCGCCTTCGGGAAACACCACTTTTCTCGGATCACGGACCGCGCGGTTGATGATCCCCCGCATCACCCCGCGGGCGCGGCCGAGTCTCGCTTCAAGCTGTTCCCTGTACTCGTCGAGATCGATGAAGTTCTTCGTCACGCCCGTCGCGACCGCGGCCCATGCCACGGCCGGCGCGACCCATAGCAATATTCGCGGATCGAACGGGAAAGGGATGAGGTACTCGGCCCCGAACTTGACTGAAGCAAGGCCGTAGAGGCGGGATACGCTTTCCGGCACATCCTCCCTGGCAAGCAGCGCAAGGGCGCGGGTCGCTGCCATCTTCATCGCTTCGTTCACTTCAGTCGCACGCGCGTCTATGGCGCCGCGGAAGATGAACGGAAAGCCGAGGACGTTGTTTACCTGGTTCGGGTAGTCGCTCCTGCCGGTCGCGATTATCGCGTCACTGCGAACCTTCCGGATCTCGTCGGGATGGATCTCCGGATCAGGATTCGCGAGAGCGAAGATGATCGGCCGGTCCGCCATCGTTGCCACCATCTCTCCGGTAACCGCGCCGGCCACCGAGAGCCCGACGAAAACGTCGGCGCCAACGAGGGCCTCAGCGATCGTGCGCGTTTCGGTCTCATTTGCAAAGCGTGCCTTGTAGGGATCCATCTTCCCAGCGCGTCCCTTGTAGATCACTCCCTGCCTGTCGGACAGGAGGATATTCTCACGCTTTACGCCGAGCCGTACGTAATGCTCGGCTGTCGAGATGGCGGCTGCTCCGGCCCCGGAGAACACGCATTTCACGTCGGCGATGTCGCGTCCCGTGATCTCCAGCGCGTTCAGCAGCGCGGCACCGGAGATTATCGCGGTGCCGTGCTGGTCGTCGTGAAAAACAGGAATCTTCAGGGTTTCGCGCAGCTTCTCCTCGATGTAGAAGCAGTCGGGCGCCCTGATGTCCTCGAGGTTAATGCCGCCGACGCTCGGCTCGAGCAGCTGGCAGAACCTGATGATGTCCTCGGGATCTTCAGAGCCCACCTCGAGATCGAAGACGTCGAGATCGGCGAACTGCTTGAACAGGTTGCCCTTGCCCTCCATCACCGGCTTGCCGGCGAGAGCCCCGATGTTGCCGAGTCCGAGGACCGCCGTGCCATTCGTGACGACCGCGACGAGGTTTCCCCGGGCAGTGTACTTGTAGGCGTCCTCGGGGTTCTTCTGGATCTCGAGGCAGGGCTCGGCCACTCCTGGAGAGTAGGCGAGGGCGAGGTCCCGCTGGTTGTTGAGCGGTTTTGTGGGCACGACCGCGATCTTGCCCGGCCGGCCCGAGGAATGGTAGTCGAGCGCGTCTTTTCGCTTCATGTATTTGGCGTTTGGACGTTCAAGTTACGCCAACCCGGGGGCCTCGCGCACCCCTCGTGACCCCCGGGGATTGCAGGTCGCTCAGAACAGCAGCCGGTATCCGAGCGAGAAGTTGCGGCCGGCTCCGTGGGCGAAGCCCTTGAGCCTGCTCGTCGCCTCGCGGTATCGCGCGTCGAAAGCATTGTCCACGCGAAGCGTGAAGGCGTGTGTGAGTCCGCGCATGGCGAAGCTGTAGGTCGCCGCAAGATTGACCAGATCGTACGCCCCCGTCGCCACCGCTGCAGGGTCTTCGTCGGAGTTTGGCTCCGGGACGCGGTCCTGCCTGAAGGCGTGACGGTAGTCGAGCTCGACCGAATATCTGCCGTCGTCGAACCTGGCGAGACCGCCCAGTCGCGCTGCGGGGAGGAACGGCAGCGGGTCGCCACCGGCAAACTTGCCTCTGACAAAGTCGCCTACGGCGCCGAGCACGAAGTTCGACGCCAGTTCCGCCTCGACGCGGCCTTCGGCGCCTTTCAGCGTTGCGTCATCCTGCCGGAAGCGGTTGAGCGGGACGCTTTCGAGGTCCCCCTCGTGGTCGATCGCCGTATCGCCGACGATGTTGGGAGAAATGAAGTCTCCGACCCTGTTGTAGTATCCCGAGACCTGACCAGTGAGGCGGTTGCCCTGTGCCCTGACGATCGCGTCGATGCCCTGGTTCGTCTCACTCCGCAGGTTCGGATTGCCGATGTCGTAGGTTCCGGCGGCGTGATGGAGACCATTTGAGAAGAGCTCCTCCACAGTTGGCGCGCGGAACGCCCGTGCCGCGCTGGCCGCGAGCGTGACTTCCTGCGTGACAGGGTAGCTGATCCCGAGCGAACCCGAGAAGTTGTTGAAGTCTCTCGATCGCGCGGGACCGAACTTCGCTTCACCGGCTCTCGACTTTATCGAGTAGTAATCATATCTGCCGCCGAGCTGTATTCGCGGAATGCGTGACTCGGGATCCCGGCCGCTCACGAGGGGGATCTCCTGGTAAAGGAACACGCCTGCGGTGCGCGTGTCTGCGCCGGGCGTAACGGCTTCCTCGCCGGTCGCCTGGTAGTCGCGAACGAGCGCGGAAGCGCCGATCGCTCCGGCAACCGGCCCGAGCCGCGTGCGGCCGAGAACGTCGAGCGTTTGCGTCTTGAGATCGAACCGGGTGCCGATCTCTCCTGAATCTTCGATCTCCTCGTGCTCATACCACTGCGCCGTCGACCCGAGGCGCACGGAGGTGAAGATGCCGAGGGCGCGGCCGAACTCGAGGCGTCCGTTGACTTCGTTGCGGCTGCCTTCGATGTGAACATTGTCGTCGTGGTCCGACGGCAGGCCATAGTCGAAACGGTTGCCCCGGAACAAAAGTCCGCCCGAGCCCCACGAGTTTGCGAAGCCAAGGCCGCCGACGCCTGAAAAGGTCTTGCTGTACGAGTTTTCCAGCGTTCCGCCGCCGCCTGTGCGGAGATCTCCGGAGCTGCGACCCTGAGCGCGTCCAACGAGCGCGAGTGCATGGCCAACCGGCACAGTGACACCGAAAGCGGCACCTCCGCCGCCAACCGCGCTTTCAGACTGGCCGCTGAAGTAACCGTGGACGTGAGTCGGGATGGTCGTCGGCAGGTCGTTCGAGATGACGTTGACCACGCCACCAAGCGCGTTGTTGCCGTAGAGGAGTGACGCGGGCCCGCGAACAACCTCGATGCGTTGTGCAACCAGTGGATCGATTGTGACCGCGTGATCCGGTGACGTCGCCGCAAGGTCCCCGGCGCGCTCGCCGTCCTGGAGCACGAGGACGCGCTCGCCTGACAACCCCCGTATGACAGGCGCAGATGCGCCCGGCCCGGAGTTCCGCACCGCGAGTCCAGGCTCGCGCGACAGAGATTGTGCGATAGAGCCGGAAAGCCCGCGCGCCAGCGCGGCTCCCGAGATCTCTGTCGTCGACTGGGCGACATCCCGCGGGTCGGTACCAATAGGAGTCGCGGTTACCTGCACGGCGCTGAGTTGCGTGACAGCACGCGCGCGTCCCATGACGATGACAACCTCGACGGGAGTTGTGCCCTCGGTGACTGTCACGTCCCCGTGTCCCGGCGCGTAGCCGATCAGGATCGTGACGATGTGATAGGTCCCTATGGGGAGCCCGGTGAATGTGAAGGCGCCTGCATCGTTCGTCGTAGTGGCGCGGTTCAGCGCGGGGATGATTACCTGCGCGTCGGAAAGTGGACTGCCTGCCGAGTCACGCACCGTGCCGGTGACGGGTGAAGGCAGCGTGGCGGGATTCGAGTGAATGACCGAAACCGAGGTAAGCGCCGCCGGCTGAAATGTCGTCAAGGCCGCGGCCAAAGCCGCGGTCAGCGAGATAGTGAAGTACATGTATTCCTCTTCGGGTGTTGGACAGCCCGCCGGTTTCTGCGTCAGGCAGGCGTTCGAATCGGGGAGAATGCCCCCATTCGTGTGTGGTTCTCAGACCAGAAGAGTGGCGGGAGGTGCCCGGGGAGACCCTGGGGCGCGCTGGTAGGTGGAGTGGTCGGCTGTAAGGACCCATGTGCGACTTGCAGCGTCGGATCGGTAGAGCGGAATGTCTTGACCCGAAGCGACGTTTCCGTGCAGGCGGTTAGTCGAACACGCAAGGCAGTCTTCGTGGCTGTGCGCGAAGTGAGCTGCTACCCCCGCAGCTTCGACGTGAGCGCCCGACTGGCTCTTGCCCCCTTCGAGCAGGGGCACGACCGACAGGAATACCCATGGCAGAATGAGAATCCACCTGGCTATCCCTCGGAGGGAGCGCTGCGGCAATGGGCCGCTCGGCAGCGTCGGGGGCATCATTTGAAGATAATCGGTTGCAGGGCTTGGGTTAAGGCGGGACTGACTGCGGACTGCGGACGTACTGCGGACGCAGACTCAGACTACTGCGGACAGTAACTGGTCCGTAGTGGTCACAGTCTGCGTCCGCAGTACGTCCGCAGTCCGCAATCAGTAAAAACGGCACTCACTCGATATACTATACCCCGAGGCGCTTGCGGGGTTTCCTAGCGCGAGCCACGCAGCCAGCTCAGCGGGTCAACCGCAGGCCCGCCGCGCCTGATCTCGAAGTGAAGGTGAGGGGGAAGTGACGGGTCGGTCGCGCCAATCGCTCCGATGACCTGGCCTTTCGTGACTCGCGCGCCTTTGCTGACGCCAATCCGGCTGAGCGACCCGTAAACCGAATAATCGCCCCCGCCGTGTTCGAGAATTATCGTGTTGCCGTAGGTACCCATCACGTCGGCAAGCACCACGACCCCGGCGGAAACCGACTTCACCGATGCTCCGGTCGACGCGGCGATTCCGATTCCGTTCCAGCGCGTGGTTGTGTTGTTTGGATTCACCACCCGCCCGAACCGGTAAATGATCGACCCATCAACCGGCCAGTCGAGCTGCCCGAGGTCGCTGGTGCGAATCGAGCTCGGCGCCGCGGCCGCTGCGTTCGGACCGGAGGCGGCTCGCCGGCGCGCCGCCTCGAACTCGCCGATCACGTTGTTGAGCCGTCGCTCAGTCCTCGCCAGCTCGGCAAGTCGTGACTCGGCTTTCTTCTGGTCCTGCTGCGCTCGTCGCAGGCTCGTTGTTCGCGCTGCCTCGAGTGAGGAGAGCCGCTCTGCCTCGCGCGCCTTCTCGATCCTGTTCTGCTCGACCCCGCTCTGGAGGGAAACCAGCTGGCGTCGCTGCGCGATGATCTGGGACCTTAGCTGATCGACCCGGCTCACCACTGCGCGGTCGCGCTGCGCCAGTATGTGCAGGTACTTGTACCGCGCAACGAGATCCCCGAACGACCGCGCGGAGAGCATCACGTCGAACGTGTAGAGGGGGCCGCGCTTGTAGATCTCGACGAGCCGCTTGCGCAGCACTGCGCGCTTCACCTGCACTTCGTCCTGCGCGCGCACGAGGTTGGCAGTGGTGTTCTCGACTTCGCCATTGAGCGTCGTGAGCTGCTGGTCGAGCGACCTGACGACGCGAACGGTCGCATTGTGCTGGCGGTCGAGGTTGTTCACTTCCTCCCGTATGTCGTGAACGCGTCCCTGCAGGCCCTTCATGCGACGCTGAAGCTCCTCGCGCTCCCGGCGGATCTTGGCCAGTTCCTGCTGCTGCGCGCGAATGCGGGCATCAGCTTCCTGCGCGGCGAGAGGTCCCGCGAGCAGGAGAGCGATGCCGACTGCGAAGGCAGCGCGCCTCAAATCCGGCGCAGGTGACTCCATACCGATGTCGCGCTGCCGAGCAGTCCGATAGATGCCCCGCAGACAAGTCCAACCACGATGAGGCGCGGATCGAAGAACACAACCGAGAACAGCTGGGTGTCGACCATCCGGTACGCGACCCAGGTGAGCCCGATCGCGAGCAACGCACCGAGAATTCCCTTCACGAAACCGTCGATGAGAAACGGCGCGCGCACGAACGAGTCCGTGGCACCGACGAGCCGCATTATCGCTATCTCCCTCGCCCTCGCGAGCACCGACACCCTGATGGTGGCGCCGATGATGATTATCGAAACTGCCGCGAATGCGATGCCGAGTCCGAGTCCGGTGCCCGCGGCTATCGTGCGCAACTGGTAGAGCTTCCGGACCCACTCCTCGCCGTACCGCACATCGTCGACGAACTGATAGGATTTCACCCGGTCGGCCACGGCTTCGACGGTCTCGGGATTCCTCAGGCCGGGCCTGAGGTGGATGTCGAGCGAAGCAGGAAGCAGCGCCTCCTCGAATACATCGCTGAATTCGCCCATGTCCCGTCGGGCGCGCTCGAGGGCGCCTTCCTGCGTGATGTAATCGACCTTCGCCACCTCGGGGAACACTGCGATGTCAGCCATGGCGGCAGCGATTGCATCGGCGGGTGTTCCCTCGGATACGAACGCGCGAACCTCCACCCGCTGCTCGACGTTTCGCAGTGCGTGCCTGATGTTCACCGCGACAAGCGCGAACAGCCCGAACGCGAACAGCGAGAACGCTATCGTCACGATTCCCAGCATGCTCAGCAGCGGCGCGCGCCGGCTGGCGTTGAACGCCTCCCTGGCGGCGAGCATCTACCTGCCGTCTCCGGGAAGGGGAGGCCAGTTGCCCTCGCTCGGCCCGCCTATCACCGGCTGCCCAAGAAGCGGGGTGTAGCGCGTCTCAGGTGGCGGAGTCTCGGAGGAATCGAAGACTATCCGGCCGTGGTTCAGCTCGACGGTTCTGGCGTTGTCGGCACGTCTCACGATCTCGAGGTCGTGGGTCGCCATTATCACGGACGTTCCCGCAGCGTTTATGTCGCGAAGGAGCTGGATGACTCCGCGCGATGCGCGGTCGTCGAGGTTTCCCGTCGGCTCATCGGCCAGGAGAAAGTACGGATCGTTCACGAGCGCACGGGCGATCGCGACCCGCTGCTGCTCGCCGCCGGAAAGCTGGCGGGGCAGCTGGGTCGCCTTCGAGGCAAGCCCGACCTGGGTGAGAACGCGGGAGACACGCTGGGGAATCGCCGACGACGGCGCTCCTGTCACCTCGAGCGCGAAAGCGACGTTCTCCTCCGCCGTCCGGTCCTCGAGCAGCCGGAAATCCTGAAACACGATGCCGAGGCGGCGGCGCAGCTGCGAGATCTCCTTGCGCTTGGCGGTGTTGGCGTGGACGCCGCTGACCCAGACGTCTCCATGAGTCGGCTTCTCCTCCATGTAGAGCAACTTGAGGATCGTT
Source organism: Gemmatimonadales bacterium (assembly GCA_038208015.1). GTDB lineage: Bacteria > Gemmatimonadota > Gemmatimonadetes > Gemmatimonadales > Gemmatimonadaceae > UBA4720. Next base: position 16,604 of record JBBQZF010000004.1, read on the forward strand.
GTCTTGCCGGAACCGCTGGGGCCGATGAGGAAGACGAACTCGCCGCGCCTTATCTGGAGAGTTACGTGGCTCAGCGCGACGCGTGTGCGCGTGTACTCCTTTGCTACATCGTGAAGTCGGATCATTCGCTGCTACTGAAGCGCCTGTTCGATATCGGCGATGATGTCCTCGAAGTTCTCGATGCCAATGCTCAACCGCAGAAATCCATCAGGAATGCCGGTCGCTGCGCGCTCTTCGCTCGTCATGTGCGCATGTGAGCTGAAGCGCGGCTCGACCGCCAGTGAGTCTACTCCTCCGAGACTGGAGGCGTACGAGATGAGCCGCAGCCTGCGCGAGAAGCGGTCCACCGCTTCAGCCCCGCCTGCGAGCTCGATTGACATGAGACCCCCGAAGCCGTCCAGAAGTTTCTTCGCGAGAGAATGATCGGGATGTTCGGGCAGGCCGACATAGTGGACGTTCGAGACTTCCGGGCGCGCCTTGAGCCATTCGGCGATGCGCATGGCGCTCTCGTTCGAGCGCTTCACGCGAACATCGAGAGTCTTCAGGCCGCGCTCGAGGAGCCAGCACGCAAAGGGATCGGGCGCCTGTCCCCATACCATCATCTTCCGGCGGACTTCCTCGATATACGACGACGTGCCCGCGACAACGCCGCAGAGTATGTCGTGGTGCCCGTTGAGATATTTCGTCGCCGAGTGGATGACAACATCCGCGCCAAGGCCGATGGGGCGGCAGTTGATGGGGCTGGCGAGCGTCGAGTCGACGACGAGGGCCACTCCCTGATTCTTCGCGAGTATCGCAAGCTGCGGGATGTCGATCACGCGGCCGGTCGGATTGGCCGGCGACTCGACGAAGATGGCGCGGGTGTTCTGGCGGATCGTGTTCCGCCACACGCGGCGCTCGTCCGGGTTTGCATAGCTCACCTCGATTCCCATCGAGACGAACTCTTCGCTGAAGAGCCGGCGCGTTCCCCCATAAATCCAGGAGCTCGAGAGAAGGTGATCGCCGGGCCTGAGGAGGGCGAGCATCGCGCAGGCCGTTGCGCCCATTCCGCTCGAGAGCACGAGCGCCGCCTCTGATCCCTCGAGCATCGCAATGCGCTTCTGGACTATCTCCTCGTTCGGCGTGTTTCCGTAACGGGTGTAGAGCAGGCCTTCAGCCGTGCCGAAGTCCTGGACGAAGTTCACCGACTGCACGAGGGGGGACGTGACGGGCGAGCCGGGCAGGCGCGGCTCGGCTCCGCCGTGAACGGCGATCGTCGACTGCCCGGGCTTCCGGGGCAGTTTCCCGTCAGTCATCAGCCCACCTGCCGTTCGCCGACTGGTGTATCGAAATCCGGCTTGAGGACCACCACTTTCTCGGTGAGGGTGACGCCGCCGATGTCTCTCAGCCCGGCCTTTCCTTCCGGCACTGAGTCATCGATCACGAGCACAGCGATCTCCTTTCGCCGCGGTCCCCTGACCCAGACGAGTTCCCCGTTGTCGACAAGGCGGATGCGGGCCTCGGAGCGGCGGAGGCGCACAAGCGGTCCGCGTTCCGGGTCTCCCTTCTTCGTGGACGTGTACTCCCAGACCATCAGCTCGGGCTCGAATCTCGACCCGAGATTGATGTTAGGCGCGGGAAGCTTGAGTCGCCTCACGACTGGATCGTGCTCCGCAGGGGGAAATAGCCGCTTTCCTGCCTGATCACGAGACGCCTTCGCCACAGCGTCTCCAGCGTCTTTGCCGCCTTGTCAGCGGGCATGCCCATGGCCTCCGCGAGATCTGCAGGCAGGGCGCTACCCATCTCGCAGATCTTCTCCCACGCCTTTCGCTCCTCCCCGTCCACCGTGCCGATGAGCTGCGCCGCGCCGCCGGCAAGCTGCGTTACAAGGGCGAGGTTATGCCGCTCGAGCACCGCCTCTATCGCGTCCATGTGCGACTCGTTCATGCCGTAGAATACGAAGTACACCTCACGGCGCGGAATGTCCACGCTCACGTACTGCATGAGGAGCTTCGCCACGATCTCGTCGGCGCAGGAAAAGTCGAGAAGTCCCACATGCGTGAAGTCGAGAACTGCAAGTGACTTGTCGCCGATCTCGTCGAGGTGATGCTCGATGCCGATGCGTACCGCCGCGCCCGTAGGGCGGGTCACGAGGTTCGAGTACAGGTCGCATACGCTGCGCCTGAGAACGCTGCTCACATCGATGTGGCTGATCATGCGTCCCCCATCCGCTCGGGGATCGTTATCTGTACCTGCGAGCCGGGGAAGGGAGCGAGGTTGTCGAACATCGGCTCGTCCTGGTCCCACGAGGGGACTACGGCGATCCGCGCCGTGCCGCTCCTGACGCTGAGCTTGCCGAGCCAGGTGCCGATGAACTTCTTGACACCGGCCAGGCCCTGCCCGCGACCCGGATCGCGAAACCGCGTAACGCCGCGCATTACTGTCTCCTCCAGCGCCATGCGGTCGCCCCATCTGTCATCAGGACGATGACTCGGTGACGACTCGAGCGACTTCCTGAATCCCATTCCAGCGTCGCAGACGGCGATTACAACCACGTTTCGGCCTCCAAGACGCTGCTGCCATTTGTACGACTGGACCGCCACCCAGCCTCCGGCACCAGCGTGCTCTATGACGTTCTGGCAGATTTCCGACAACACCATCGTGAAACGCATCGTGATCTGCGACTGCAGGTGAAGCTTCTCCTGCAGTATTGCATGGGCACGCTGCTGGATGTTGTCGACGACAGTATGTATGTCCTGTGTATGGACGACCGGAGTCACCTCCAGCAATACGCTCGACTCCGCGCTCTGGCGCGAGCGCGGAACACGCCCTGAGATGTCATAAAGACCGTCGGCATGCTTGAAGAAGCTCGCGCGCCCCCAGTATGAGGCGGTGTCGTCGTTCTCGGGCACTGTTATGGTAGGCCGCTCGAGTCGGGTCTGCGCGACGGCGAGAAGCGCCGTGAGGCCGTACGGAGACGACCAGCGCGTACGCCTTGCATCGAGGAGTATCTTCGCGTCGGGAGGCACTGCCGCGAGCTGGTCGAAGATCAGCTCGAACGACTTGTCGTCGAGTGATGGCGGCATGTTTATGACGGTCGTCACTTGACGCTGAGTTCTCCTTTCAGGTGCTGCGCGAGGCCGGTTGCTCCGCGATGGTCGACGTTGCGTGCCGCAGCGGCAGCGGCTTTCTGCATCGCGGTCCGGATGTCATCACCCGCCAGCAGGCATGAGAAATATGTTGCCCCCCACACATCTCCGCACCCCGTTGGATCTCCCGCGTCGAGATCCCGCGAAGTAATCGCCGGAACCAGCTCGGTCCTGATCGCGCCGGAGGCGGGGGCGATGCCGGAGCGATCGAGGTCGGCCAGCCGCTGGAATCCCGGAGCAGCCACGTACACAACGCCTCGCTTTCCAAGCGTGACGTTCAGGACCTTCACCCCCGCCGAGGTCGCCATTGCGGCGAGGGCCAGAGGGTCGGGAGCCATCATCGACATCTCGTCTTCGTTCACCTGCACGAAATCGAAGCACCTGAACCAGGCGGCTGCATCGGGAAGGGGTTGCAGCGTGCGGAGTCCGTCCGGCTGGCGCGCGAGGAGAAGAGAGTGCATGTCGCAGTAGATCGGCCCCTTGAAATGCGCCCTGATCAGCTGCGCGGTCTCGAGGTCGAGCTCGAATCCGCTGATCAGATTCACGTAAAGCGCGTCGATTCCCGATAGAAGCGGCTTGAGGCCGAGCCAGCTCCAGCCCGGAACGCCGCCTGAGAGTTTCTCGAACCGTCGCTCCGCGCTCTGATAATGAAGCGTTACGCGGTTGTTGGGATGCGGGACCTCGATCGGCGCATAGTCAGGCGCGATCCTCGAAAAATAACGGAGAAAATCGCGCGCCTGGGGGGCAAGGTCATGCCCTACCTTGACTATGGGAGCGAATTGCCACGAATCAGGAAGTGCGGCCTCGAAAGCCCCGAGCGCGTAGGTGATTCCACCCCACTCCTGCGCGGCCGCATCCCGCGGGTCGCGGCCATGAATTATGTCCCATACGAAGCTGCCGATTACACCGACCCTCCGGGGACGGCTGCCATGGCTGTCTGTTCGCGTGACTCTGTCGTGCATTGGGTATAAGCTTATGCAGTAGCGCGCAGAAAATCGCGGCTTGCGTGCGGGGAAGGCTCAATACAGATGCGATCAACAATCCGGGCGGCTGAGGGCTTTTAAAGGCATGCCGTTAGCGGTTAGCAGCGTCAGCGCCTGGCTGTTAGCTGGTTCTGCAGGCCCTGTTGCTGCCTTGGGAATTCGCGACAACCTGAGCCCGACACTACGGGGTTCAAACCGCTAACGGCTAGGCGCTAAAGCTGCAAACCGCTAACAGCAGCTACGCAACCAGGTGGCACAACAGGAGCGTACCTTCACATGGGGCGCGCCGAAAATCGAGGATGAAAATGAGGCTCGCCGGACTTACATTTTTTGCGATAGTCGCCTGTGCGCCGGCAGCGCCGACGCAGTCTTCCCAGACGCCACCACCGGCGGCCGAGGGGGACAGGCCGGCGCTGGTGATGCTGCTGGTGGTCGATCAACTGCGGGCCGACCTCCTCACGCGTTACGACGACGTCTTCACGGGCGGGTTCCGCCGGCTTCTCGACAACGGCTATCAGTATGTCAACGCGTCGCACGCGCATGCCGCGACGGAGACCGCGGTGGGACACGCATCGCTCTCGACGGGAACCCACCCGAATCAGCACGGCGTGGTCGGCAACGCATGGTACGAGCGCTCCGGAGACGCGTGGGTCGTCGTTCCAAACATCTTTGACTCGACGGTGAAGATCGTCGGCAATCCGTCCGCGGCGGGAGTATCTCCGGTCCACCTCGAGCGGCCGGGTCTCGCCGACTGGATAGTTGGCGCAGACCGGCGCTCGGTCGTTGCGTCCGTTTCGGGCAAGGACAGGGGAGCCGTTCGTCCTGCGGGGCGCGCCCGGGGTTATGTCTACTGGTTCGATGCGCCAACGGGCCGGTATGTGACTTCAACGTATTACCGTACCCGCGATCCGGACTGGCTGACCCGCTTCAACACGACGACGCTGCAGGCCCATCGTGCCGACACTGTATGGGATCTCAGGATCCCGCCCGCCGCGCTCGCGCGGGCGAACCGGGACACAATCGCGACGGAAGGCAACGGAATAAATACATTCTTCCCCCACAGATACTCGGTCGAGGGACGGCCTGACGCGTTCTGGTCCTGGTGGCTGGCGACGCCTTATCAGGACGTCGCGACCCTCGAGCTTGCTCGCACTATGGTTGCCTCGCTCGGTCTCGGGAAGGATGCAGCCCCCGATTACCTGAACGTGTCGCTTTCCACTGCGGACTACATCGGGCATGGCTACGGCCCGCATAGCCGGGAGCAGCTCGACAACCTCCTGAGAATGGACCGCGAGCTCGGCGAGTTCTTCACGTTCCTCGACAGGACGGTCGGCGCCGGCAGGTGGGCCATGATGCTTGGCGCCGACCACGGTGTGCAGGACACTCCTGAAGACCTCATCGCCCGGGGCGAGTTCGGTTATCGCGCGACCCAGGCAGATCTCCTGATGCTCGACTCCCTGCGCCGGGAAGCGGCAGCGAACCCAGACCCGGCAGCAGGGGCCAGAAAACTGGCCGCGGAACTGAAGAAGCTGAACCTGGTCGTCGAAGCATACACACACGAGGAGCTCGCCCGCGGGCAGCCCCGCGACAGCTTCGAGGTGATGGAGCGGCGGTCGATGTATCCCGGCAGGGTCTCAGGGCTCTTCGCCCGCGAAGGCGTCGAAGTCAGGTTCAGGCCGGGAGTACTTCGTGGCCCGCGCGGCAGCAGTCACGGCACCGCGTGGTGGTACGACCGTCATGTCCCGATGATCTTCATGGGTGCTGGAATACCCGCGGCACGTGACACCAGCCGGGCCGAGACTGTTGACTTTGCGCCTACGATCGCGGCAATGCTGCGAATTGCTTATCCCGCCGATGTGGACGGCCGGGTTCTCCCTCTTGGGCGGAGAGAACGCTAGAGGTCGCCCAGTGTCTGCGCGCGGAAGGTAGCGACGGCGCCGACCACGCCGGCTGAAAGCGGCAATGCGCCGGGGACGATCCTGCATGCTTCGACCGACGGCTTGAATGCACGCCGTCTCACTTCCGCTCGCAGCGGATCGAAGAGAAGGTCACCGGCCTGCGTGACTCCGCCGGCGATGACGAACGTGTCGGGGTTGAAGATGTTGATGAGGTTCGCTACGCCTACGCCGAGGAAGTGGGCGGTATCGCGCACGACCTCCAGCGCGACGCGATCCCCGCGTTTCGACGCCTCGAATACTGTCTGCGCCGTGATCCGGGATAGGTCGCCATCGACCATCTGAGTCAGCGCCGACGGCTCGTCGCCCTCGAGAACTTCTCTCGCCCGCTCAGCGATCGCGGGCCCCGACGTGTATGCCTCGAGACATCCGTAATTGCCGCACTTGCACCGGCGGCCCGTCGCGTCGATGCTGGTATGCCCGATCTCGCCGGCGGCATCTGAAGCACCGTGGTAGAGCTTGTTTTCGAGTATAAGCCCCCCGCCGATCCCTGTGCCGATGGTCATTCCGACAACATTGCGCCCGCCCTTCGCCGCTCCGCACCACCACTCGCCGAGAGTCGCGCAGTTTGCGTCGTTGTCGAGTGTGGCGGGGAGGTTGACGCGCTTAGACACCTCGTCGCGAAGCGGAAAGTCACGCCAGCCGAGGTTGGGCGTGACGATTACGACGCCGCGGGCGCGGTCGAGCGGTCCGGGGGAACCGATGCCGACGCCGAGAAAATCGCCGCGCCCAGCGCCGGTCTCGGCACGGGTCTCGGCGATCACTTCCTCGATCAGCACTCCGATCCGGTCGACGACGGCATCAGCACCTTCGTGGGCCCGGGTCGGCACGATGCGCATCGCGATCTCCCGGGTGCCGTCGGTCGGCATTGCCCCGGCCGCGATGTTCGTCCCACCCAGATCGATTCCAACTATGAACTGCTCTCTCACCGTCACGCGCTGGCTCTGTAGGAAAGGGTCAGGGTCAGGAGGTCGAATACTGCCTCGCTGGTAACTTCGCGCATGCAGCGCCAATGTCCAAGCGGACAGCGGTGGGGCCCGTGCCTGTCGCAGGGCCTGCAGGTCAGCTCGTCGTTGCCCGCGACCACTGACGCCGGCCCAAGTGGCCCGAACCCGAAGGCCGGAACTGTCGGGCCGAAAATTGAAACAGTCGGTGTTCCTACTGCCGAAGCGAGGTGCTGCGGCGCAGAGTCGTTCGACACGAGCGCGGCTGCCTTTCCAAGTATCGCTGCCGACCCAAGAATTCCCATTCGCCCGGCGGCATTCATGCCGCGTCCAGCGGGAATCCCGGCGACTATCGTCTCGCCGATTTCGCTCTCCGCTCTCCCGCCAACCACTACGACATTGAACTCGGCGGCGATCTTCGCTGCGAGCTCCGGATAATACGGCCACCGCTTTGTTGCCCATGCGCTTCCCGGGGCCAGCGCGATGAACGGCAGGCTCGAGTCTGACAAGCCGTCACGCAGCAGGTCGTCCGCATCTGCGGTGTCACGGGCTGACGGGAACACCCTCGGAGCGAGCACGTCGCTCGATGGTTGCGACACGCCTGCCGGCATCGCGAGCCACCAGAGTCGCTCGGCGTGGTGCCTGTCGGCGCGGTATTCAATGCGGTCGGAGTAGAGGCGGCTTCCCTCCGACGTCTTGAACCCGATGCGTGTGCTCACGCCGCCGAGGACGACGAGAAGCGCGCTTCGCAGCGAGCCCTGGGCCAGGTATGCCGCATCGTAGCGTCCTTGCCGAATCCTGCCGACAGTCCGTGAGAAGCCCGCGATGCCGCTGTCGCGACCCCGCCTGTCGTAGCCGATTATCTGCTGAATGTCGGGATTGCCCTGCAGGATTGCCGCGCCGTCGGGGGATGTCAGGACATCGACCGGTCCGCGCCGGGCGAGTTCCGCGATCAGCGGCGTGGTGAGCACTACGTCACCAAGGAAGCTCGTCTGCACAACGAGCGACGTCACACGCTAGTCCACCTGAAGGACCGCGAGGAACGCCTCCTGCGGGATCTCGACGGAGCCGACCTGCTTCATCCGCTTCTTTCCCTCCTTCTGCTTCTCGAGGAGCTTCCGCTTTCTGGAGATGTCGCCGCCGTAGCATTTCGCGAGGACGTCCTTGCGCAGCGGCTTCACCGTCGTGCGCGCGATGATCTTCTGGCCGACCGCGGCCTGGATTATCACCTCGAACAGCTGGCGCGGGATGAGTTCCTTCAGCTTGTCGGCAATCTTGCGCCCCCACTCGTACGCCTTGTCCCGATGAATGATCACCGAGAATGCGTCGACAGGGTCGCCGTTGATCAGCATGTCGAGCTTCACGAGGTCACTCCGCCTGTACTCGAGCATTTCGTAATCGAGCGACGCGTACCCGCGGCTTATCGTTTTCAGGCGGTCGAAGAAATCCAGGATGATTTCCCCGAGAGGGAACTCCCAGTCGAACTCGACCCGGGCCTGGTCAAGGTAGGTCATGTTCCTGTACACGCCGCGCCGCTCGGTGCCGAGCGTCATGATGGGGCCGATGTAATCGGCAGGGGCCATGATGCGCGCCTTTACGTATGGCTCCTCGACGTAATCGATGACAGTCGACGACGGCATCCGTGACGGATTCTCGATCAGCTGCATCACGCCGTCAGTCCGGTGCACATGATACTCGACGCTCGGCACAGTGGTGACGAGGTCGAGCTCATACTCGCGCTCCAGCCGCTCCTGGACGATCTCCATGTGAAGGAGGCCAAGGAATCCGCAGCGGAAGCCGAAGCCGAGCGCGGTCGATGTTTCCGGCTCGTAGTGAAGTGATGCGTCATTCAGCTGGAGCTTTTCCAGGGCGTCGCGCAGAGTCTCGTACTGCTGCGTGTCAGTGGGATAGATGCCGGCGAAAACGAAGGACCTGACATCCCTGTATCCGGGGAGCGCCTCGGGCGCGCGATTCGTTGCGTCGAAGATGGTGTCACCGGCGCGCGTTTCCTTCACCGACCTTACGTTCGCGACCACGTACCCGACTTCGCCCGGCCCGAGCTTTTCGGTCTTCACCTGGCGAAGCTGGTTGAAACCGACTTCCGCAACTTCGTAGACCGATTCGCTCGCGCCGAACGTGATCTTCGTGCCGGCCTTTATCGTGCCGTCGACGACACGCACGCTCGGGATCGCCCCGCGATACCTGTCGTAATAGGAATCGTAGATGAGGGCACGGAGCGGTCCCGCTGGATTTCCTTCCGGCGCCGGGACCTTGCGCACGATCTGCTCGAGGAGTTCCGGGATTCCGAGGCCTTCCTTCGCGCTGACAAGCAGGATGTCGTCCGGATCGACGCCGAGAAGGTCGTGGACTTCCTGCTTCCGCTTTTCGGGCTCGGCGCCGGGCAGATCGATCTTGTTGAGAACCGGGATTATCTCGAGTCCCGCATCGAGAGCGAGGAACAGGTTCGAGAGAGTCTGCGCCTGGATTCCCTGTGACGCATCAACGACGAGAATTGCGCCCTCGCACGCGGCGAGCGATCGCGATACCTCGTATGTAAAATCGACGTGGCCCGGTGTGTCGATCAGGTTCAGCTCGTAGAGATCGCCGTCCTTCGACTTGTAGCTCATCCTCACTGCGTTGAGCTTGATCGTGATGCCGCGCTCACGCTCGAGGTCGAGGGTGTCGAGCACCTGGGCTTTCATCTCCCGCTTCTGCAACATGCCTGTCGCCTCGATCAACCGGTCGGCAAGCGTGGACTTGCCGTGGTCGATATGCGCGACGATGCAGAAGTTGCGGATGTGGTCGAGATTCAAGTTGGTTCCAGGGTAGGACAGCCCTCAAATATAACCGGAGCAGTCCTATCTCTCTCTCTCAGGTCCCTGCGTCAGGTCTTACCGTTTTCCTTTGCTGCTGCCCGCTCGACTGCCGGTGGCTGCGATCTCTCCACTTGCGGGCGCGGCTCGGCGCGAGGCTCTGAGCGAACCGGCGCACGCGGCTCAGCGCGCTGCACCTGGCTGCCCATCGGACGAGAATCTGTGCGCGGCTGGTTCTGCGGCGCGCTCCGGGGCTCGCTGCGGGGCTCGCTGCGCGGCGTGCCCCGGTAGATAACCGGTCCTCTCGGCTGCGACTCAGTGCGCGGATCACGATCTACGCGAGGGTTCGCGACAACTGGCTCGCTCCGGCGCTCGACTCCAGGCGCGAGGCGCCGGGCCCGCTCGTTGCGCTCTCGGGCCTCAGCTACATCCCGGTCCGCCTGTCTTCCCTCGGGAACGATCGGACTCTTCGGTACGATCGGATGCGGTGAAACCGGCCGCGGCTCCTTCATCCTCGGGCCCGCAGGACGCGGTGAATTCGGTGAGCGCGGATTTACGACGATGATCGGGCCGTAGTAGCCGCCGCTGTATGAGCGGCAATGATATGACTGCCGGATGCCGAACGCGGAGAGGCACGCATCGTGGTAGTCATTGAGTGAGTAGTAGCCGTAGCGACCGCCGTACAGGCTGCTCGCGTATACACTATTCACGCCCCGGGAATAGACCTCGTAAACCTCGTAGTCGAGCGAGTACTCTGCGGTCACCGGCAATATCTCGTCGACAAAGCTGCGAACCGACTGGAATGGATCAGCGTACCGCCCGAATGTCGCAAGGCGCGCTGTGTTCCAGTAATTGCCCTGCCTGAATCCGCTGAAATCGAAACGCTGGTACGAGGCGATCGCGAATACGAACCCGCGGCCGCTCGACTCGTAAAGGCTCCCGGCCGGATCGTCCGAGTAGGGCATCCTGTCGTCCCTGAACTGGCCAAGCTCGTACGGCCTCTGAGATCCGGGCCGACCCGGGTACATCACCCTCAGCTCGCCATCGGCGGTCACCCTCACGACGACTACATATGCGCCGGGCTCGGTGGAGAAGTGAGGCCGCATCCTGGCTCCGCGATCGTATGACACCTGGTCGAGCCAGAGATCGACGGGGGGGGCGAACCCGGAGGCAACCGTTCCCGCCCGATTCTCCTCGATGACCTGGGCAGCAGAGACAGAGGCCCCCGCGGCAATGAAGACGAACGCCGGGGCGATGATCCTTGCGACTCTCATTGCTGCCTCCTCAGGTGCCTCGGGGAGTCGGCTACCCCGCAGGATACAAGTAGGATAGCTTGCGCGCAGTGTCACTGCCAGCGTTGCTCGAGGCAATCGGAGCCGTTCCTGAATTTTCCCGACTCGTCTCGGCGCTACCCCCGCACAATTCCCGGATACACGCGTCCGGCCTTCCAGGTTCCAGCGACGCCGTCGCCGTAGCCGCCCTCACGCACGCCAGTCAGGGCCGGTTCTTCGTCGTCATCGCCGAGAGCGTATCCGGCGCGGAGCGGTGGCTCGCGGATCTCGAGTCCCTTGGCGATGCGGGGTTTGTCGCGTTCTACCCGCCCCGAGAGGGATTCGGGGAGGCCGAGCCGCACGCTGAAGTCGCGGGCGAGAGGGTCGAGACGCTCGAGCGCCTCGGGCGCGGCGAGTTACGGGTTCTTCTCACGACGGCACGCGCTCTCCTGGAGAAGACACAGCTTCCTCGCGCGCTGGCTCGCGCGCGGCTGGAGATACGCAAGGGCGACACGCGTCGTCCCGAGGATCTCGCGGCGCATCTCGAGTCCATCGGCTTCGAGAAAGTGGCGATGGTCGACGATGTCGCGCAATTCAGCATGCGCGGCGGAATCTTCGACCTCTACAGTTTCGGGATGGCCGAGCCGGTGCGCCTCGAATTCTGGGGCGATGAGATAGCGGAGCTCAGGCACTTCGATCTCATCACGCAGCGCTCGACCCGCGACGCCGAGGTCGCCCTCGTGCTGCCGGTTGACGGCCAGCTCACCGGCGGCTCGGAGGAGACAGAGCGCATCTCGATAGTCTCGCTGTTTGCGCGTGACACGATCGTAATAGTCCCCGAAGACAGCAGGATCGGACCGGAGCTTGTCCGAACCTGGGACGAAGCGCAGCACCACATAGATCTCGCGAGACGCCGCGGCGAGGATGCACCAGGCAGAAGCGAACTCTATCACACACCGGATGAGACTCTCGAGACCATCAGGTCGTTTGGAATAATCGAGCTGTTCGCGGGTGCCGTTGTCGACTCGCACGCGGAACTTGCCGCTCCGGAAACTCATCCGCTTTCAATCAGCTTTCCGATAGTCCCGCCCGAGGCGATCCTCCGCGACATGCGCCGGCTGCGTGAAGTGGTGTCCGACGGCCTCCCGACGGTGATTCTCTGCGACAACGCAGGACAGGCCGAGCGTCTCGAGGAGCTGCTCGGTGAATCCGGCGCGGGCGGGCGGGCACAGCTCGCGATCGGCGTCCTGCACGGCGGCTTCGTCATTCCGCCGTGGGGAATGCAGCACGCCGGACTGCGAATACTCACCGATCACGAGATCTTCCGGCGCGAGCGCCGCATTCGCCGCGCGCGGAAGTACACCACCGGGACGTCGATCGAATCGCTGACCGCCCTGACTCCCGGCGACTACGTCGTCCACCTCGAGCATGGAGTCGGGATATATCGCGGAATCGAAAAGGTATTCTTCCGCGAGAGTACTGTTGAAGTGGCGGTGATCGAGTACGAAGGTGGCTCGCGACTGAACGTCCCGCTCTACCGCGTCGACCAGATAGAGAGATTCAGGTCGGCAGCCGACATCTCTCCCGAGAACCCGCCTCCACGCCTCCATACGCTCGGCGGCAAGCGCTGGGGCCAGCAGCGCGACAGAACCCGGCTGGCGATACAGGAGATGACGGTCGAGCTCCTCGATCTCTACGCGCGGAGAAAGGTTGCGAGCCGTCCGGCTCACGTTCCCGACACGGCGTGGCAGCGGCAGCTCGAGTCGTCATTCCTTTTCGAGGACACGCCCGATCAGCGAACCGCGACGAGCGACGTCAAGAGCGACATGGAGCGGGCGCGGCCGATGGACCGCCTGCTCGTGGGCGACGTGGGCTATGGCAAGACGGAGATAGCGGTTCGCGCCGCATTCAAGGCAGTGCAGTCAGGGCGGCAGGTCGCGGTTCTCGTCCCGACGACGATTCTCGCCGAGCAGCACGCGCGGACGTTCGGCGACAGGCTCGCCGATTTTCCTGTTCAGGTCAGGACTTTGAGCCGCTTCGCGACCACGAAGCAGCAGGCCGAAGTGATCGCCGACCTCGCCAATGGAAAGATCGATATCGTGATCGGTACTCACCGCCTCCTGAGCCCTGACGTGAAGTTCAGGAATCTCGGACTAATCATCGTGGATGAAGAGCACAGGTTCGGCGTAAAGCACAAGGAGCGGTTGAAGCAGCTCAAGCTCGACACCGATGTCCTCACCCTGACGGCCACCCCGATACCACGCACGCTTCACCTGTCGCTCGCCGGCCTGCGTGACATGACGCTGATGCAGACCCCGCCCCGCGACAGGTCCCCCGTGTTGACGTTCGTCGAGCCATGGGACGACGGTCTGATAGAGGAGGGAATCACGCGCGAGCTCGACCGGGGCGGCCAGGTATTCTTCGTTCACAACCGGATCGACACCATCGACAGCATAGCGCAGAGGCTCGAGCGACTTATTCCGCGCGCGCGCGTTGCGGTAGGGCACGGCCAGATGCGCGAGCGCGACCTGGAGGAGGTGATGCGCGGGTTCGTCGACGGCGAGACCGACGTTCTCGTATCGACGATGATCGTCGAGTCGGGCCTCGACGTGCCAAACGCGAACACGATGTTCGTGAACCGCGCCGACCACTTCGGACTCGCTCAGCTCTACCAGCTTCGGGGTCGCGTCGGCCGGTCGCACAGGCGCGCGAACTGTTATCTCCTGGTCCCCGACGGGGATATCGACGAGGAGGCAAACCGCCGACTGAGGATTCTCGAGCATCACACCGAGCTTGGCGCGGGATACCGCATTGCGCTGAAGGATCTCGAGATGCGGGGCGCCGGCAACCTGCTCGGCGCGGAGCAGTCTGGATTCGTCTCGGCAGTGGGATTCGATATGTACCTGAGGATGCTCGACGAGACAGTGAACCGGCTCATGCGCGGCGACACTGCACCTCGGCTCCAGCCGGCCGACGTCACAATCGACCTTCCGTCGTACATCCCGGACGACTATGTCACGAGCCAGGACGCCAAGCTCGACATATACCGGCGGCTCACTCACATGGTCGAGCCAGCGGACATCGAGGCCCTGAGGGCGGAGGTCCGCGACCGTTTCGGCCCCCTCCCGGGCCCCGCGGCAACCTTTTTCGACGTCGCGATGCTCAGAATACTCGGGGGATCGGCCCAGATAGAATCCATGCTGCTGCGCGGCAACGATGCCCGCATTAGCTTTCAGGAGCATGCCGTTCCCGGAATGAAAGGGATCTCGGCGGCCTTTCATGAAGTACAATTTCAGGCGGAGGTGCGAAGAGCACATCCGCTTTCGTTAAAACTGACCCGGCTAGGCGGCGCCGAGCTGCTCGGCGGCCTGGTTCGCGCACTGGCGACATTGCGCAGCCAGCGCACTCGCAATCACTGACTCATCCACAAAATGAAAAGACTCGTTATTGCCGCCATGGGCGCGGCGCTCGTATTGACCGGCTGCGACAAGGTGAAGGACGCGATGTCAACGCACACCACTACAGTCGCGAAGGCCGCCAACCAGGAACTCACTATCACGCGCCTTGCAAACCTGCTCGGCAGCTCGCAGGCCCCGTTGCGCGAGGACGTCGCTCAAGCGGTGGTGGATGCGTGGGTCAACTATCATCTCGTCGCGCAGGCTGCGGCGAACAACGATTCGCTGAAAAACGTCAAGGACGTCGACGAGGCGATGTGGGCAATGGTCGCCAACATCAAGGCGCGGAAGTGGTACGACCATATCTCGAAGACGTGGAAGGCGCCGGATTCGACGCAGGCAGAGGCCGCGTACAACGACGGATCACTGCTCGCGGCGAGCCACATCCTTCTCCTGACGCCTGATTCGGCTCCCGCGGCAAGGGCCGCGGTGAAGCAGAAGATCGACGCGCTCCGGCTGCAGGTCAACTCGTCGAACTTCGCCGAGGTCGCGCGCAGAAACAGCCAGGATCCCGGGTCGGCTGCACAGGGCGGATCACTCGGTGTATTCCCGCGCGGCGCTATGGTCCCCGAATTCGACCAGGCGGCTGCGGCGCTCAAGCCGGGTGATATCTCGCCCGTCATCCAGACTCAGTACGGATATCACATCATCCGCCGTCCGGCCTTCAGCGAGGTGAGACCGCAGTTCATCCAGGCGATGCAGGCGGGCGGAACCCAGTCCGCCGAGAACGCCTACCTCGAGGGGATCGAGAAGGCAGCAAAGGTCGAGGTAAAGGAGGGAGTGACTGCGCCGATTCGCGCAGTCGTCGAGAATCCGTCCGGCCACATGAATGACAAGACGGTTCTTGCCACGTCCACGCTCGGCAAGTTCACCGCTGCCGACCTCGCGCGATGGATGGAGACTTTCCCGCCGCAGGCACAGATCGCCGAGAGAGTGAAGTCCGCGCCTGACTCGATGCTTCCGACATTCGTCAAGAATTTCGTTCGCAACGAACTGGTTCTGCGCTCCGCTGACAGCGCCAAGGTCGGCCCCGATTCGGCAGAGCTGGCCGAAGTCCGGCGTGTATTCAGGGCGGCACTGGCAAACGCGTGGACGTCGCTCAATGTCGAGCCGGCCAAGCTCGATTCGGCCGGCAAGTCGAAGAGCGAGCGCATGCAGGTCGCCGCGCAGCGAGTTGAGGAGTATGTCGGAAAGCTGCTCTCGCAGCAGGCGCCGTACGTCGACGTCTCGTACCCCGTCCAGAACCTGCTCCGCGAGAAATACGACTACACCATCAACCAGCAGACGATAGATCAGGTTCTTCTCGAGGCCGCCAAGGTCAGGCTCGCCTCGGACTCGACCGCGACTGCGGCGCAGCCCGGCTCGATCGTGCCGGTGCCGAATCAGGACACCGCGAAGAAGTAGGAATCACAGGGGCGGACCGGGGGTATAACGCAGGATGCGCAAGAGAATTCTAGTTTCGTTGATAGCGGCCCTGCCCGTCTCAGTGACGGCGCAGGTGACCGACCCCGCCCCGCAGCGTGTCGCAACGTCGGGGGCGCCAGCGACGATCCCGGTGGATCGCGTTGTCGCCGTCGTCGGAAACCAGGTGATCCTCTGGAGCGACGTCATGAACTCCATCAACCAGCAGAGAGCGGCGGGGCTGCAGCTCCCTCCCGATTCCGCGGGGCAGGCGGCGCTCGCGAGCGAGGCTCTGAACCTGCTGGTCGATGAGGAGATTCTGGTTCAGAAAGCGCGACTGCTGGCCATCGAAGTCACGCCTGATGAGGTGAACCGCAGCGTCGATGAGCAGGCGACGCGGGTCCGCGGCCAGTTCGAGACCGACGAGGCGTACCGCGCCGAGCTGAGGAATGCCGGATTCGGAACTCCCGACGAATACAGGCGGACGCTGTATGAGCAGTTCTACCGTCGTGCCCTGCAGCAGCGGGCGTTCGAGCAGCTGCGCAAGACGGCCGTCGGGCGCAACGTCAGCGATGCGGAGATTCAGGAGGCGTTCGAGGAGAACCGTGGACAGCTCCAGGCCGCGCCCGCAACGGTAACGTTCAGGCAGGTGGTAGTGGCGCCGAAGCCCACCGCCGAGGCGAAGGCACGCGCAAAAGCGAAGGCAGATTCGCTGCTGGTGGAGATAAATGCCGGCGGTGATTTCGAGCTCGTCGCCAGGCGCGAATCCATGGATCCGGGATCGAAGCCGCAGGGCGGAGACCTTGGGTGGAACCGGCGCGGCGCGATGGTGCCGGAGTTCGAGCGGGTAATGTTCGCGCTCAGGCCGGGCCAGGTGAGCCCGGTGGTGGAGACTGCATTCGGGTACCATATCATCAGAGTGGACCGGGTTCAGGCCGCTGAGGTAAAGGCCCGCCACATCCTGATCAGTCCGCAGATCGATCCGGCTGACATCGACCGCGCGCGCGAGGAGGCCGCACTCGCTGCATCGAAGCTCCGTGCCGGCGCAGGATTCGACTCGGTAGTGACGAGACATCACGACCCTGCCGAGGAGAAGGGAATTCTCCAGCCGTTCGTGCGCGACTCGCTTCCTGCCTCATATGCGACGGCGATCGCCGGCAGGGCGGCAGGCGAGGTGACCGAGCCGTTCGAGCTCGCGAGCCAGCGCGGTCCGTCGAAGTTTGCGGTCGTCCAGCTCGTCAGCGTGAACGAGGCGGGCGCTTTTGACGAAACACAGGTAAGGGAACGGATCCGGACGCAGCTCATCGCTGAGCGTGCGACCCGTTCGCTTCTCGACGACCTGCGACAACAGACATACGTGTCACTTCGATTATAGCGGCATGAACCCCCGCATCGCTGTCACGGTGGGAGATCCCCGCGGCATCGGGCCCGAGATAATTGCCAAGGCGCTCGCCGACCCACGGGTCGGCGGGCGTTCTGATTTTGTGCTCGTTGGCCCGCGGGGCTGTGGCTTTGACGTCGATGAACCGGTGGGCGACTGGAGTGCCGACGATGGAGCAGCGCATGCCGGCAGGGTCAGCGGTCTCGCAATTGAGCGCGCGGTTCAACTCGCGAGCGGCGGGGAAGTGCAGGGCATTGTCACCGCGCCAATCGACAAGTCGGCGCTGCTCGCCGGTGGGTTCGATTATCCAGGTCACACGGAGATGCTTGCGGACCTTACCGGCTCGAGTGTGGCGATGATGCTCGCCGCAGTGCGTCCGTCCGGCGACGCGGCGAATCCTCTGAGGGTCGTTCTCGCAACGACGCACATCCCGCTACGTGAAGTAGCGCACGCGCTGACACCCGAGGTGATCGTGTCTACTGCGCGAACCACAAGGGAGTATCTCACGAAGTGGTTCGGGATCGAGCAGCCACGCATTGCGCTCTGCGCACTGAATCCTCACGCCGGTGATGCGGGACGCTTCGGCGACGAGGACGAAATCATGATGAGACCCGCCGCCAGGGCCGCGGGAATCGCCGGGCCATTCCCTGCCGACACCGTTTTCGTGAGAGCGATCCGCGGTGAGTTCGACGCGGTCATCGCCCCATATCACGATGTGGGTATGACGGCGATAAAGGTTGCGGCTTTCGGCTCAGCGGTGAACGTCACGCTTGGACTTCCGTTCCCGCGCACTTCGCCCGATCATGGCACCGCCCTGGACATCGCCGGCCGCGGCATCGCCGACCCGTCGAGCTTCATAGAGGCGCTGCTTCTGTGCCGGCGGATTGCTCTTCGCGCTCCTCGGATCTCCGGTCTCCCGCAGAATGAAGATCGACCGCAAGCGAGTCGATCCTCCGAGCGTCCATCGACCTGACCGTGAAGATCGCCCCGCCGGCGATGACACGATCCCCGGGCTGGGGCACCCTGCCCAGTATCCCGAAGACAAATCCACCGATCGTCGTCGCGTCGGTATCCGGCACGCTCAGCCCGAAGTGATCGTTGAGCTCGCCGATGTTGCTGCTCCCGGGCACGACCGTCTCGCCGTAGCGTGTCATCACCGGCTCATCGAGATCTTCCGGCGTGTCGTACTCGTCGAGGATCTCGCCGACGATTTCCTCGAGCAGGTCCTCCATGGTGATGATCCCTGCAGTTCCACCGTACTCATCGAGCACTATCGCCATGTGCTCCTTCAGCCGCTTGAAGTCGGCAAGAACGTCCTCGACCTCGCGTGAACCGGGAATTACGTGGACGGGGCGGAGAAGCCCCCTGACACTGAAGTCGGCGACAGATGCATCGCGAGCTGCCGATCCCGCCACCGAGCTGGCACGTGAAGCTGCCGGGAGGAGGATCTTCAGCATGTCCTTTGTCAGGACGAGGCCGATGATGTCGTCTATAGTGCCCTCGTAAACAGGATAGCGGGAGAAGCCACTCTCGTCGACGATCCTGAGCACCTGCTCGAGTGGCGCATCTGCGTCCAGCGCGATTATTTCGGTCCGCGGGGTCATCACCTCGCGCGCGTTCTTCTCCGAGAACTCGAATACCGCGTCGATGAGGTCGGCGTCCGCCGGCTCGAGCGCCCCGCCTTCCTGCGACTGCTCCACGAGGAGGCGAAGCTCTTCAGCCGAGTGAACAGTTTCGCCCATCCCCGCGGCCGGCTGTCCCATCACCGTGAGTATCCCGTTCGCCGTCCGATGAATCAGCCAGAGGAACGGGCTCATCAACCACGCGAAAAGCAGGAGCGGCGGCGCGAGAATCCTGGCGAAACGCTCCGGTGATCTCAAAGTTAGCGCCTTTGGCGTGAGCTCGCCGAAAACGACGTGGATATAGGCGATCACGAGATAGGCGATCAGCCCGGCGAGGAATATCTGGACCGGGAGCGTAACGAGTGGAGAAACGTCGTCGAGAAGCCCGCCGAAGACCTCCACCATTGTGTCCTGCGCCAGCCAGCCGAGGCCCAGGCTCGCGAACGTGACGCCAAGCTGGCTGGCCGAGAGGGCGCGGGTGATATTTGAGACCGCCCTGACGGCGATACGCGCCAGCCTGTCGCCACTGCGGACCATGGCCTCGAGGCGTGTGCGGCGCGAGCGTACGAGGGCGAATTCGGCCGCCACGAAGAATCCGTTCAGGAGGACGAGCGCCACAATGGCCAGCAATCGGATTGTCACCTCTGGAAAATATCACATTCAGGCCCGTGAAAGGCTCGCCGGGGGGTCGGAAACAGGCGGTGCATAACCATTCTCACGCCGGTCACTCCCACGGCGGGCATTCACACAGCGGGCACTCTCACGACGCCCACGGTGCTTCCCCGGTGAGGAGCCTCAGGATCGCGCTCCTGCTCACCGGGACCCTGCTCATCGCCGAGGTCATCGGCGGAATCCTGTCGAACTCGGTGGCGTTGCTCGCCGATGCCGGTCACATGCTGACCGATGTCGGGGCGCTCTCGCTGTCGCTGTTCGTCGCCTGGTTCACGAAGCAGCCGGCCACGCCGCAGAAAAGCTTCGGGTACCTCCGGTGGGAGATTCTCGCCGCATTCCTGAATGGCGGGGCGCTGATCCTGATCTCGGTGGCGATAATCATCGAGTCGGTGATGCGGCTACGGACGCCGCAGCCGATCGAGGGCGGGCTGATGCTGGCGGTGGCGGTTGCGGGCCTCACCGTGAACGTCATCGCTGCCTTCATTCTCCACGGATCGTCGCAGTCGAACATGAATGTCCGCGGAGCCTACCTCCACGTGCTGAGCGACCTCCTCGGCTCGGTTGGAGTTGTCAGCGCCGCGCTGATCATTCAATTCACGGGCTGGCTGAGTGCCGACCCGATCGCGTCACTCGTGACGACCGCGCTCATACTGAGGGGGGCGTGGAAGCTGGTGAGGGAGTCTGTTGACATCCTGCTTGAATCGGCGCCACCGCACATAGATCTCCGGGCTGTCAGGACGCAGATGGAGGCGATACCGGGGATAGAGTCAGTGCACGACCTTCACGTCTGGTCGGTTACACCTCGCATGGTCGCAATGAGTGCTCACGCGATCGTGCGGGACCCGGCGGCGCAGCAGCACGTGCTCGAGCATGTTCACGACGCGATGCAGCTTTTCGGAATCGGGCACGTGACCGTTCAGCTCGAGACCGGGGATATGGCGGAGAGAGAGGAGAATCGGCATAGCTGACGGGTTTACTGACTGCGGACTGCGGACGTACTGCGGACTCGGACTGTGACTACTGCGGACTCGGACTGCGGACTGAAGGGAAGTCCGCAGGCAGTTAGTGATTTTCAGGGGACGGCAGTCGTCTATTAGGCGACATGCCAAGAATCGATCCGCTGCTTGCAGCAATGCGCTCAAATCGCGCTGACGCCGTGCGCCTCACCGATGGTGACATCGCGCGCATCATCAGGGGTGGAGCACAGCACCCGCTGACGCGCCAGCCGCTCGGCGAAGGTCAGCTGCTCACTCTCCTTCGGGAGATGACAACCGCCGACGTCGGAGCACGGCTCGGAGGGGCGGAACCCGTCGAGTTTTCGTACTCGAACAGCGAAGGTGATTTTGTCGCCCGGGTGAGCCGCGAAAGCGGGACTCTCGAGGCGCTGGTGAGCGCGAGCGCGGGCAACCGTGCAGCCGTGATTGAGGGTAATGGCGCAGCCGCGAACGGCTCTGACTCGAATGGCCCAGCGTTGAACGGGGCAGGAACGAATGGCACGAAGGCGCCTGCACCTGTCATTCCTGTTGCCAATACGCCGTTAGTCGAAGCCGGTCCGCAGAGGCCCCCGGTCGACGACTCGGCCCGCGCCGAGATCGAGCGACTGCTCACGCAGCTCGTGGGAGACAGCGGGTCTGACCTTCACTTGAGGGTTGGGGAGCCGCCGATTCTCCGGGTTCACGGCGAGCTCAAGCGGCTTCAGGAGCTGCCCGTTCTGGGGGCGCAGATCCTCGAGGCGATGATCCTGTCGATAATGCCGGACAGGAACTTCAACGAATTCTCCAGGACCAACGACACTGACTTCGCGCACGAGATAGAAGGGGTGGCGAGGTTCAGGGCGAACGCATTCCGCGATCACCACGGCGCCGGCGCGGTATTCCGGGTGATTCCGGATAAGGTCGCGACGGTTGAGG
The DNA here is from genome assembly GCA_038208015.1 of Gemmatimonadales bacterium. Lineage (GTDB taxonomy): Bacteria > Gemmatimonadota > Gemmatimonadetes > Gemmatimonadales > Gemmatimonadaceae > UBA4720. The sequence continues at coordinate 38,139 of JBBQZF010000004.1, forward strand.
CGCTCGGAATCACGCCGGAGGTGCAGAACCTCTGCCAGCTGACGAAGGGACTGGTGCTCGTGACCGGGCCGACGGGATCCGGCAAGTCGACGACGCTCGGCGCCCTCATCGACCTGGTCAACAGGACCCGCGACGATCACGTGATAACGATCGAAGATCCCATCGAGTTCGTGCACAAGAACAAGCGCTGCGTCATCACGCAGAGGCAGGTAGGGCTTCACACGGGTTCCTTCAAGGCGGCACTGCGGGCGGCTCTGCGCGAGGATCCTGACATCGTGCTCGTCGGCGAGCTGAGGGACCTCGAGACAATTTCGATCGCGATCGAGACAGCGGAGACCGGGCATCTCGTGTTCGGCACTCTTCACACGACGACAGCGATCGGGACCATCGACCGGATCATCGACCAGTTTCCCGCCGACCGTCAGGCGCAGATTCGCGTGATGCTTGCGGACTCGCTGAAGGCGGTGATATCGCAGACTCTTCTCAAGAAAATCGGAGGGGGGCGCGTGGCTGCGCGGGAGATCCTGCTGACCGTGCCGGCGGTCTCGAATCTCATCCGCGAAGGAAAGGCGTTCCAGATCGCCTCCGTGATGCAGACATCGCGGCGGTTGGGGATGATCCAGCTCGGGGATGTTTTGATCGACCTCGTTGACCAGGGGCAGGTGATGCCGCAGGAGGCGTACATGAAGGCGACTGACAAGACCGCGTTCGCCTCGATGCTCAAGACCAGGGGACATGACGTAGGGTTCCTGCAGGCGTAAGCCCTTCGCCGTCAGTCAGTCCCGGTCAGTCCCGGTCAGTCCCGGTCAGTCCCGGTCAGTCCCGGTCAGTCCCGGTCAGTCCCAGTCAGCCTTTGACTGATTGCGGACTGCGGACGTACTGCGGACTCTGACTCTGACTACTGCGGACTGGGACAGCAATATTCCGGTGAGGCGAGTTCGAAATCGGTGTTGGCCTCCGGGGCGAATCGCCGAGTTTCACGGTCATGCCTCACTCCAAGGGACCGCTCAGGAAGAGGGATCTGCCGGAATCCGATTCACTTCACAGGATGCGGGCATATCAGCTTGCTCGTGAACTGGTTGCGGTTTGCTGGGATGACGCTGAAGCGCTGGTCCGTCATCCATTGACCGCGAACATCGGCCCCCAGCTTTACGAGGCTGCGTGTTCGATAGCAGTGAATCTTGGCGAGGGTTATTCGAGGAGTTCCGGCCGCGATCGGGCGAGGATATTTGAGTACGCCCTTGGCAGTGTCAGAGAGTCAATTGACTGGTACAATGCCGGCGCGCGCGTGCTCGCTGAGGATGTCGTAGCCGCGCGGGTGGAAACGCTGGTCGAGATCCGCAAGATCCTCCTCGCGGTTATCCCCCGGGAGCGGGATCGCACAATCCGCCCCCATAAGGAGATAGACAGTAAGGACTCGGGCCAGCAGGAATCTGGCCGCCAAAACCCTGGCCGACACGACCCTGGCCGACACGACCCTGGCCCGGACGATTCTGGCCCGAGTCCCAGTCCGCAGTAGTCCGCAGTCCCCCGGTCCGCAGTACGTTCGCAGTCCGAAGTCAGTGAGGACTCGAGGACCGGAGGCCTGCCGGACTGCCGGTGCAAATAGCCTCTAAAACCCGATAACTTTAAAGGCTATGTCAAACCCGCAGGATATCCGGAATATCGCCATCATCGCCCACGTCGATCATGGCAAGACGACCCTCGTAGACAAGATGCTCCGGCAGGCCGGAGCTTTTCGCGATAATCAGGTTGTTATGGACCGCGTCATGGACTCGAATCCACTCGAGCGTGAGCGCGGCATCACCATTCTCGCCAAGAACACGTCCATCCGCTGGCATGGCACCAAGATCAACATCATCGACACTCCGGGACACTCGGATTTCGGCGGAGAGGTCGAGCGGACGTTGCGCATGGTGAACGGCGTGCTGCTCGTCGTCGACGCGTTCGACGGCCCGATGCCGCAGACGCGATTCGTGCTGAGAAAGGCCCTCGCGCTCGGCCGCACTCCGATCGTCGTGATAAACAAGATCGATCGCCCGGGCGCTGATCCGATGCGAGTCCACGATGAAGTGCTCGACCTCTTCATCGAGCTCGAGGCGGATGAGGCGCAGCTCGATGCACCGGTCGTTTACGCATCGGCAAGGGAAGGGGTCGCGACGATGGACATGGAGGTGACGCCGAAGGACCTGTCGCCGCTCTTCCAGGCCATCGTCGACCACGTGCCGGCGCCACCGACAGATGCGGCGGGCGCGTTCCAGATGCTCATCTCGACGATCGATTACTCGCCATACCTGGGCCGCCTTGGTATCGGCAGGATCGAGCGGGGGAGTGTTAAGGTGGGCCAGGCCGTCGCTCTCCTGCCGCTCGACCCGAACATGAAGGTCGAGCAGGCGCGCGTGACAAAACTCTTCGGGTACGAAGGTCTCGAGCGGATCGAGCTCGAGGATGCGAGCGCGGGCGAGATCGTCGCTCTCGCGGGACTCGAGACAGTCGAGATCGGGCTGACTGTCGCCGACATTGAGACTCCGGAGCGTCTCGAGGGAATCTCTGTCGAGGAGCCGACGATCTCGGTCGACTTCCTCGTCAACAACTCTCCATTCGCGGGAAAAGAAGGGAAGTTCGTAACGTCGCGGCAGCTGCGAGAGCGGCTCTACAAGGAGCTCGAGCGGAACGTCGCGCTTCGCGTTGAAGATACGGAAGCCACAGATACCTGGACTGTGTCGGGTCGCGGCGAGCTGCATCTCACGATCCTCATGGAGACTATGCGCCGCGAGGGTTTCGAGTTCCAGGTGTCGCGGCCGCGGGTCATCACGCGTACCGGCCCGAACGGCGAGCGTACTGAGCCGTACGAAGAGCTCGCGATCGACGTCCCCGAAGAATTCCTCGGTGCAGTGATCGAGAAGCTCGGGCCGCGGCGAGCGGAAATGATCGAGATGAAGAATCCCGGACAGGGAATGGTACGTCTTCTTTACAGGATTCCCGCTCGCGGATTGTTCGGCTACCGATCAGAGTTCATGACGGATACGCGCGGCACCGGGATCATGCATCACAGGTTTCTCGACTACGGTGCATGGGCCGGCCCGCTTGCTGGCAGGACTCGCGGGACGCTTGTCTCGATGGAACCCGGTGTGATTGTTGCATTCGCACTGGCGAACCTGTCGGAGCGTGCGACTTTGTTCGTTGCGCCGGGTGACAAGGTTTACGAGGGGATGCTCGTTGGGGAGAATTCGCGGCCTGGTGACATGGACGTGAATCCGACAAAGGAGAAGAAGCTCACCAACATGCGGAGCAAGTCGAGCGACGAAAACATCCAGCTCGAGCCCCCGCGGGATTTGACTCTTGAAGGCGCACTTGAGTATATCGAGGAGGACGAACTGATCGAGGTGACTCCGCAGGCCATCCGCCTGCGGAAACGCTTCCTCAGCACGAACCATCGGAAGAAGCTGTCACGCGAAGCAAAACGCGAGCGGGCGCTTCTCTAACCCGGAGGAAAGTGATTGTATGTTGGACAAGTTCGAGTCGCCCGATGCCGAGGTCTCGCCGGATGGCGACGCGATGACGTGGTACGCGGTAGACGCAGGCTGCAGCGCGGCTGGTCCGACCGACAGTGACGATCCCGAGGATGAGATAATCGAGGATAATACCCTCGACGACGACGACGATGACGATGACGATCTCTTTGACGATGAAGAGGACGACGACGACGACGACGACGACCTCGATGACGACGATGATGATGATGATGATGATGATGATGACGACGACGACGATCTCGACGACGACCTCATAGATCTCGACGACGAGTTCGACACTGACGATGCCGATCGCCACAAGCCCCCGGGGCACCTGCGCCGGGAGGACTGAGCGCCGGCAGGATCTGATTTCCGGACGCCGCCTTTACTGGCGGCGTTCTCGCATCCGGGCCATTCCCGCCTCGCCTTGAGTAGATTTGACGCCTATGAAATTCTTTTATCTCGCGGCCGTGCTAATGGCGCTGGCGATTCCCGCCGCCGGAGCGCATGCCCAGCGTGACGACCAGTTCGTCTGGGGACTTGGCGCAGGGGCTACGATTCCGTCAGGTTCGGCGAAGGACAACCACAAGACCGGCGCCCATGCGACGGTAATGTTCGGGATCGGGGCCGTCGACTCGCCATTCGGCGTCAGGTTCGACGGCTTCTACTCGGCACTCGGTGACGCGCCGCAGGGGAATCTTGCGATCGACCAGGGTGAGGCGACGGTCTTCACGCTGATGATGAACGGCATCTTCAACGTCTACGGGAGCAATCGCCGGCTCTACGCGCTCGCCGGTGTTGGCGGCTTCTGGTACGATCCGGACGGGCAGGGCACTACTGCCGTGAACGATTTCGGAGTCGCCGGAGGGCTCGGGGTCTGGCTGCCCGGAATCAACGGGTTCGTCGAGGCGAAAATCCTGAACCTGTACAATGCGTTGCCCGATCCGGCGACAGGCGTCAAGGGGAAGAAATCGGCGCAGCTATTCCCGATCACACTTGGAATCATGTTCTGAGCCGGATAACTTTAGAGACTGCACCGCAAACTGCGCGAGAGCGCAGAAGGGCCATTAGCTCAGGTGGTTAGAGCGCACGCCTGATAAGCGTGAGGTCCGAGGTTCAACTCCTCGATGGCCCATCTGGAACGGAAACCCCGCAACGTTTTTTCCGCGTCGCGGGGTTTTGTCGCTCACATCCGGGGCAGGGCTGACTAAGCCTGCGATATTGCCGGCTCGGAGATCCGCGCCTGAGCCGGCGCTAGAGCGTCAAGCTCGAGCGCTTCCCCGCCTCACAAGTCTTATCACGAAAAGAAGAACCACCGCGCCGATGAAAGCGACAAGGATCGTCCCCGCGAGTCCCGCCAGTGGCACCGCGACGCCCATCGTCCGGAACAGCCATCCGCCGACGAACGCGCCAACGATTCCGATTATGATGTCACCGATGAGGCCGTACCCGGTCCCGCCCATCACCAGCGAAGCAAGAACGCCCGCAATGAGTCCGACAATAAGCCATGTGAGAAGGTCCATTTAAATCTCCGTTATGAGGTGGTGGTCAACATCAAGTTACATCGCCTTCAGCAGTGCTTCATACCGCGGCGTGCCGCGGAGCGGTGCAAGGTCCGGGTCGGTTTCGATCCATTCGCGCTGACCCATGCCACGATCCACCGCGCGCTCGAGCACCTCGATTGCCCGCTCCGTCTCTTTCAGCGAGGAGTAGACGCACGCGACGTTGTACAGCAGCGCAGAATCGTCCGGGTCAACGGCAAGTGCCCGGTTCGCCATGTCGAGGGCCCGCTCCCGCTCCCCGAGCCGGGCGAGGGCGCAGGCGCCAAGAATCATCGCCCTCGTGTCATCAGGATTGAGCTCCATCCGCTCGCCAAGGATCTGCACGCCGCGGCGATACCAGCTTTCCGCGTTTGCCGTGTCTCCGAGTGAATCGTATGCCTGCGCGAGCAGCACCGGAGCCTGATAATCTTCCGGCCTGACAGCCGCGGCCCGCTCGAACAACTTTATCGCATCGGCGGCGCGTCCCTGAGTCGTGCGCGCGCGCCCGTAAAAGTACGGCGCCTCATAGAGCTTGGGATCAAGCCGCATTGCCGTCTCGAACTCCTGAGCCGCCTCATCCCACCGCTTGCTCAGCGACACAGCGAGTCCCCGCGCGGCGTGCGACTCCGCGAGGTCAGGATCGAGCTCGAGCGCTTTCAGGCTTGCCGAATCAGCCTGCTTCAGGTTGAAGTCACGGGCGTCGAAATACATGTAGAGAATCGAGCAGGCGTCGGCGACGCCGGCATGCGCGATGGCGTAATCCGGGTCTATCTGGATCGCCCGGTTGAACATCTGCTTTGCGAACTCGAGGTTTTTTCGGCT
>JBBQZF010000005.1:0-42651 GCA_038208015.1 Gemmatimonadales bacterium
CTGCGCTCGCCGATCGCTGCCGTCAGGATTGGAGTGTCAACGAGAGTGAAATCCCGCTCGTAGAAGAAATCGCGGATTGCCTGCTCGACCTCGTGGCGCACGCGGGCGATCGCCCTCTGCCGGTCGCTCCGAAGCCAGAAATGCCGATTGTCGAGCAGGTAGTCGATACCGTGCTCCTTAGGCTGGATCGGGTAATCGACAGGGCTTTCCCCCGTAATCGAGAGGTCCGTGACTCCCAGCTCGACCCCTCCCGGAGCACGCGCGTCGGGGCGTACCTCTCCGGTCACCTCGATCGTCGTTTCCTGTGTGAGTCGGGAGAACCGTTCCCACGCTTCGGCGGGGAGACTACTTTTCACGAGAACGCACTGGAGGGTGCCGCTTCCATCACGCATGACGATGAAGGCGACCTTGCCGGACGAGCGCAGGTGAACGACCCAGCCGCGAACACGGGCTACCTGTCCGGGAGTACGGCTGAGTTCGGCTATTCGCAAGTATGGGGGAGTCATTGGTCTTTCGTTCGACAGGGCGGGTTCGCGGCAAGCTAGGTTCTGCCTATAGGGGTGTCAACCGCGCATGAAGCTGCGCACGCGCCTCGGCCTCGGCATCGTTTCGCTGACAATCATCCTGCTCGTGCCGCTCATTCTCGCGCTGCGCTCGCTCGAGGAGGTGCACCAGACCACGCGCACGCTTCGCGACCGTGAGTTCGCCGGGTCCCTCATACTCGGCAACTTCCGCGAGTTGACCGACGACGTTGTCAGGCAGGAAGATGCGCTGAGCATCATCGGCGACTCGACTGCTTATCTCAGGATGCGGCAGCAGCTCGATCGCCTTGCGGTAATGGCTGATTCGCTCGCGCCGTATTCTTCGCGGCAGGATGCTTCTGATGTCGGCGACGCGATCATGGCCCTCCGCGCGTCGACTGAAGCACAGTGGGCAGCGATCAACGCCCAGGCAGCCAACACCGCCGACGAGATCTCGGCGCAACGGTCACGTCCAGCGCTCAACATTATCGCGCGCGCAGTCGCGCGCACCGAGCTGAAGCTGCGCGACGAGACCCATGATCGCGTCGAAGCTGCGGCATCGGCCACTGGCGAGGCGCAACGGACAGCTGCCGGGTCCCTGGCCGTAGCGCTCCTTCTCGCCACGCTCATTGCGATCTGGCTCACACGCTCGATCAGCCGCCCCGTCCACGAGCTCGACAAGGGAATGAAGGCGGTCGCTGACGGGGACTTCACCCAGCGGCTTCCTGCCATGGAGAAGCGGACAGACGAATTCGGACGTCTGGCAAACAGCTACCACGGGATGACTGCGCAGCTCGCCGAGCTCGACAAGCTCAAGGCGGAATTTGTGTCGGTGGCGTCGCACGAACTCAAGACTCCGATCAACGTGATAGTCGGATACCTCGAGCTGCTCCAGGAGAACATCTACGGAGAGCTGAATCCCAAGCAGCGCGAGATATGCGCGACCCTCGGCAAGCAGGCCCAGACGCTGACCCGGCTGGTGAAGCGGCTGCTCGACATCAGCCGGTTCGAGGCAGGCGGCGGCAAGCTCGAGAGGCGGCAGGTCGATCTCGACAGGTTCCTTCACTCTTTCGAGACATCGTTCCAGGTTCTGGCGCTGCAGCGCGAGATAAGCTTCCGGGTGGTCCGCGGTGGCGACCTCCCGACACACGTGCTGTGGGACGAGGATCGTATCAACGAGGTTCTCGGAAATCTTCTTTCAAATGCGTTCAAGTTCACCGACCGCGGAGGGACAGTCGAGCTCGCGCTCGAGGGTTCGGAGCACGAGGTCGGCGTCACGGTGCGGGACAGCGGAGTCGGGATCAGCGCTGAACAGCTGCCGCACATCTTCGAGAAGTTCTTCCAGGCGAGCAATCAGGCATTCGCTGCCGCCAAAGGTACAGGACTGGGCCTGGCAATTGCGCGCGAGATCGTCGAGGCACACGGTGGGACCATCCGGGTAGACAGCACCCAGGGAATCGGCACGACTTTTTCAATAGTCCTGCCCGTCCGTGCTGCGATAACCCGTCGCACGCCGTTTCGTCGTACTCCAGTCGTCGAGGAAGTCGCTTGATCTCACAACCCAGAGCCATTACGAGCTGGATCCTGATTGCAGCGGCACTCGCGCTGGCCGGCTGTTCGCAGCGCCGCGTTGCCGCCGCCCCCGCGCCCGCGGGACAGGCCTTCGCCGAGGTTCTCGAAGTTGCCGACTCACTGGTCCGAGACGGAAATCACGCAGCCGCAGACCGGGTCCTGTCGGGATTCGCCCTGAAGACGAAGGGCACCGAAGAGGCGACGGAGACCGCCTTCTGGCGGGCTCTGTATATGGTAGATCCCGCGAACAAGCGCACTTCGATCCCTGAAGGAATCAGGGCTCTCGATATTTATCTCGAGACCCCCGGCACCAGGTGGTACCGGTCTCAGGCGGAAGTGCTGCGGCGGACCGCGCAGTCGGTGCAGGCTCTCAGGAGCGCGGCTCAGTCTCAGCCGCGGATAGTCGGCAGGGATACAGTGTTTGTCTCGCGGGAGGAGGAGATAGCGTCCCTGCGCGATCAGCTGGCGCGCGCCAACGCCGAGCTCGACCGCATCAGAAGGCGGCTTGCAAACCCGACCCGGCCCGTCACCCAACCCTGAATAATTCGAGCGCCCTGGAGTAGCGGGCGCTCAGCACCTTTCGCAGGCCCGCGTGAGCTTCATGCTCGAGCTCCGGGTCAATCGCGAGAATCTTTCCGGCAGCTTCGCGCGCTTCAATGTTGAGTGCCTCGTCCCTGATCAGGTCGGCGACACGAAACGTTGCCGCCCCGCTCTGCTGCTCACCAAAGAGATTTCCCATTCCCCGTAACCGGAAATCGGCTCTGGCAATCTCGAACCCGTCGTCAGTTGATTCGAAGATGCTCAGCCGCTCCATCGCATCCGGCCCGAAGTTTCCGAGCATGATACAGAACGATGCCTCTGCGCCACGCCCGACACGACCCCGGAGCTGGTGAAGCTGTGACAGCCCGAACCGTTCCGGATGCTCGATGAGCATCACCGTCGCGTTCGGGACGTCGATGCCGACTTCGATCACCGTTGTGGCAACGAGGACGTCTACTTCCCCGTCTCGAAACGCGCGCATCGTACCGTCGCGTTCCGCCGGCCCCATCCTGCCGTGCAGCAACGCTGTCTTCTTTCCGGCGAACGCCCCCGCCGACAGCAACTCGAACATCGTCGTCGCCGCCTTGAGATCGGTCTTCTCCGATTCCTCGATTACCGGGTAGACGATGTAGGCCTGGCGCCCGGCGTCAGTCTCCGCCCTGACGAAATCGAGCACCTTCGCCCGGTGCTTCTCGCCCCTCATTACTGTCGTGACCCGCTGCCGTCCCGCCGGCCGTTCGTGAAGAGTGCTGACGTCGAGATCACCGTAGACAGTGAGAGCAAGCGACCGAGGTATCGGAGTCGCCGTCATCAGAAGCACATCGGGCCGCTCACCCTTCGCTGAAAGTGCCGCACGATGGCCGACGCCGAATCGATGCTGCTCGTCGATTACCGCAAAGCCCAGTCGGGCAAACGAGGTTGCGTGCTGGACAAGCGCATGCGTCCCGATAACGAGCAGCGGTCCGTCCGAAGCCATTCTCGACGCCGCCTCGGCCCGCACTCCGGTCTTCAGGCTGCCCGTGAGGAGCAGTGGCACAATGCCGAGTGGCCGCAGAAGCTTCGAGACGGTGCGATGATGCTGCTCTGCAAGCAGCTCGGTGGGCGCCATTATCGCCGCTTGATAACCGTTCTCCATGGCAAGGAGACACGCGAACAGGGCGACGATAGTCTTGCCGCTCCCGACATCCCCCTGAAGCAGCCTGTGCATCCTCTGGTCGCTGCACATGTCCTTTACGATCTCAGCGATCGCGGTCCTCTGTCCCGCGGTAAGCTCGAAGGGGAGCGCAGCCCGCAGGGCCGAAGTCAGCTCGCGACGGTTCGTGAAAGTGATCCCCGTTCGCCGCTCGCGGGCAAGCTTGTTCGCCCGCATCTGGAGCAGGCTCACGAACAGCAGCTCCTCGAACGCAATCCGGTCACGCCCGCGAGCGGCTTCGGCGATTGAAGCCGGCCTGTGAAGCATCCGAATCGCGTCGGGCAACTGCGGCAGCGAGGACGGCGCAAGCAGCTCTCGCGGCAGATATTCGCGCAAGAGTGTCAGCAGCGTGTCCAGGTTCTGGTCGATGATTCCCCGTATGACCTTCGGCGAGAACCCTTCAATTGCGGGATAGACGGACAACACACGCCCTTCGCCGATTCCCGTCGCGTCGCTTCCGAGGTTTACGTACTCCCGCGGCTGAAGCTGACGGCCGTGATAGAACTTCACCGGACCGCTGAGCAGCAGCGTGTCGTCTTTCGCGATGACGCGGTCGAGGAACGGCTGCCCGGGCCACGATGCCTCGATGATGCCCGAGCCGTCCCTGACGACCGCCTGGAATATCCTGAGTCCCTTCCGGGTAGGCAGGATTCCCTTCGAGATCACCTTGCCCACGATCGTCGCGTGCATGCCCGGCTCGAGAGAGGAGATGGCGCTGACGGTGCTCGCGTCCTCGTATCTGTGCGGAATGTGGTAGAGCAGGTCGCGGGCAGTCATGATCCCAAGGCGCCGGAGCGACTCGGCACGCATCGGCCCCACTCCCTTGAGGTACATCACGGGCATGTCGAGATAAACCTTGCCGGTCGCCGAGGTGCCTCGTTCGCCGGCGCGCATACCCTATCCCTCGACTAGCTCGGCGGCGAACGCCACGGGATTGAACGGCTCTATGTCGGCCATCGTTTCGCCGGTACCGATGAACTTCACCGGGACGTTCAGCGCTTCGCGAACGGCGAGGACGATTCCGCCTCGCGCTGTACCGTCGAGTTTCGTCATGACGAGGCCGGTCACCGGGACCGCCGCCGCGAACGTGCGCGCCTGGGCAAGCGCGTTCTGCCCGATCGTCGCGTCGAGCACGAGAAGGGTCTCGTGCGGGGCGCCGGGGATCCTTCTCGCGACCACCCGATGAATCTTTTTCAGCTCGTCCATCAGGCCGGAGCTCGTATGAAGGCGCCCGGCGGTATCGATGATCACGACGTCGGAGCCGCGTGTCACGCCGGCGTCGATTGCGTTGAACGCAACTGAGGCCGGGTCGCTTCCTGCGGGCGCGCCGATGAAACCGGCGCCGCTTCTTTCAGCCCAGCGCTGGAGTTGGTCGACCGCCCCCGCGCGGAAGGTATCGGCCGCCCCTACGAGAACTGTCTTGCCGCGCGCCTGCATCAGGGCAGCGAGCTTGCCGATGAAGGTTGTCTTCCCCGCGCCGTTTACGCCGATCACAAGAACGACGGTTGGACCTTCGGGGGCGAAGTGCATTGAAGTGTCGTCACCATCAGCTCCGAGGGCGGTGGCTACTCCCTCCTCGAGCGCCCGCAGGAAATCCTCCTGGGACCTCACCTCTCCCCGCATTGCCTTGCGCTCGACCTCCTCGACGAGCTGCATGCTCGTCGAGACACCAAAGTCCGCCTCGATAAGTACCTCTTCGAGCTTTTCGAGCGAGCCCGCGATACTTCCGCCGCGTGCCAGGGTGGTGACATCGAGCATCGCGACGTCCCTGATGCGCTGCCAGAGGGACCGTGAGCGGGTATCCGTCGAGCGTTTGAGAATTCTTGCCATGTCGAGGAAGATAACAGGCAAACAAAAATGGCCGCAGCGATCGCTTCGCAACGGCCATCATTCAACCATGGGGCTCCGGACACGCCGCGCGGGTTACTCTCCGGCCGACGCCAGGGTCGCCAGGGTTCGCGAGCGCAACTGCTCGAACGTGCTTCTTTCGGATGACGGGATCGGCTCGCCGCCCTTCATCTGGAGGGCGATACGCGGGTCGCGCTGCACTCCGTTCACGAGAATCTCGAAGTGAAGGTGGGGTCCGGTCGCCATCCCCGTCTGTCCCACGGCGCCTATGGTGCTGCCAATCGTCACTCGCTTTCCGGCGCGTATGCCGGTGGCAAAGTTGCGCAGGTGACCATAACGACTGACGAATCCGTTGCGATGCTTGATATCTATGGTGTTCCCGTAACCGCCCTTTCTCCCTGCGAAAATCACCACGCCATCTCCGATAGACCTGACGGGAGTACCCTGGGCGGCTGCGTAATCGGTCCCCTTGTGCTTCCGCCAGACCCCGAGAACCGGATGACGCCGGCCGCCGAACATGCTCGATATCCTGCGGAAGTTCACAGGCGTGCGGAGGAACGAAGCGCGAAGGGACTTTCCCGATTCATCGAAGTAATCGCCGCTTGCGTTGCGGCTGTCGAAGCGGATCGCCTCGATCTCGTTGCCTGACAATGCCAGACGCGCGCCGAGCACCTTGTTGATGATTATCGCGCCATTCGGCTTCTGGAGTCGCTCGACCAGGACCTGGAACTTGTCGCCGACCTGGAAATCCCGCGTCATGTCGACGCGGTACTCGAAGATGTCAGCGAGGGAGAAGGCCAGCTCCGCGCGGGCGGACCTCGGCAGGTCCGCGCTGCTGCTCTTGTCGAGCGCCGAAAAGAGGCTCGACTGGATCGTGCCGCTCACTGTGAGGGTGTCGACGAGGTCCTTGTTCGATGCGACCACGAGAACCGGGGAAACCATCACCTCCCGGGGACTCACCACAACAGGCGCGAACGTAATCTGCCGCGAAGTTGCGGTCGCCTTGCCGGCGACGCTCTGGGCGCTGAATCCGCCGAGCGCCCGGGTGCCGGGGGTTGGAGCGATGGGCGGCGTCATGCGCAACGCTGCCACCGCGAACAATCCGACTACTGTATAGGTTATCGCCCGCGCTGTTCCAACCGTCAATCCATCTGTCTCCGAATGAACGTCGGGATCTCCATATCGCTGAGATCCTGTCCGTTGTCGTCAGTCTTCTCAGGAGACGACGATGGAGGAGAGAGAGGAGTAACGCGCCGGGGAATGTCGTTGGCCTGAACCGTTCTGCCGTTGGTCACCGGTGCGCGGTTTCGCACCGGGAGCTGTATCACGGGCGTGCCGGACTTTGCCTGCGTCGCACTTCTCGCAAGGTGAGGCTCGACCGCGGCCTGGGCAGCGATGTTGGAGGGGCTCTTGTCGAATCCTGTGGCTATCACGGTCACCCGACACTCGCCCTGCATTGCCTTCTCGTTCACCGTGCCGAAGATGATCTCGGCGTCCTCGCCGACAGCGTCCTTGACGATCTCGACGATCTGGTGAACGTCACCGAGCGTGAGGTCGTCACCGCCCGTGATGTTGACGAGCACACCCGTTGCTCCGGATACCGAGACGTTGTCGAGGAGCGGGCTGGCGATCGCCTGCTGCGCGGCATCAGTCGCGCGATTTTCACCCCTGCCGATTCCCGTTCCCATAAGGGCGGAGCCGCCCTCCTGCATGACTGTGCGAACGTCAGCGAAGTCGACGTTGACGAGACCAGTCACGGTGATGAGCGTGGAGATGCCCTGGGTCGCGTGCAGCAGGACCTCGTCGGCCTTCTTCAGCGCCTCGTGGAACGGAATTCCCTTTCCTACGACCGCCAGCAGGCGCTCGTTGGGGACGACGATCATCGTGTCGACATGCTTCCGCATCTCGGCGATACCGAGCTCAGCCTGGCGGAGCCGCTTCCGGCCCTCGAAGAGGAACGGCCGGGTGACGATGCCGACTGTCAGGGCACCGGCTTCCCGTGCCAGCTCGCAGACGGTTGGCGCGGCACCCGTGCCGGTGCCACCGCCCATTCCGCAGGTTACGAAGACCAGGTCGGCGTTCGTGAGGACGCGCGAGACCTCCTCGCGGTTCTCCTCTACTGCCTGCTTGCCTATCTCGGGCCGGGCCCCGGCGCCGAGTCCGCGAGTGAGCTTCTTGCCGATCTGGATCTTGACGTCTGACTTCGAGTTCAGGAGGGCCTGCGCGTCGGTGTTTATCGAGATGAACTCGACCCCCGAAAGCCGCTCTTCGATCATTCGGTTGACGGCGTTGCCTCCGCCGCCGCCGACACCCACGACCTTCATCCGAGCGTTCTCGGACGCGCTTTCCTCGAACTCGAAATTCATCAGGCGGGGACTCCGAAGCTGCTGGGTGGATGACCGGAGGGCCAATATACATGCGCACCGGCGCCGCATCCAATAGTGAATCAGCCCAGCGCAAAAGAATTTTTACGGGAGCGTGAACCCGGCGCTTTCCCACAATTCCGGAACACCTGGAAAGTTTTTGATGTGGACAGACTCAATCGACTGTCGCTGCAGCGTTTGCGACGACCCATCCGGCCGCGAGAGACGGCTAGAAAAAATCCTGGAGCCAGGTCTTGAGTCGCTGGGCGAAGCGGTCCATGTTCGGCGAGGAGATTGTCCGCTTCCGGCCTGCCGCCGATGCACCTCCGATGACAACTCTGTTCGCGCCGTAAAGCGCCAGGCCAGCGACCGTCGCGAACCGCGGCGCCTCGACCGAGTCGGCAAGGCCGCCGATGTTCTCCGTCGGTATGCCGATCCTCACAGCCGTGCCGAAAACGTCGGTGGCGAGCTCGGCCACCCCCTGCATCGCTGCCGCACCGCCTGTCACGACAATTCCGCCACTCAGCCGGTTGCCAAAACCGGCTCGCTGAATCTCGGTATGAACGAGCGAGAATATCTCGTCGATTCGCTGGTGGATAATGTGCGCAAGGACTTCTCTCGGAATGTGCCTCTCGCCCTGGGACGCCGTGCTCGGAAGCTCGACAACGTCATCCGGGTCGACCATCGGCTCGTAGGCGCACCCGTAGCGCTCCTTCAGTCGCTCGGCGTCAGCCTGCGTCACACCCATGCCGTGGACTATGTCGCTCGTTACGTTCGAGCCTCCGAAGGCGATCAACGCCACGTGGCGGATCTTTCCCTCGTGGAAGATCGCGATGTCAGTGGTGCCTGCGCCCATCTCGACGAGGGCAACGCCGAGTTCCTTCTCATCCTCGGTGAGGACGGCGAGGGCGCTGGCGATCGGTTCCAGAACCAGCTCCTTTACCCTGTACCCGGCGCGCTCTACTGATTTCCGCAGGTTCATCGCCGGCGAGCTCCCGATCGTCACGAGGTACATCTCGGTTTCAAGACGTGTCCCGATCATGCCGATCGGGTCCCTGATTCCCTGGTTCTTGTCAACGGTGTATTCCTGCGGGATCGCGTGCAGGAGCTCCCGGTCTCCGGGGATCGGCTGGGCGCGGGCAACCTCATTCGCGCGATTCACGTCAGACCGCGTGATCTCGTCACCGTTCACCGCGACGATACCGGTGCTTGTCATCGCCCTGACATGCTCGCCTGAAATCCCTGCATAGATCGACTCTATGCGAACGCCGGCCATCCGCTCCGCGTCCTCCATCGCCTTCTTGATGGAGCGGGTCGTCTCCTCGATGTTGGAGACTATTCCCCTGCGGAGACCCGTGGTCCGGGCCTGCCCTACGCCAAGAACCTTTATCGATGTCTGCCGGTGGAGATCACCGATCGCCTCGGCAATCAATACCGTTGTTTTCGCCGATCCTATGTCCAGGGCGGCGATGACGTGTTCCTGATTCATTGAAGCCTTGCGATCACCTGATCGCGGTAGCGTAGGTCGAGCTCGGCGACATTTGCCCGGCGCCGCACCAGGTCCGATTCGACGGGAAAGATATCGGCCAATCGCTCAACGGGCACCCCCGGCGGAACCCTTACACGCAGCGATGGCCTCCCTGATACCGTGGCGGCGGAAATTCCCGAAGTCGGTTCAGGCAATAGCTCGAGCACGAGGCCGCTGCGGCCGTCCCGGGAAACCTCGCTGATTCGACGGTAGAGCCGCGGATCTCCGGCCCGGATCTCACCGAGCAGCGCGAGAATGCTGACGTCACGCTGGGACGCGACCGGAAGGTCGATGTCCTCCGCTGTCGGATCGATCGGAAGAACGGTTCCCGCGGTGTCAACTGCCTCGAGGCCGCGCGGACTCGGGACCAGTGCCACTGGAATGTTCTCGCGAATCCTGACGACGAGAGTTCCCGGTAGCTTGCGCGAAATCTCGACAGCAGAAACCTGCGACATCCTTCTGAGCCGCTCTGTGAGCGGCGCGGTGTCGTCCCACACCGACCGCGTCGTGTCGAGCGCGAGCCGTTCCATGACTGTCTCCGGGGAGAGATACCGTGTACCCTCGACCGAGACGGAGCGCAGCTGGAAGAAATCCATCTTCGATGCGCCCTTCCTGGCAAGCCAGGATGCCGGCGCCAGGAGAGCGAGAACGAGCAGCACCGAGATGAGCTTCCATTTCACGCTGACGCGCGGAGGCTCGTCGTTGACCATCTCGATGCTGTCGTTCACTCCCTTGTCGCGAGCAGCTTGAGGAGCTCGGGCCCGCAAACTGTTATGTCACCGGCGCCGATCGTGAGCACGACGTCGCCCGCGGTCACATCGCGCGCGAGCGCGGCGGCGAGGTCGGCGCGGGGACCCTCCCACACGGGCGCGCGGCCATTGTTGCGCATCGGCGCAGCAATCATCTCAGCCGACACGCCCTCGATCGGCGTCTCCCGCGCCGGATACAGATCACAGAGGTAGACGAGGTCCGCCGCCGCGAGCGCCTCAGCGAACTGCTCGTGAAAATCCCGTGTCCGTGTATAGAGGTGAGGCTGGAACGCCGCGATCACCCGCCTTCCCGGAAACGCCGAACGCGCCGCCTGCAGAGTCGCTTCTATCTCGGTCGGATGGTGCGCGTAGTCGTCAATCACAGTTACGGCGCCTGCACTGCCGAGCAGCTGGAACCGTCTCTCAACTCCGGTGAACGTCTCGAGCCCGTAGCGCATCGCGGAGAGCGTGACGCCACACGCAATCCCCGACGCGATAGCTGCAAGGGCGTTCCGCACGTTGTGGGTTCCGGGCACGGCGAGAGTAACGGCGCCAAGCTCGGAGCCGTCGTATCTCACGTCGAATTTCACTCCGCCACCGACGGGCTCCAGGTTCCTCGCGACAAGCCTGGCCTCAGCGGAGACCGTCCCATACCTGATTATCTCGGCGGTGCTCGGGGTTGGCAGACTCGAGGCTCCCTTGTCGTCGTCACAGATTATTATCACGCGGGCACCGCTCGTGAACTGCGCGAAGGCATCTCGAATTTCGTCGATTCCGCCGGGGTAGATGTCGAGGTGGTCGGCCTCCATGTTCGTTACGACAGCGATGTCCGGCGAGAGTGCGAGAAAAGATCTGTCGTACTCGTCAGCTTCCACGACGAACAACGATTCCCCGCCCTCGCTGAGATTTCCGTTCCACGCGCCGACGCGGCCGCCCGCCACCCCGGTTGGCGCGAGCCCCGCTGCGCTGAGCGCCTGCGTCGTCATGACCGTCGTTGTCGTCTTTCCGTGCGTGCCCGCGACTGCGACAACCTTGCCCACCGAAACCGCGCGGCCAAGCGCTTCAGCGCGCCGGGTTACAGGAATCCCCAGCGCGCGAGCCCGCGCGAGCTCCACGTGATCCCTTTTCATCGCGGAAGTGACTATCACCTCGGCGACGCCTTCGACGTGAGAAGGGTCGTGCCCGTGAGTGACGTGAATACCGAGCCGTTCGAGATCGGGACTGCCGGCGGCTGACGAATCGCAACCGGTCACTCTGACCCCGCGCCGAATGAGAAGCTCAGCAAGTCCGGTCATCCCGGCACCGGCTATTCCTACGAAATGGATTGGGCGGTCGGCGTTCGTGGTCATGGCTGGCCGGTCAACGCTGGGGCGGGGATGATCTCGAGAATATGGGTCGCGATTTCTTCAGCTGCATGCGGCCTCGCCCGCTCGCGCACCGCCGCGGACCGGGTCGCGAGCAGACCGGGATCGGCCAGCAGGGCTTCAACCGCCCGGCTGAGGGACTCAACGTTGAGATCGCGCTGGGTGATCAGCTCCGCCGCGCCCGCGGCGGCGAGCGCCCTGGCGTTGGCTGTCTGATGATCCGCGGCCGCAGTGGGCAGCGGAACAACAATCGGCGGGATTCCCCACGCGCAAAGCTCGGCGGTAGCAATCGCCCCGCCTCGCGACAGCGCAAAGTCGGCCGCCGCGTACGCATCCGCTACTGGAGAGAGGTAAGCCCTGACCTTCACACGATCGGTTTCGAGAGATGCATAATCTGCGTGAGTCCCCTGACCTGTTGACCAGATCAGGAAAAGGCCATCCGGGATTCCGCGGCGTACCCACTCTGCTACAGTGTCGTTCATTGCTTTCGAGCCCTGGCTGCCCCCGTATACGAGCATCACCCTTCCGCCCACCGCCGGGAATCCCCACGCCCTCCGAGCCGCGGCCTTGTCGGGTCTCACGGCCGGCGGCGGCTCGATGGGGTTTCCCGAATCGAAGACCTTCGTCGATTTTCCGGCGCGCAGGTGGTTCGCCGCCTCCGGAAATCCGTTGTGTATCTGCGCGGCTCGACCGCTGAAGAGTCGCGTCGTGAGGCCCGGATAGCTGTTCTGTTCCTGAAGAACGTACGGAATCCCATGCATTCGGGCGTACGCGAGCGCGATGCCGGATGCGTACCCGCCGGTGCCCACCACACAGGCAGGCCGTTCGGCTTTTACTATCCGGCCCAGCCGCGCCCAGCCCGACAGCGCGCCGCGAAGTGTCTTCCAGTTCTCCCATGGTCGCGACCTGTAGAGCGGGTGAAGGTCGAGCAGCTCGTACGGAAATCCCGCCGATGGCAGAACGTTTCTCTCGATGCCCCGCGCCGCGCCAACGAAGAAAGGCTCGATTGAAGGATCGATTCGCTTCAGGGCGCGGGCGATCGAAAGCCCCGGGTATAGATGGCCGCCCGTTCCTCCACCTGCAAAGAGAACTCTCACGCTCTTGCCAGCGAGAATGACGGGTCCGTCGCCCGCGACCCTACGACCTTTTCACGCGTGCTGCCGATATTGACGAGAATTCCCGTCATCAGAAGGGACAGCACCATGTTCGACCGTCCGTACGAGATGAAAGGAAGAGTCAGTCCGGTCGTGGGAAGCAGACCTATCGCGACTCCGATGTGGAGAAAGGCAGTTATGACCACCGTAGCCGTTATCCCGACAGCTGTAAGCTGAAGAAACTGGGACCGTGCCTTGCGCGCGATCCGGAAACCCAGGAACGCATACAGAGCGAAGGCGAGTATCACGAGGCTCAGGCCGACGAAGCCCCACTCTTCGCCGATCGAGCCGGCGATGAAGTCGTCATAGGCAAGCGGCAGAAAACCCAGCTGCTGCCTGCCCTGCCCGAGACCAACGCCGAAGACCTGTCCCGAACCGACGGCGATCAACGACTGCCTCAGCTGATCGTTGAGATGTGCTGGCGCGCTGCCGGGATCGAAGAACGCGGTCATCCGCAGCAGCGCGTAGTTCAGCCGCTGCATCTGGCCCCATAACACCGGCACGGCGACGATGCCGAGAACCACGAAGTGACCGATTCTCACTCCCCCCGCAAAAAGAATTATCGCCATGATCAGGGTGTACATCATGGCGACCGACAGGTCGGGCTCGAGCGCGACGAGCAGGTCGAGCACTCCGATTACGACAAGAAACGGAAGAAGGCCCTTCGTCAGACGCCTCAGTGTTTCTCCCTTCTTTACGACGAGCATCGACGTCCACACGATCACCGCGATCTTGCCGAGCTCCGACGGCTGCAGCGAAGAGCCGATAAGGAACCTTCGAGATCCGCGGATGCGAGGCGCGATTGACTCGGTGAATGGCAGGATGACGACGAGCAGCAGCAGCATCGAAAGTATCATCAGCGGCCACGCGTACTTCCTCCACAGCTCGGCATCTACCTTCGCGAATACTGCCAGCGCCACGAGCCCGGCGACGACCCCGATGAGCTGGCGGGTGAAGAAAAAACTGCTGCCGAGATTGCGCGACTGCGCCGCCATGGAGCTGGCGCTGAAGACCGTCACCAGCCCGAAGGCCAGCAGAGTCGCAGTGATGACGAGGAGAAGCCGCGCCTCGGCGCCCATGTACCATCGATAGCGGACATCCGCGACTGTGGTTGCCACTCTAGCTTTCCAGCGCGAGCTGCCTGAAGCGCTCGCCCCGCTCCTCGTAATTCCGGAACATGTCAAAGCTCGAGCAAGCGGGCGAAAGGAGCACTGCGTCGCCTTCCTCTGCCTCGGCGCGTGCCTTCCCGATCACTTCCTCGAAGTCATCGCCAAGCTTCACGATCGGCACCAGTCCGTCGAGATCCTTTTCTATGTCGTCAGCGGCCTCACCAAAGGCAATGACTGTCTTTACCGATTGGCGGATGACGTCCGCCAGCGCGGTGTAGGCTTCCCCCTTGTGGCGACCTCCCAGGAGAAGGACAGTTGGCCTTTGCATTCCCTGTATCGCAACCATGGCCGAGCTCACGTTCGTCGCCTTCGAGTCGTTTATCCACTGAACGCCGTCCTTTTCCCCGACGATCTCGAGCCGGTGAGGGATCGCCTGAAAAGTCATCAGGCTCTCGCGCATCCTGGCGAGTGAATCGGCGGCTGCAAATTTCTCATCCGCGACAGCCACAGCAAGCGCGGCCGCGAGCACATTCGCCACATTGTGCTCGCCGAGCAGCTTGAGTTCGCTCCGTTGCATGAGAACGGATCCCAGCAGCCTGAGCGAACCAGACGCAGAGTCCAGCCACGCATCAGCTTCACCACGCAGCGAGAACCGGGCGATTCTGCCCGCAAGGCGGGCGGTCATCGAAGAGACACGCGCGTCGTCGCCGTTGAGAACCCACCGGGATTCACCGGAAGCGTTTGCAAAGAGGAGCATCTTGTCGGCGTAGTATTCTTCCGCCGTGAGATACCTGTCGAGATGGTCGGGGCTGAGATTCGTCAGGACGCCCACGTCCGGAGCGAGACCAGGCGTGTCATGGAGCTGAAACGACGACATCTCGAGCGCGATCCAGTCGGGCCTGCTGTCGCGCCGAGCGAAGTCAGACAATGGGACGCCGATATTGCCGGCATCAACCGCATCTTCTCCCAGCCCGCGCAGGATATGCCCGATGAGCGCGGTAGTCGTTGTCTTTCCATTTGTGCCCGTCAAGGCGATGATGCGGGAGCCGGAGAGATAACCCAGCGCAAGGTCCACCTCGCTTACGACGGACAGGCCGGCATCGCGCGCCGCCGCGAGCGCGGGAGACGAGGGGGGAATTCCGGGGCTCACCACCACCAGCGAAGCCCGCCGGATGCGCCCCAGGTCATGCCCGCCGACGTCGACCGATGCTCCGAGATCACCGAGCTGGCGCGCGATGTCGTTGACGCCGATCGTAGACGAGGAATCAGAAACGTAGACACGCACCCCGTCGGCGAGCAGCAGTTTCGCCGCCGCGCTTCCGCTCCTGCCGAGGCCCAGAATGGCAACCTCGCCATCCGGTCTCTCAGACTTCGTCATCTCAGTTTCAGCGTGCTTAGTGCGAGGAACGCGCAAAGTATTCCAAGAATCCAGAAGCGGACCACGACCTGGCTTTCGTCCCAGCCGCCTTTCTCGAAGTGATGGTGAAGTGGCGCCAGCCGGAACACCCGGTGGGATTGAGCATATTCGAGCCCCTTCATCCTCTTCAGAACCTTGAAGGCGACCCGCTGAACGATGACCGAGAGCATCTCGGCGACAAATACGCCGCCCACCAGAAGCAACACGAACTCGGACTTGAGCAGAATCGCAATCGCCCCGAGCGCGCCGCCGAGAGCGAGAGAGCCGGTATCGCCCATGAAAACCTGGGCCGGATGGGTGTTGTACCAGAGAAATCCTATACAAGCCCCCATTATTGCCGCGCAGAAGACTGTCAGCTCACCTGCCCCGCGCAGGTAGAAAACCTGGAGGTACGCCGAGGCATCCACCCGGCCGATCACATAGGCGAAAAGGGCAAGTGTAAGAACTGCGATGGCAGTCAGGCCGGCTGCGAGGCCGTCGAGCCCGTCAGTGATGTTTACCGCGTTGCTCGTCCCCGTCAGGACGAACGTGACGAACAGAACATAGAGCCATCCCACGGTCGGAACGATGAGGATGTATTTATAGAAAGGCAGCGTAGTCGAAGCGCCGGGCAGCGTGGAAAGCGGATACTGCCACAGGTACCAGCCGAGCGCCAAGCCGATCGATATCTGACCGAGCAGCTTGTATCCCTCGATCAGGCCGGTGTTCTTCTTCCCGGCCTGCCGCTGCTTCAACTTCAGGAAATCGTCAGTGAAGCCGATGAACCCCATCCACAGCATCACGAACATCGCTATCAGCACGTAGCGGTTGTTCAGCTTCGCCCAGAGAATAGTCGGGATCAGGGTAGCGGCGAGCACTATCAGGCCGCCCATCGTGGGCGTGCGCCGTTTCTCCTGGTGGCTGTCAGGCGTCCCTTCGCGGATCACCTGATGAAGCCTCATCCGTCTGAGCCGGCGGAGTATCATCGGCCCGACCACAAACGAGACAAGAAGCGCCGTCACCGCCGCGCCTGCGGCGCGGAACGATATGTAGTTGAAGATCCGCAGGAATCCGAACTCGCCGACCAGCGGGACAAGCAGATAGTTGAGCACTAGGGTTTTGCCCAGGTTGATAACTGCGGGACGAGCTGCTCGAGCCTGACGCCCCGCGATGCCTTCAATAGAATAACCGCGTCCGGCTTCAGGCGCGGCTCGAGCGCCGGCCAGAGCCCGCCCACATCGGGCGATGTAACGGTCCGCGGATCGGCGGGCGCGACGCGGTCGAGGGACTCAGCGAATTCTCCGATTCCGGCAACTATGTCCGCGCCTGAATCCAGGGCATACGCCGCGATCTCGTCGTGGCAGCGGCGGGACTCCGATCCCAGCTCACGCATCGTGCCGAGTACTATCACGCGTTGCCTGTCGCCATCAAGACTCCTGACAATATCGATCGCCGCGCGGGCCGAGCCGGGATTCGCGTTGTATGCGTCGTTTACGAGCGTCGCCTTTCCAATCTGCTCCCAGGCAACGCGCATCCGCGGCACGGGCATGGCCTGAATGCCCGCTGCCGCGACTTCATCGCTCACTCCGCATGAATGTGCAACGGCGAGAGCGAGCATCGTGTTGCGGAGATTGTGAGCGCCCCGCAAGGGAGGCGTGACGGAAACGTCCTCGAACGTGAGCGTCCCGATTCCCTCCGGCGAAAGCGACCACGAGTCCGGCCTCAGGTCGCCGTCATCGAGTCCCGCCGTGATGACCTCACGCGCCTTCCCGTGCGCAGCCTCCGCTATCTCCGGCTGGGCGGCGGGTGTTATCGCGATCCTGACTCCGTCAAAAGCCGCCGCCTCTTCTTTCAGGACACCTGCCAGGTCACCCAGCCCCTCGAGGTGCTCCTCGCCCACCGAGGTTACGACGGATATGTCGGGGTCGATTATGTCGCGCAGCGTGGCGACCTCGCCCGGAAGATTCGTCCCAGCCTCGACGACGGCGATTTCGGCCGCAGGGGGGATGGAAAGGAGCGTGAGCGGAACTCCTATCCTGTTGTTGAGGTTCCCCGTTGTGGCATGAACCTTCATCGCTCTCGACAACGCGGCGCTGATCAGGTCCTTTGTCGTTGTCTTGCCGTTGCTCCCTGCGACCATGACCACCGGTCCGCCCCAGGCGCGCCGGTAATAGTTGGCGAGCTGACCCAGTGCGACAAGGGTGTCGGGAACAACGAACACCGGGACCTGCAGATCGTCGAAGGGCCGCGACACAAGGACCGCCGCCGCTCCGTTCCCGACAGCTGCATCGATATAATCGTGCCCGTTGAACTGTCCGCCGTCGAGCGCGACGAAAAGCTCGCCCTTCCCCACCTTGCGCGAGTCCGTGCTGATTCCGGCCAGATCCGAGCTTCCGCGCGGGTGACGTCGGGATGCGCTGTCGCCGATTGCCGCGGCGACTCGATCGAGTGTCCAGAAGATCAAGAAGCGGTTCCCGTCAGCATCTCATGGACAATCAGCTTCTCGTCGAACGGCAGCCGGGTGGTGCCGATTATCTGGTATGTCTCATGTCCCTTGCCCGCGAGGAGCACAACATCTCCGTCCTCCGCCTCCTCCAGAGCTTGCGCAATCGCCAGCTTCCGCTTCGTAATGCGCAGCCGGTTTGGGCGACTCATTCCCATCTCGATATCGTCGAGAATCCGCTCGGGATCCTCGGTTCGCGGATTGTCGTTCGTGATAATCACGAGGTCAGCGCCTGTCTCCGCGGCTTTCCCCATCTCGGCGCGCTTGCCAGCGTCACGGTCGCCGCCGCATCCGAAAACCAGTATGATGCGACCCCGCGTGAACGGCCTGATCGCCACCAGCGCGCGCTCGATCGCGTGGGGTGTATGAGCGTAGTCGCGAAGTACAGTCGGCTCGTTCGAGATCACCTCCAGCCGCCCCGGAACCTGTGGAAGATTGGCGAGGCCCGCCGCGAGCTCCTCGAGGGGAACACCGATCGTAAGACCTACAGCGACCGCTCCGAGCGCATTGTGGACATTCACGTCCCCGATGAGCGGGAGCTTCACAGGCAGGGATTTCCCGCCGTGGCTCAGCGTCCATTCGCTGCCGGCGCGATTGAACTTCACGTCAGTCGCCCGGACGTGCGCCCGCGCGCCTTCACCGAAGAGAATCTTCCTGCGGGAATCGGGAAGGGATGCCCAGTTAGCGTCGTCGACATTGATTGCCGCCGCGCCGTCGTGCTTCACGTAATCCATCAGGCGCGCCTTCGCTTCGAAGTACGCCTGCATCGTGTGGTGGTAGTCCAGGTGGTCACGCGTGAGGTTCGTGAAAACCGCAGCATCGAAGCTGAGTCCGTCGATCCTTCGCTGGTCGAGGCTGTGCGAGGACACCTCCATCGCTACTGTCGTGACGGCGCGATTCACAAGCTCGCGAAGGATGCGCTGAAGTTCGACGGGCCCGGGTGTGGTAAGCTCCGTTCCGCCCGGAACAACCTCAGCCTCCGATCCGAAGAGAACCCCCAGGGTTCCGATCGACGCGCTTCTCGAGCCCAGCTTGTCCAGGAGGTGGCGCAGGATTCCCGCGGTTGTGCTTTTGCCGTTCGTCCCCGTCACGCCGATCATGCGGAGCTCGCGGGAAGGATCCCCGAAAGCCGCGCCGGCAGCGACCGCGGCCGCCTTGCGACCCTCCCTGACTATTATTGCAGGCAGGGTCGTGCGCGAAGGATCCTCCACCATCGCCACGATAGCGCCCTTCGCGGCAGCTGCATCGAGGTAATCGTGTCCATCGCGAATAGAACCGCGCACGGCGATGAAGAGCGAGCCTCGAGGCACGTTCCGGCTGTCATCAGACAGTCCCTCGACTGACGACGGCAGCTCGCCGCGGCTCCCGACGAGGAGAGTCGCTGACTCGAGTGCTTCAATGAGGCGCGCCAGCTCAAATCGCATCAGGGAATATGCCGAAGTTTTACGATGCTGCCTCTTGGCAGCAGCGTTCCGGCCGAAGGGACCGTGGGGAGAGCCTGCGCGGAGGTGAGCGCAACTCTGAATCCCGCGTTATGCAAAGCCCGAACCGCAGCGCGCGTGTGAAGACCGGAGATTTCAGGGACTGCCCGCAGCTCCTCTTCGGCCGGCGCCGCAGGCATCACGAACGGCAGCGACACCACCCTCGGCGGACGGGCTGTGCGCTCAGCGTAGGGCGCAGGGTCGACACCATACACCTTCTCAACCTCTTCGACGGGCCACGCGGCAGGTGCCTCTGCCACGGCTTCGGCGTTCGCCTGAGCCGCCGGCTCGGGTGCAAGCGGGACTTCCTTCTCCTCGCTCGCAAGCGCGCGGCGGTCGAGCGCTGCATCCTGCGCTGCAAGTGCGGCGCGAAGGACTGCCGCGCTGACTGGCGCCGCAACCTCGCCGCCATAGAATGCGCGGCGCGGCGAGTCGATCTTCACCAGCACCACGTACTGCGGCCTCTCCGCCGGGAAAATGCCGACGAAAGATGCGGTGTAGTTTCCGGGGACATATCGTCCCCCCTCGGTCCGGCGGGCGGTTCCGCTCTTGCCGGCCAGCGTGAACGTCGCGAGGTCGGCGCGCGCCGCGGTTCCGCTCTCTACGACACTGACAAGCAGTCGACGTACATCTGCTGCAACGGCCTCACTGAACACCCGCCGCACGATGCGCGGCTTCGCCTGGTATGTGAGCTCTCCGTCCGCTGACCGTATTTCCCGAACGATGTGCGGTTGGACAACGTTGCCGCCGTTGGCAAGCGCCGCATATGCCGTCACAAGCTGCAGCGGAGTCACCGCTATCTCGTATCCCATGGCGAGCGATGCAGCCGAGGGTGCCTGCCATCTTGCCGGTTCTCGCAACGTGCCGTCCGCTTCGCCCGGAATAGGTACGCCAGTTGGAGTCCCGAACCCGAGATCCCTCAGCGTCTCGTAGGTCTCACGCGGCGAGAGTCTCGCGCCAAACTGCACAATTCCGATATTGCTCGAGTACTTGATGACGTCGGCGAGACTATGCTCCTTCGCCTTGCGGAGATCGGTGATCGTGCGCGGACCGATTTTCATCACGCCGCCGTAGGTCGGGACGACTTCGTCCGGCCTCGCGCGATTTCTCGCAAACAGTGCGGCCGCGATAAAAGGCTTGAGAGTCGAGCCCGGCTCGAACGGCTCGGTAACCGCGGTATTCGACATCGAGATCCGGCCAGCCCTGCGACTTGCCAGAGCGAGGATTTCTCCCGTCACGGGGTTCATTACAACGATGTCTCCGCCGGCCGCGTCGAGACTGTCGGTGGCGCGCGCGAGCGCGCGCTCGCAAATCTCCTGCAAGGCGCGGTTGATCGTCAGCGTCACGTTGCTGCCGGCCCGGGGCGATGTCACCCAGCTCCCGGGAGAATCGAGGCGCCGCCCTCTTGCATCACGCGCGAGCGTGGCTCGAGTAGAATCGCCGGCGAGTATGCTGTCGAGCGCCAGCTCAATGCCGCTCGTCGCGCGGCCTGTCGCGTCGATTGCGCCGACAACCCTTCTGATCCCGGCCGCGGTCACGTACTCACGGTTGACGACTGTCTGCGGATGAACCCCGGTGATCGATGTAAGGGCGCCAGCCTCCGACGCGACATGAAGTCCGGGTAGCGTCACCCACTTTCTTTCCTTGCTGGTTGCAGCCGCGATGATACGTTCCTCGAGGCCCCACTTACGAAGCGCAGCCGCCAGGACAGCCGCGTTCTTCACTTCGCGCGGCGCTACACTCAGGCGCACAAGCTCACGGCTTTCTGCCAGCACGTTGCCCGACGCATCGAGGATCTTCCCGCGCGGCGCCACCATCGGACCCGAGCGGAACTGCTGGCGTCGTGCACGCTCGGCCCACTCGTCGCCCTGGACGAGCTGGACTCTCGCGGCCTGTCCGATGAGCAGCAGCGCGAATACGACAAGTGTCCCGTGGACGACAGTTATGCGGCTAGGGCGAGCCACTTCCCCTCTTTGGTCGCTCGAGGACGACTAGCTGGACTTCCGACGGCATGTGCATCCCGAGCCGCTCTGCCACAGGGAGGAGCCGGGCACGCGACGACGCGTCCCGAATCTCCTGGTCGAGACGAACGCGCTCGCTCTCGAGGTTTGCCTTGCGGCGCTGAAGCGCCGTCAGCTCGGTTCCCTCGCGGTGACCGTAACTTCGCCGGGCAACCACAGCGGCAGAGACTGTCACGAATGCGATGAGCACGCCGGCAACTATCCACCGGCCGCGCCTTACCTGTTTCTTCGCCACGCGCGCAGTCGCGCGCTTCGCGCGCGCGGGTTTCGGGAAGTTTCAGCAGGGCCGGCGGTCACGGACTTCCGGGTAACGAGGGAGCCCGCGGCGACTCCGCCGCATGCGCACCGAAGCTGTCGGGGCGGGCACGTGCAGTCTCGCGACCACTCGCGCATGGCGTGCTTGGTGATCCTGTCCTCGCCCGAATGGTAGGAGATGACAGCGAAAACTCCGCCCGGGTTCAACCTGTCCCGCAGCGCCGGGAGCGCGCGCTCCAGCGATCCCATCTCGTCGTTGACAGCGATTCTCACCGCCTGGAAGATTCTCGCAAACTCGCCCGGTCCCGAGCGCGGCCCGAGGACCGCGCGGATGGCACCCACGAGGTCATCGCTGGTGGCGAACGGCCTGTTCTCGCGACGGCGCACGATTTCCCGGGCAAGACGTCGCGCCTTTGGCTCGTCTCCGTAGTCGCGGAAGATCCCGGCCAGACCGGCCTCTGTCCCGGTCGCCAGAAACTCTGCGGCGGTCATTGGGGACGAAGGGTCCATCCGCATGTCGAGGAGCGCGCCTTCCCTGAAGGAGAAGCCGCGCGAAGCGTCGTCGACCTGATGGGACGACAGGCCGAGATCGGCAAGAATTCCGTCGAATTTCTGCGATTTATCAGGGAGCAACGTGTCGATCTCGGCGAAGTTGCCCAATATAACGCGAAACCGGCCTGCCGATTCAAACTCGGCAAGCCGATTCCGGGCTGACGCGACTGCTTCAGGATCGCGATCGATCGCGGTCACGCGCGCTCCCAAAGCAAGAAGGGCGGCGGAATGTCCGCCGCCCCCCAGTGTGCAATCGAGTACTGACTTCGCACCCTGAAACAACTCTTCGATTTCATCCGCGAGCACCGGCGCGTGATAAGCGCTGTCCCACGCGCCCGGTGCCCTTCCCGGACTCACCGGCAGAAGCGCCGGATCTGGTCGTCAACGGCCGGGGTGAACTGCGGAATCGCGGTGAGCAGCTGCTGCGCGGCCTCGGAATATGAAGCGAGCCCGGCCGGCACATTCTGCTGCGCGGTCGTGAACGACTCCTTGGCAAGCCGCGCGAGCGTGCAGCTTTTCGTATCCTGCGCCTCGTTGACCGCGCTCTGTCCGATGAGGAACGCCGAAGCTCCAGCGAGGAACTTCGCATCGGCCGATCCGTCGAGTTCGTCGGAAAGAAGCAGGAACTGCACGGCCCTCTGAAGGTCAGCGCGATTCTTCGAGACGTTGCCCGCCTTGTAAGCGTCACTGCCCGTCTTCAGCGCAACCTGCGCGAGCGTGACCTTGTCGACGCCTCTTGTCGACCCCGCCCGGATAACAGCGAGAACGCTGTCGGGCTGGTTCATGGCTCCGAAAATGAGGGCCTTCTGCGCATAACCTCCCTCGACCGCCGGGTTCGCTGCAAGCGCGCGATTCACTGCAGCGAGCGCCTGCGCGTTCTGCCCGGCCTTGCTCAGGGCGTTCGCCTGAACGAGCAGCAGCGAGGCGTTGTTCGGGAACTTCGTGAGTCCCTCTGACGCTATCTGAGCCGCGCGCGCGCCGTCGAGAGCAGATGCGGCCGCGGACGTGCGGATGTAGTACGAGGTGTCTGCCGCCGCCGTGTCAGCTCTTATCAGCTGGGCGCCGGTAGCGATCACCTTCTCCGTCTCGTTCGCGGCGAGGTAGACGCGCCATGCCGTATTCAGCATGCTCGGATCGCCCGGATTCAGGCGGAGTGCCTCCTCGACGACCGGCACGGCAACTTTCGCCTGGCCGCTCTGGACCAGCGACGCAATCACCTGCTCGCGGAGGCGCTCGTTGCCCGGGTCCGCAGCCATCAGCCTGGTCAGAACCTCGAGGGACTTGGGCGTGTTGTTCTGGGCCTGATAGATCTCGGCAAGCAGACGCAGAGCCGGGATGTTGCGGGAATCGATCGCTGTTATCCGCTCCGAAACTGCAAGCACCGAATCTGACTGCTCCATCGCCTTGAAGGCGTTTGCCATGCAGACCATCGCGATCGTGCCGTTAGCATATTTCGTGAGGGCGGACCTTGCCATCAGGATCGCTTCGGGGTTCTTCCCCTCGCGGAGGAGCGTGTAGCAGTTCCTCTCGTTGGGGAGCTGCTCCCTGGCCTCCTGGTAGGAACGCGAGATCGCGGCTGCCGCCTGACCGACGTTTGCGCCCTCTGCCGCAGGCAGGGGCTGCTGAAGCTGCTGGTCGCGGGACAGGATGAGGCGTGGCTCCACTCGAACCCCGGTGGGAGTCCTCGTCACCGTGCCTTCGATGTACTCGTCGGCACGGAGCAGCACCGCGAGCGCACGCGCATCGTTCGGCGCGAGCGACTCGGTTGTCGAGTAGCCCGAAGCCGTCAGCGTGTTGTTGATGTCGGCCCGCGGGATGACGACGAGCCGGCGCGCGTCGGCGTCGCGCGTAATGCGCGCCCGAAGAGCCTCCGCTGCCTGCATCCCGAGTTCCTTGTCACCGCTCGCAAAAGTGGCGACCATCACGCGCGGTGTCTGCTCGGGTGGACGGCGCTGAGCCGACGCCAGGAGCGGCGATACCAGGAGGGCAGCGAGCGCGGCTATTGCGCGCTGGCCGAATACGCTATCGAAAGTCAAAGTCAGACTCCTTGCACTCAATGTCAAAACCTCCAACGTTGAACATTTGATACACCGTCGAGTTTCAGCGGGTCCAGAAACATGGGCGAGGAGGGACTCGAACCCCCGACATCCTGCGTGTAAGGCAGGCGCTCTAACCAACTGAGCTACTCGCCCGGTTGTAACCGGTTCCGGCCCTTACTTCAGAATGGCAATCGGAACGAGAACGCAGTACCCAAGCACGAGCAGTACAGGCGCAATCGCAGTGCCGCCGCGCGCAAGATCGGCAAATCCAACAACAATTGCGAGAAGCGCAGCAACCCAGAGCGCGATAGATCTCGTTCGAGGGCTTATGCGCGTCGATGGCGAAGCTGCATTTCCCGCTCCGGATTCAGGCATAGCGCGGTAGTGTAGAGGGGCACCAAAACCGTGTCAAGCCGACGACCCCGAAGTGGCGCAGGTATCACGGTTTCTTAATGTAAGTCAAACTGGAGGCGGATGGCGGACCCCGGGGGGAGGCATCGGCTTGTGTCACAAAGGTTCATTCGACCCGACCTAATAGTGCCAAGATGCTACTAATTGACTACATAAATGGCTCGAGGAGCTGATGAACACCGGAGTGACCGCGAATCCTGCGGATTCTGGCGGATCGGGCGGAACAAGCCGAGACGCGCCGAAACGAGTTCTGCCGGAGTTCAGGAAAAGCTGAGCGGCTCCTGACCCTCGCTCGTGACCTTGAGGGCTTCCCCGCACCGCTTCCCCCATTCGCTGAAGCGATTAGCCGAATTCCCCGCCTTCCACACTCGCTCGGCCTCTGCCAGCTCGCCGGCGAACCAGAACGTCCTTCCGAGCTCGTAGTAGGCCTCGATGAAATTTGGCGCAAGGGACAATGTTCGCTCGAAGTATCGTTCCGCCTCCACCACGTCCCGCTGCTGGCTGTAGAGCAGCCCGAGATAGAAACAGCCATACAGCGCGGCTTTCGGATCCCTCATCTGCGCAGATGCGACGCTCATGTGCTCGTGCGCCTCCCGCAGGAGGCCTTTTCTCATGCACACATAACCGAGGCTGGCCCGGGCCATGGCGTTCGACGCGTCTTCGCCGAGCACCTGGTCGAGTATCTCGAGCGCTTCGTCATACCGGCCCTGACGCATGACGGCCCAGCCAAGAAGCGACCTCGTCCGGGTCTCGCTCGGGGCAAGCTGCAGCGCTGTCAACAGCGCTGCCTCAGCCGCCGCGAAATCCCCGTGCGCAATGAGATGCCATCCCTTTTCAATGAAAGTAGAAGCACCGAGATGATCTTCCCGCAGCGGCCGGACTATCGATAATGCGCGGGCAGGAGTCACGCGACAGCTCTCCGTGCGGCAAGCAGCTCGGCGATCGCCCGGCCGACGATCCTCGGGGCGACGACGCGGTCGGCCCCGGCAGCCGCGAGCGCCGCTCTGGGCATACCATAAATAATCGAGCTTGCCCTGTCCTGAACTATCGCACCGCCTCCGGCTGCGCGAATCGCGCACAGGCCGTCCGCGCCGTCCCGCCCCATTCCCGTCAGCACCACGCCAATGGCGTTTTCGCCGAACGCTGCAGCCGAGCTCGCGAACAGTGGGTCGGCAGATGGCCGGACTCCGCACACCGCCGGGCCTTCGTCGAGCCTGATCACAGGGAGCCCTCCCTCGATCAGCACCGACATGTGCCTGTCGCCCGGGGCGAGATAGACATGACCGGACATGATTGTCTCGCCGTCGGCTCCGACGGTCACCGGGAAAACGTTTACCTGGCTTAGGCGGCGGGCCAGCGAACTAAGGAACTCCGCCGGCATGTGCTGAACGACGAGCAGCGCGGCGTTGAGGACTTTCGGCAGGTGCGCCACCATCTCGGCAAGGGCTCTCGGGCCACCCGTGGAAGCGGCAACGACGACAACAGCGCGGGCCGGCGCCGGTCTCGCGGGTTCTGCGGAATCGACGATTCCGGTCGGCCGTCCAGGCTCCGGACGATCCATGCGCACCGGGATCGATACGTGGGGAACACGGACAATTGCGGCCGCGTCGAGAGCCCTCAACAGTTCGGCTCTGACGGCGACCAGGTCGACGCTGACCGGTCCCGATGGCTTGCGAACGAAGTCGACTGCGCCGAGCTCGAGGGCCCTGATGGTGGCGGAGTTGTCGGCGTCGGAGCCTGCTGCGCTCAGCATCACAACGGGACGCGGCATCTCGACCATTATTTGCGCCAGCGCACTGAGCCCGTCGAGTACGGGCATCTGGATGTCGAGAGTCACGATGTCAGGCCGCAGCTGTCTCACTCGCGCGAGAGCGTCAGCACCGTCGCGGGCCGTTCCGACCACCAGAAAACCGGGGCGTGATTCGACTATCTCGGTTATGAGCCGGCGCATGAAAGCGCTGTCATCTACGACCAGTACTCTTTTCGGCTGACGCACGGAAGCTCGGAAGTCGTGGCGCTTACAAGCGGCGAAAAACCCGCTCGCGGGAGCTCACTGGCGCGAACAGCTCGCGCGATCTTCCAAGCAGTGTCTCCACTTTACCAAGGACGAGGAACCCGCCCGGCAGCAACAGGTCGTGAAAGCGCTCGAACAGGCGTTCCTGGCTCTCTCGCGTGAAGTAGATGATGACGTTCCGACAGATGATCATGTGGAGACGTCCACCGGGGCCGGTGCCGTCCAGAAGGTCACGCTGCTCGAACGTCACGAGATTGCGGATCTCGGGCACCACTGTGTGCATCCCATTCTCGACCGGGAAGTATCGCTCGACCACGGCGGGCGGCGTATCGACGAACGCCGTGTCGGCGTAACGGCCCCGGCTTGCGACTGCCAGCGCTTCCCTGTCCACGTCGCTGGCAATGATGCGGAGCCTGTCGAGCGATTTTTCGTCGCCAGCGGAAATCGCATGCTCCCGAAAGAGGACGGCGAGGGAATAAGGCTCCTCTCCCGTGGCGCAGCCCGCGCTCCAGACGCGTATCAGGGGCGACCTTGCAGCGATGAGCTCGGGAATGACCTTCGTCGCAACGCAGGCGAAGGTCTCCGGGTTCCGGAAGAAGCGGGAGACGTTGATAGTGAGCGCCTGGATCAGGCGGTCGTACTCGGACTGGTCTGTATCGAGGATTTCCGCGTAGTCAGCGAATGTCGCGGCAGACTTCGCGCGCATCCTCACCGATATGCGGCGTCGCAGGCAGGTGTCCTTGTAACTGCTGCACCTGAACCCCTTTTCGCGCTCTATCTTCTTCAGGAGGGCGAGAAAGCCCGGCTCGTCAGCGACCGGCTGCTGCACTGGCTGCCGCTGCGCGCTGGTATGCGGCGGCCGCTTCGTCAGCGCGCCCCTGGCGGCCGAGCGAGTCGCCGAGATTGCGGAAGAGTTGCGGCATCGCACAATCCGTCTGCACCGCCCTGTCGAGCGCCGCACGCGCGTCGGCGAAGTTCCCGCATCCTTCCTGCGCGACTGAGAGGTTGTTCAGAAGCACAGCCGATGCCGGATACTTTGACACCCCTTCGGCGAGAATCTCCACGGCGCGGGCGGAATCGCCGCGCATTGCCGCCTCGATGCCGGCGTAGTGGAACCACGCGGCAGGCGGCGTCGTTCCACCCCAGGCCGCACGCGCGGCGGCCAGGGCGACTGCCGCTGCATCAAGGTCGTTTTTCTGCACCCAGATCGACGCAAGCCCGAGGTGAGCCAGCGGCTCGGACCGCTCGGAGCGGACAATTACCTGCTCGAATGCCATCCTGGCTTTCTCCAGCTGGCCGAGTCGCTCGTATGCATACGCCATGTTCACGAAAACGGCGCTCGCGCGCGGAGCCGATACCGCGGCACGCTGGAAAGCGGTTGCAGCGTCGTTCCATCGCCCCTCGCGCAGCGCGATGAGCCCGAGGTAAAAAGCGGCGGATGCGTCGCTGGAGCGAAGCTCGGCCATGCGGCGGAACTCGCGGGCAGCATCGCTGTACATGCGGGCCTTGTAGAAGGCAATCCCAAGATTGCGATGCTCCCCGATCACGTTTTCGGGAACCACTGCATGCGCCCCATCGCCTGCACCGACGCGGACGAGAAACCCTCCGGAGAGGAGCCCGAACAATGCCTTCCCCGTATCGAATTCGCCCATCTTCGAAGTGCGCATCAGATCGTCCACGTCGCGGGAGCCATCGATCAGCGGAAGCAGATTCTGCTGTTCGCGCGTAAGGCCGATACTGTTCCTGAGAAGCTGCTGGCGGTCGAGCGCGAACACGGCGTCGAACCCCGGAAGCTTCTTCTCGATGAGCGACCACTCGTCCACTCGCCGCGCGCCCTCCAGAAGCAGCGCCTGCGGGTCAAGTGATACGAGCACTGCATCCGCGGGGGGAGGAACAGCGGGCTCGAAGCTGAACGTTCCCTCGTTCCACTTGAACATCGCGAACACCGACTCCTCCGTGTCGACAGCGCGCCCGTTCATGAAAGCGTGGCAGATCCTGCCGTTCTCGAAGCAAATGGTCCCACCGGCATTCCCCGACGTGATGCTGAGCGACCCGGTCTTGCTGCCCATCGCCAGCAGCTGCAGGACATCGGGCAGGCTCGCGTCGTTCAGGTTGCCGCGGATTGCCACTACCGCAGCTCCTCGATGACCCTGTCCCCGACATCCGGCCATGACAGAATCAGCTTCTCCGGATCTACCGACGGCGTCCGCGAGCCGAGGGAGCCGGCAACGCCAAGACGACCCACGCTGTTCTCGAGGGCCGGAGCTATCTCGGCGAGGAACGACTCGAATTCGCCGTCGTTCCATTCGCCTTTGTCAGGTCGTCCAGGTCTTTCCTTGAACATCAGTGCTCCAAAGATACGACGGAAACCTTCATTCGCGCCCGGAAATTCGGCAGCCCCGCCGGTCCGGGCGATCGTGTCAGTTGATGGGACCGAAGAGCGCGTCGAGGCTGCTGTTGAGATCCGTCTCGAGGTCCCTCGACATCACGCCATTGTCCGCGCGTTCCTGGGCGCCGCCCACAGCATCGCGGAATTCCGCGAAGTAAAGGCGAACCAGTCCCAGGGTACTGTCGCGATCGAATGCCGCGAGCAGCAGGCATTCCTTCCCCGCAGCTGCGCACGCACCCATGAAAACGCCCTGATTGCGACCTCCCTGATGCAACCCGAGAAAAGGCCTTCCACCCATCTGGCGCCCGAGCTCCTTCCCTGAGGCATTTATCGCCGCAGCCAGGGCGCACGCCGTCATGACCTCCGACGCGCTGGAGAAGCCGAACTGGCCGAGCACCTTCCCGTCAGGATGAAGCACGACCGCGCGCTGCACTCGCGAGTCCTGCACGAACCTGCGCAGCGGGGCATCGAGCCACGGCGCGCTTACCGCTCCGGCGATCATATCATCTCCCTCGCACCCATCATCTCGAGCCTCAGCCTTCCAAGGTTTATACCGGCGACCGTCATCGCCACTATCACTACATCCCCGACAGCGGTCGCGCACATGTGCCCGCGCTCCGCCTCCAGCCGCACGAGTGTGGCGTCGCCGAGACCCGCGTCCCCGGCTGCGTTGCGGGTGCGGCGAAACAGCGATGCCGCAAGTGCCGCCGCGGTATCGGAGTCGCGACCCGGACCCGCGTCGCCGGCAATCACCATCCCGTCGTCGACGCCCACCAGCATCACGCCGACAACACCCTGCTGCCGCTGAAGCCTGGCCACGACGCTGTCGAAGGCCGCCGTCACGCGACGATCCTCCGGAGCGAGAGCGCATGCGACGACGCCATGTCGAGCAGCCGGCGCACGAACCCCTGCGGCACCTCAGGCGATGCCGCGACAAGCACGACATCGCCCTCGTCAGCAGGCGCGAAAGCGAGGTTTGCGTGGGTGCACTCGCAGACCACGGCGCGCCACTCTCCCATATCCAGATGCCGCATCGCGCGCGTCGCCTCGGCTCCGACTCCGCCAAGTGCCCTGCCGATGTCAGCGCTGACATCACCACCGCGACTGTCGAGGTAGACCCCCGCGCGAACGTTGCCTCGATGATCGAGGAGAAGTGCTGTCTGGTCGCCGTCGCCTATGACATCCGCGAATGCGCGTTCCCGCTCTCCGATCATGCTGCTGCCTCCGTCCTGGTTTCTGCGACCTCTATCAACTCGGTACTGAGCATTCCGTAAACCGACTTCGCGACTTCGAACTCGCTCACGGCCAGCTCTCCAGCGATATCGCGCAGTGAGTGCGTGCCGTCGATCAGCGAGAGCACCTCCCACTCCGCAGGCCGCAGGTCGATGTATGAGTGGGTCGACCCCCGAGGCTGCGCGAGGCGGGGGACAACGTCCGCACTGGGTATGCGGTCGCTCATGCGCGACCACTCGTCGATGCGCCGCGCTCCTTCCATCAGGAGGGATTCGGTCGTGACCCTTACCTCGGCGTCGAGGACAAACGTGTCGTCCTTGTCGTCGGCGAAGCTGAACGTGCCTTCGTTCCATGAGAAGAGATCGAACACGACACTTTCGATCTGCTGACGCATGTAGCGCTCGACATCCCTTCGCGTGACGGAACCCTGCGCGACGAGAATTTCACCGAGCAGCCTTGCATCGCCGTTCTCCTGGGCGTGAGTCGCCCGGCCGAGCTCCTGATCTGTGATCTTGCCGGCGCTCTTCAGCAGCGCTCCGAGGGTGTGCGGATTGTCCCGCATCGTCGCGTGAACAACAGCGCCCGAATCGAAGTACACCCTCCCCTCATTCCCGCGCGCGGCGGACCGCACCGTGAGGCGTCCGCTCTTTCTCGCCAGATCGAGAAGCTGGAATACATCGTGGATCCCGATATCCTGAAGCGGGCCTTCGATCGCCATCAGTGGGTCTCCATCGATGCGAGGCCGCTGTACCTTCGGGCGGCCGTATGATTCGGGTCGAACTTCAGCACCCGCGCGAATGCCCGGGCAGCATCGCCGGTGCGCTTCAGGTCGAGGAGCGATTCTCCGAGCAGCACGAGCGCCGCGAAGTGGTAGACATTCTGCCGCAGGAGACCGACAACACGCCGGAGCGCGTCCGAAGGCCTGCCCATGGCGCGATACACTCCTGCGAGCTCGAGCGCGGCGGTATCGTCGGCCGGGGCCGCACCGAGAACCGCGACAAACTCCTTCTCCGCCACTTCGTAGTCACCGCGCGCAGCGAAACATTTCCCGAGCAGCACCATCCCTTCCTTCTCGTCCGCGCCGCGCGCCATCGCGCGCCTGATCTCGCCAAGGGCCCGGTCATAAAGTCCTTTCGAGATATAATCCGAGGCCAGGGTGTAATCGGGTATCGCCGCCGCGGCGACGCTGATGTCGGGAATCGATGCGGAGGCTTCGGCGGGGTCCATCTCGAGCAGCATTGTCTGCGGCACTTCCCTTGGATCCAGCCGGGCCGCGTGCGCCGCACACTCCGCTGCTGCGTCGGCATCCCCGAGCCCCTTGAATGCAGAGCTGAGATTCCGGTGAGCCCATGCAAAATCCGGATCGGATTGTATCGCTCTCACGCATGCATCGCGGGCTTCTGCGAACTCGCCGAACTCGAGCAGTGCCCTCCCGATGCCGTTCCACGCCAGCGCGTTGGACGGCTCGTCGCGGACCACGCTCCTGTAGGTATCAAGCGAGAGCTGAAAGTGTCCCTGCCTGAACAACGCAAGGGCGAGGTTCACCCTCGCGCTGAGGAGGCCGCTGTCCAACCGGGCAGCGCGCCTGAAGCAGTTCGTCGCTTCGCGCGCCTCGCCGGAATCCCAGAGGATCGCACCGAGGTTGATCTGGGCCGCTGCGTAAGACTTGTCGTTCGCGAGGCACTGGCGAAAACTCTCCTCTGCGTCGTTTGATCGCCCCAGCAGGTAAAGGGCGATGCCTCGCTGGTTCCATGCCCGCTTGTTCCCGTCATCGAGAGCGAGGCACCTGTCGTATGCATCGAGCGCCTGGTGAGGCTTCGATAGAAGCAGGCTCAGGCCGGCAATCGCCTCGAGCGAAGCTACCGGGTTCTCGCCTGCATCGAGTGCCGCCCGGCACTCGCGCAATGCTTCCTCGTGGTAGCCCTTAAGTCGGAGCGCCAGCGCAAGCGTGAGGTGCGGGCTGCCGGATGCCGCAGGCCCGGTGGCCATAGCCTGCTGGCGCTCGAGCTCGGCTGCTCCACGGCTCTCGAGCGAAAGATTTGCCTGAGCCCGGATCAGCGATGGATTGAGCGCGACAGCACGCCGGTTCGCCTCACGGGCCTCCTCTACACGCCCGAGGTCACCGAAAATGAAGCCGGCGAGAAAATGCGCATCTGGGTTCGCAGGATTGAGGTCTATCGATCGGCGAAGGAACCTGAGGGCATCTTCGCCCAGCCCGCGATTGTAGAAGATCTCAGCCAGGAAGAAGTTGAGAACCGAGCTGTCAGGATCCTGCGCGAGCGCGCGCCGGAATCGGCGCTCTGCAGTCTCGAGATTTCCTGCCGTCTTCTCGGCGATCCCGCTTTCGACCAGAAGCCCGAGATCGTCGGGTGACTGCGCAAGCCGGGCGGCGAGCTCGGCTACACGGCGCTCGAGGAGGCCGGCTTCGCCATAAGCGATCTCGAGATTTCTGCGCGCGACGCGCATCCGCTCGTCAAGCGCGAGCGCGCGGGAGAATGCGGCGATCGCCTCGTCGAACAACCCCCGCCTGTAATAAAGGACTCCGAGGTTGTTCTGAGCTCCCGGATCGGCCGGATCGACGCGATGCGCGAGCGAGCGCAACATCGCCGCATCCCTCTCGCCGGGAGGTGCGATTGGCGCTGCGGTCATTATCTCACGTTCACTGCGCGGAAAATCGCGTCGAACGATTCCGCGTCAGGGAGCAGAAGGAAGAAGCCGCGGAACCTCTCGCCAATCTCCTCGAATGAGAACTCTGTCTCGACACAGCAGGCGGCGGCCGCGTCCGATGCCTCGCGTTTGTGGGCGGCCATCACGTCATCAGTCGTTCCGACCGTGAGCCGGGGCGGCGAAGGCAGCAGGGTCATGCCGAGGAACTCGCTGAGCGCCGTCATGTACGCGCCGCCGAGGATGTTGCCGGCTTCCTTCAGTGCGGATTCCTCGAGGAGGTCGAGAGTGCCGCCGGGACGCCGCTCGCGACGCAGCATCAGGTCGGCAAGCCGCCGTCCGGTCACCAGCGGCAAAGCGAGCAGCGTGTGTCCCCTGAGCGAGCCGTGCATGTCCATGACGACGCTGACGATCTGCGAATCGCCGGGGGCGATTCCCGGAATCAGCTCGTCGAGCGGAGCAACGTTGACTGTCGGTACGTCTATCATGATGCGCGCGCCCGTCATCAGCGACAGAGCTGTCGCAGCATGACCGGCCCCGATGTTCGCGACTTCCTTCAGCGCGTCGAGGCGTTCGGGGCTCAGCGGCTGAACCGCTGGCGTGAGGACTGGGTTTGAGGTCTCTGTGCTCTGCATTGTGGCCCTGGCTTAGGCGATGCCCTGCGCGTCGAGGATGAGCGCCGGCGACCCGTTGGTGAGAATCGTCGCGCCGTTGAAAAGCTGCGGCATTCCACGCGCAGCATCGAAGTACTTCACGACCACTTCCTGCTGCCCGACGAATTCGTCGACGACGAGACTCATGCGACCGTCGGGCAGCTCGAGCACGACCGCGTGACCCCGTCCGCCGGCGCGGGGGGGATGTCCCACTCTCTCGCGAAGCCGCACCGCCGGGATCGACTGGCCGCGGACAGAGAGCATCTCGCGGTCATCCTCGAAGTGAAGCATTCCCGGCTCGACGACCAGCGTTTCGACGACGTGAGTGATGGGTAACGCGTAAGTCTCATCCTCGCTCCGCGCGAGCAGAGCGTGAATTATCGCGAGCGTCATCGGCAGCTCGAGCCTGATCTCGGTGCCGGCGCCCGCGTCGGTTGAAAGCTCGACTGACCCTCCGAGCGACCTGACTTTAGTCGCAACGACGTCGAGACCGACGCCGCGCCCGGAGATATCAGTCACGCGGGATGTCGTGGAAAAACCGGGGCGCGCGATCAACGACAGTATCTCCGCATCCGAAGTTATTCCGGAGTCCGCGTCAACCAGACCGTTCGCCCGCGCGCGAGCCAGCACCCGTTCAACGTCGACACCGCGGCCGTCGTCGCTCACGCGGACGACGACCGACGACCTTTCGCGTGAAGCCGAGAGAGTCAGGCGCGCCGTCGCCGGCTTGCCTGCCGCGCGACGCTCGGCCGGCGTCTCGACGCCGTGGTCGAGCGAGTTCCGCAGCAGATGCATTACCGGCTCACCGATCTCGTCGAGCACTGACTTGTCGACCTCGATGTCCGAGCCGAGGATCTCGAACGTGACCTTCTTTTCGAGTGCCTGGGCAGTGTCGCGGACCATCCGCTCGAACCGCTCGAAGGCCTGCCCGACTGGAACCATCCGGGCCGTCGTTATCTCAGTCTGGAGGCTGCCGATGAGCCGCGATGCCTGGAGGACTGCTTCAGCGAGCACCGGACTGTTCGCCTGCCTCGAGACGTTCTGCAGCCTGCCACGCGCGATCACGAGCTCGCCGATCAGTGTCATCAGCGTATCGAGCCGCTCTGCGTCGACGCGCACGAACCGCTGCTGCTTCGCGGCTGCCGCGGCGCCCTGCTGGTATGCGACGGCGACTGCCGGCGTCAAACGATGTGTCGCGCTCGTCGCCTCGCTTGCCTGCTGCTGCTCGAGGCGCATCACCGGCCATTCCATGGTCGGATTGAGATTCGGCGAATCAGCCGCAGCAGACGCCGCCGCTTCGATCATCTCTATCGAGCCCAGAACATCGACCGGCCCCGAAGACGGCTGTGACACCGCGACGATCGCCGATTCAAGCGTATCTACTGAATCAAAAAGCGTTTCGACGATCGCGGGCGTGACTTCGAGCGCCCCGCGGCGAAGCTGGTCGAGCAGCGCCTCGAGGGAGTGGGAGAGGTCGCGGACGTCGGCGTACCCCATCGCCGCACTCATTCCCTTCACAGTGTGAACGGCCCGGAACAGCTCCGCAACGCGATCCGCACCTTCGCCGCGTTCGAGTGCGAGCAGAGACGTATTCATCTCCGCCAGCCTCTCACGCGACTCGGCGCGAAACAACTCCGCGTAGCGGGCAGTATTCACTATCCCAGGACCCGCTGAACCGCTTCGAGCACCCGGCTCGGCTGGAACGGCTTTACCACGAAGTCCTTCGCCCCTGCCTGTATCGCCTCGGCGACGAGCGCCTGCTGTCCCATCGCGCTGCACATCAGCACGCGCGCCTGCGGGTCGAAGCTCGTTATCTCCTTCACTGCTTCGATTCCGCCCATCTCCGGCATGATGATGTCCATCGTCACCAGGTCCGGCTTGAGCGCCTTGTACTTCTCGACGGCCTGAGTTCCGGAATCGGCTTCGCCGATTACCTCCAGGCCCGCCTGCGTCAGAATGTCTCCGATCATCGTGCGCATGAACACCGCGTCATCGCACACCAGCACCGTGTTGTTCACCCCATGCCTCCTCAGGCGAGAGCTGTTTCCAACATTGCGCGCAGATCAATCAGCGCGCCTCCTTCAACTTCGTCGTCGGCTAGAGCCTGCATGTCGAAGACGTTGTCAACTATCACACCGGCCACGCGGCCACCCCGATCGACGAGCAGGATGCTCGCTTCGGTATCGACTGCCGGCACTCCATACAGGCAGAGCGCCGCGTCGATCACCGTAACGAGACTTCCGCGCAGGTTGATGAGTCCCCGCACATGGCGGGGTGCACCTGGAAGACGAGTGGTGGCCGTAATCGGAACTATCTCGCGGACGTCTGCTATGTCCGCGCACCGGGTTCGCCCCGCCACGGTGAAAACGAGCACTCTCCGCACAGGGTTCCGGGGTTCCGGTACGGGAGCAGGTGACGCGGCGGTAAGGGTGCCCGCTTCGTCAGTCATAGAAGCCGAGCGCGGCGAGGGAATCCTCGGCCATCGCAACGGCTTCGCCTTCTCCGATCACCCGGAGGGAGGCCTTCAGATCGTCGGGCAACTGTGATCTTATGTCCATCGGCGCGCCAGTTAGTGGATGAACGAACTGGAGCCACGCCGCGTGCAGAAAATGCCTTTTCGGGGCGAGCCCGGCGATCCGCCTCCCCCCTCCGCCGCCGTAAACATCGTCACCCATAACGGGGTGACCGGCTGACGCAAGGTGAACGCGAATCTGGTGGGTCCGCCCTGTATGCAGATGCGCACGCAACAGGTCTCCCGGTCCGAAGCGGGCTAGCCGGACAAAGTCCGTCTTCGCCTGCCTGCCGTTACTGACGACTGCCATGCGCTTTCGGTCTCGCGGATCCCTGGCGAGGGGTTTTTCGATTGTGAGCTCGTCCTGAGGCAGGTGCCCCCAGATCATCACCGCGTAGCGGCGTTTCACCCGCCGCGCAGCGATCGCCGCGCTCAGGATGCGGTGCGCCCGCTCGCTTTTCGCCACCATGAGGAGGCCCGATGTCTCCTTGTCGAGCCGGTGAACGATGCCTGCGCGATCGGGCGTAGCTCCCGGGGAAAGCGGGCCGCCACGTCCCATCAGCGCGTTCACGAGAGTGCCGGACCAGTTTCCCGGAGCGGGGTGAACCACCATCCCTGCCGGCTTGTCGACTATCAGCAGGTCGTCGTCTTCGTAGACGATGGCGAGAGGGATCGATTCGCCGGTTATCTCGCGCGCGGTTTCAGCCGGCTCCTCCACTATGATTCTGTCGCCCGGCACCGGGCGGTAGCTCGCTTTCTCACGGCCGCCGTTGACCGTTACGTTGCCGTTGGCGATCAGGGTTGCGGCCTGCGTGCGGGAAAGTGACGCCCGCCCGGCCACAAGCAGATCGAGGCGAACGTTATCGTCCGCCTCGATGAGAAAGTCGTGGCGCTCGCCGGCGCTCAGATCTCCTGGCTCCCGGGCGGCGGCGCCGAAGTCGGGCGGGTCGCCGCCTTTGCCTCTTCTTCCTCACCCCACAGCACCCACGCGAGAAGGAACGCGCCGGTGCTCACTGCCATGTCGGCGATGTTGAAGGTCGGCCACCTCGCGTCGCCGATC
Organism: Gemmatimonadales bacterium; assembly: GCA_038208015.1. Taxonomy (GTDB): domain Bacteria; phylum Gemmatimonadota; class Gemmatimonadetes; order Gemmatimonadales; family Gemmatimonadaceae; genus UBA4720. Next base: position 37,124 of record JBBQZF010000005.1, read on the forward strand.
CCCACGTCGATGAAGTCGACGACTCCCCGCGCGGACCGAACGCGGTCGATCAGGTTCCCGACAGCGCCGGAGCAGACGAGAGCGATCGCGAGCGTGCGAACGAGGTCGCCGTCACGAGTCGCCTTGTAAAGACGGCCAAGAATCACCAGTGCGCCGATAGTGAGGACCATGAAGATCCATCGCGAGTACGATCCGAGGTGCAGCCCGAAAGCGGCGCCCGGATTGTACACGAGGGTGAATCTCAAGGTCTCACCGATCACCGAATGTGGCACCCGCTGCGGAACCAGGGCGTAAACCGCAATCGCCTTGGTGACTATGTCAGCAAGGACGACGGTCGAGAGTACCGACCAGAAGAGCGGTGTGTTAGCCCTGCCGCTTTGCATCTTCCTCACGCTGCTTGCAGTCGATGCAGTAACGCGCGTGCGGAAGCGCGTCGAGACGCTCGTAGGCGATGTCCATGCCGCAGTTGTGACACTTGCCGAACGTCTCGGGCGACCTGTACAGACGGCGCAGCGCTTCGTCGAGATGCCAGAGGAACCGCCCCTCCTGGCTGGCGAAAAGGAATGCCTTCTCGCGCTCCATTGCGTCGGTGCCCTGGTCGGCCATATGGAACGAGTAGGAACTGAGGTTGCCGTCGGCTCCCTGCTGCGTCGACCCGAAGGCCTCGTCGTAATGACCGAGTTCCTTCACGACCCGCCGGCGCTCCTCGAGAAGCCGCTTCTCGAAGTAGTCGAGGTTCTTCTTTGTCATCGCCTTCGGCTTTTTCGCCGCTGTTGTCGGTGGCATCTATACTGCCCTCTCTAATGCGACCCGCGCCTCTCGACCGTCTATGTCGACTGCGTGCATCGCGTTGAATTTTCCGGCGTCGTCACCCACTGTGATTTCGCGGGCCAGCACTTCCTCCGCGATGCGCCCGCTGTGGGCACGCACCGCTTCCTCCAGCTCACCCCAGCCGGCCACGGCGACGACGATCCTGTCGCTCACCGCGAAACCGGCGTCCTTCCGCATTCGCTGAATGCGGCTCACAACCTCGCGCGCGAGGCCTTCCATCCGCAGCTCCGGTGTCACAAGCGGATCTATTGCCGCGAAATACCCCGCAGACTCCTTAACGATCATGTCACCAGATGCGCGCCGGATTATCGTGAGATCCTCCGGGTCGAGGGAACGCGATTCGTTGCCCACCGAAACCGCCAGGGGCTCGCCCCTCTCGAACGCCATCAGGGCTTCGCTGCCCAGCGCTGCCACCGCCTTCGCCGCCAGCGGCGTCTCCTTGCCGAACTTTTTCCCGAGCGACCTGAAGTTCGCCTTCGCTTCGAGCGTTACAAGGTCGTCCGCGGAAGAAAGGAAGCTAACGAGTTTTACGTTCAATTCACCTGCCAGAAGCGGAACAAGCTCATCCGTGTCAGGACCCTTGCGAAAAGCCTGCGCACCGGGTACCACGCAGACCATTTTCCCGAGGGGCTGCCGTACCTTCACCCCCGCCTCCTCCCGCGCCGCGCGACCCAGGGTCGCGAGCGTGCGGATGTCAGCCATCGCCTGCTCCAGCGAGGAATCCCGGTCCCCCGGGTCGCGCCGGACATACGTAGCGAGATGAACAGATTCGCCGGTCAGCTCCCGGTGAATCCAGTCGCTGATGAAAGGCGCGAACGGCGCAAGCAGCCGGCAGGTGACAACGAGCACTTCGCGCAGCGTCGCGAATGCAGCGCGATTGTCGGGACTGCCGACATCGTAGAAACGGTGGCGGTTCAGCCTCACGTACCAGTTCGATACGTCGTCTACGAAAAACGTCATGATGAGGCGCGCCGCCGTCGTCGGATCGTATTTCTCGAGAGCGGCGTCCGCATCTCTTTCAACTGTTGCAAGTCGCGACAGGATCCAGCGGTCTATTGGAGGCCGTGACGCCGCCTGAGGGTCGGAAGCGGTGGGCTCCCACCCGAAGTTCGCGTAGAGGGCGAAGATCCCGCTGTAGACGTTCTTCAGCGTGAGCAGGAAGCGGCCGGCCGTATCCCTGATCGCTGCCTCATCGAAACGGCGCGGGACCCACACCTGGCTTGAAGCAATGAAGAAAAGGCGAACCGCATCCGCACCGTACTTCTCGAGAACTGTCCACGGATCGACCACGTTGCCCCGGCTCTTGGACATTTTCGCGCCGTCGGCGTCGAGGACCTGATCGTTCACGACGACCGCGCCGTACGGCGCCGTGGTCACCGAATCTCCTGTCGGCGCCCTGTGCGTCAGCGTATTGCGCGGAAGCGCGTCGCCAAGGCCTGTCGCAATCGCGAGCAGCGAATAAAACCACCCGCGCGTCTGATCGACTCCCTCGGCGATGAAATCCGCCGGGTAGTTCTTCGCCAGCTTGTCGGCGTTCTCGAACGGGTAGTGCCACTGTGCGAACGGCATCGAGCCCGAGTCGAACCACGTGTCGATGACCTCCGGAACGCGGCGCATCGTCCCCTCGCACGCCTTGCAGCTCCACGTGTGGGCATCGATGTACGGCTTGTGGGGATCGAACCCCTCGCCGATATCAGCTCCCGATCGAGCCGCAAGCTCGGCGTACCCGCCGATTGCCTCGACGTGCGTTCCGTCCCTGTCACATATCCACAGCGGCAGAGGCGTGCCCCAGTACCTGTCGCGAGAGATCGCCCAGTCGATGTTGTTGGTAAGCCACTCGCCGAATCTTCCTTCACCGATCTCGGGCGGATGCCAGTCGACACGCGCATTCCGCGTGAGCATCGAGTCCTTGTATCCGCTAGTGCGTACGAACCACGATGTGCGGGCGTAATAAAGAAGCGGGGTGTCGCAGCGCCAGCAATGGGGATAAGAGTGCTCGATCACCGCGGACTTCCACAGAACGCCACGGCGGCCGAGCTCCTCGATGATCTTCTCATCTGCGCGCTTTACGAAGAGGCCGCCAACAAGAGGCATCTCCGCCGGGAATTCCCCGCGCTGGTCGACAGGCTGCAGGAAGGCAAGGTCGTTGCGCTTTCCCGCGGCGTAGTCGTCGGCGCCGAATGCCGGAGCCATATGGACTACACCCGTGCCGTCGTCGGCCGAGACGAATGCCTCACCGACGATTATTTCGTGGTTGCCGTCGGTGAATGGCACCCAGTCGAGCGGCCGCGTGTAGCGGAGCCCGACGAGTTGCGCACCTTCAGCTGTCGTGACCTTCTCCCACCGGTCAGCGTAGTCCTCGCCGAGGACGCCTGGTGCGCGCGATGCTGCGAGGATTATCGATTCTGACCCATCGCCGTTGCGTTTTGTAAGCTCGACGTACGTGAGCTCGGGATGAACCGCGAGGGCAACGTTCGAAACGAGCGTCCACGGCGTCGTCGTCCAGACGAGAATCCGCCGCCGCTTTCCGTCGCCGCGAGTCTCCAGGTCGAGCGCCACGTAAACGCTCGGATCCTTTACGTCACGATATCCCTGCGCCACCTCGTGACTCGACAGGGCGGTTCCGCAGCGAGCGCAATACGGGAGGATCTTGTGACCCCGGTAGAGCAGGTCCTTGTCATAAAGTGTCTTGAGCGCCCACCAGACACTCTCGACATAGTCGTTGCTGTAGGTGACATAGGGGTCGCTGTAGTCGAGCCAGAACCCGATTCTCTCGCTGAGCTTTTCCCAGTCGGACCTGTACTTCCACACGCTCTCGCGGCAGCGGCGGTTGAACTCCTCGACGCCGATTTCCTCGATCTGCTGCTTTCCGCTTATCCCGAGCTGCTTCTCGACTTCGATCTCAACCGGGAGACCGTGGGTGTCCCAGCCGGCTTTCCGGGAAACCAGAAATCCTCGCATCGCGCGGTGCCGGCAGAACAAATCCTTGATCGTGCGGGAGAATACGTGATGGATTCCCGGGCGTCCGTTGGCGGTCGGGGGGCCCTCGAAGAAGACATACGCCGGCCTGTCAGCCGCAGCTTCCTGTGACCGTGCGAAGAGGTTCTCCGCTGACCAGCGTTCGAGAACCTGCTGCTCGATCTGGTCGGGAGGAACGTCCGTCGGAAGGAGTTGGTATCTCCCGGTGGTCACGAGTTTGTCACCGGGGCGCTTCGTCGGCTTGTTGAGACACGGGGGTTCGTCCGCTTTCTGAAGCTTCTACCTCGGAAAGCTGACGGGCGAGCAGTGCGCGCATCTGCGCGAGATACGTGCGGCGCGAGCGGTCGAGTGCGTCGAGCTCCTGCTCCATCCGGCGAACTTCCGACCGCGCCGTCTCGACGATCCTGTCACCCTCAGCCTTCGCCTCCTTCAATACCAGCTGTGCCTCGCGCTCGGCCTGGTCCCGCACTTCGGCGCGAAGCTGCTGGGCTGTGACCAGCGCTTCGTTCAGCGCCTTGTCGCGCTCGCGAAACGCGCGAAGCTGCTCGTGAAAGCTCCTGGCTTTCGAGTCGAGGTCCTGGTTTATCCTGTTGAGGCGCTCCATCTCCTCGGCGACCTGGTCGCGAAACAGTTCGACTTTCACGGGATCGTAGCCGCGAAGCGAGCGGCCGAAGTCGAATCGGCGCACGTCGAGTGAGGTGATATGAAAGCTTTCGTCGATCATGGCGCCCGCGCTCCGAACAGTATTGATCCGAGGCGCACCATCGTGGCGCCCTCTTCGACAGCTATCTCGAAATCGTCCGACATTCCCATCGAAAGCTCGGTTGCGGGATGTCCGGCGTCTTTGAGCAGCTGCCTCGTCTGCCTGACTGCCGTGAACGTCTCCCGAAGCTCTGCCTCGTCCGCATCGAGCCGGGCGATTGTCATCGCCCCGATCACCCGCAATCCGGCCAGGTCCTTCAATCTCGCTGCTTCCGCCCGCATCTCCTCGATGTCAGAACCGCCTTTCGTTTCCTCGCGCGCCGGGTTCACCTGAACCAGGACATCGACCGGCCGTTCGCGTTCCCGGCCGAACCTGTCGATCGCATCGGCCAGCCGCGCGCTGTCGAGCGCGTGAAAGAGTTCGAAATGCTCGAGTGCGTGAACCTTGTTGCGCTGCAGGTGCCCGATGAGGTGCCACCTGACCGGCTCCTCTACCCCGGTAATTTTCGCCAGCGCTTCCTGGACCCTGTTCTCGCCTACGTCGCGAATTCCCGCTGCATGTGCCGCCGCAACCGCATCGGGTCCGTGCGTCTTGGTCACGGCGACAATCGTGACTTTCTGACCATGTCCTCCCCTGGCGGCGGACGCGTCGATTCGCTCGCGAACCGCAGCGACTCTTTCATCCAGACCCGGAAAAGGCATAACCTGTGAAAGTTAGCTTTTCGGAAGGGGAGAGACAATCAGTCCGGGGATAGTCCTACTAACTGCGGACTGCGGACGTACTGCGGACCCGGACTGCGGACTACTGCGGACTGCGACTACCTGCGACTACCTGCGGCTACCTGCGGCTACCTGCGACTACCTGCGACTACCTGCGACTACCTGCGACTACCTGCGTCTACCTGCGACTACCTGCGACTATCTGCGACTACCTGCGACTACCTGCGACTACCTGCGACTACCTGCGACTACCTGCGACTACCTGCGACTACCTGCGACTACCTGCGACTACCTGC
>JBBQZF010000006.1:0-35809 GCA_038208015.1 Gemmatimonadales bacterium
CAACCTCCTCTCGAACGCGGTGAAATTCACGGAAAAGGGAAGCGTGGCACTCGACGGAAAACTCATCGGCGACGAAGTACGCATCACCGTCAGCGATACCGGGATCGGCATTCACCCCGATCACATCAACCATATCTTCGACCCTTTCTGGCAGGTCGAGCAGACGGTGACCCGGCGTGCGCCCGGCACCGGGCTTGGCCTCACAGTTACACGCCGTCTGGCCAATCTCATGGGCGGCGATGTCACAGTGACGAGCCGCGAGGGAGAGGGCGCGGCCTTCACTGTCACGCTGCCCACAATGCTTCCGCACATGGCGACAATTCCCGTAATCGCGAAAAACGTGAGAACTGCATGAAATCTCCTCGCAGGCCCGCTGTATTCGCAGCCGCATTCATTGTTTTCTCTTCACAACTCGGGGCGCAGGAGCGGAGCCCTTCAATCGCCGATTCGTATCGCGACGTCTCGCAGAAGATCATCGCCGCCGCGATGGCGGACAGCTCAGCGTGGAACCGGCTCGCCGAGCTCACTGACACTTTCGGTCACCGGCTTTCGGGGTCGGAGAGTCTGGAACGGGCGATTGACTGGGTGATCGCGGAGATGAGGAAGGATCAGCTCCAGAACGTTCGCGGCGAGCCGGTGATGGTGCCGAAGTGGGTGAGAGGTGAAGAGTGGGCGCGGCTGGTGAGGCCGCGCGCGACCCCGCTCAGCATGATCGGACTTGGCGGGACAGTCGCTACGCCGGCTGCAGGGATCACCGCTGATGTGATGGTCGTGTCGAGCTTCGACGAGCTGACCAGGCGCGCGGGGGAGGCAAAAGGGAAGATCGTGCTGTTCGACGTGCCGTTCACCACCTACGGCCAGACCGTGAGGTACAGGTCGCGCGGTGCGATCGAGGCAGCGAAGGTCGGGGCCGTTGCCTCGCTCATTCGCAGCGTTGCCTCGGGAACGATGCAGAACCCGCACACCGGCGTGATGGGTTACGACTCGGCCGTTGTGAAAATTCCTGCGGCCGCGCTGAGCGTGGAGGATGCGGCGATGCTGCATCGCATGATCCACCGTGGCGACAGGGTTACGGTGCACCTGAAGCTGTCGGGACGGACGATGCCTGATTCACCGTCGCGGAACATCATCGCCGAGCTCGTCGGGTCGGAGAAACCTGATGAGGTGGTGGTGATGGGAGGGCACATCGACTCATGGGATGCAGGCGTCGGAGCAATGGATGATGCCGGCGGTGTAGTCGCCGCGTGGGAGGCGTTGAATGTCCTGAAGCGTCTTGGCTTGCGGCCGAGGCGCACGATCCGCGTCGTCGGGTGGACGAACGAGGAGAATGGAAGCCGGGGTGCAAATGGCTACAGGGATGCGCACATGGCACAACTGGAGAAACACGTTCTGGCAATCGAGTCAGACAACGGCGTGTTCGATCCGCGTGGAGTTGGAATAACCGCGGGAGAGGGGGGGCTCGACATCGTCGCGGATATCGCGACGCTTCTGGCGCCGATCGGCGCCGACAGCGTCCGCGCGGGGGGAGGAGGAGCGGACACTGCGCCAATCGGGGCGCTCGGCGTGCCGACGATGTCGCCTGTCGTCGACGGGTCGAGGTACTTCTGGTATCACCACAGCAGCGCGGATACGATGGACAAGCTCGACCCTGTGGAGATGGCGGAGTGCGTGGCACTCATGGCGGTGATGGCGTATGTGGTGGCGGACATGCCGGGGATTATTCCGCGGAATCCGGTCAGAGGGGACTGATTACTGACTGCGGACTGCGGACGTATTGCGGACGGGGACTGCGGACTACTACGGACTACGGACTACTACGGACGACGGACTGCGGACTGCGGACTGCGGACTAAAAAACAGAGGTCAAAACATGTACCACACCGTCATCCGTGGCTGATTCGGGTTCGAAACCGCGGGACGAGCGGTGGGGGAGCTATCCTGAAACCGTCCTCATTTTCGCCGGGGATGCCGAAATCTTCGTCGATCTCCGCGAGCCGGTGCCGCCTGCCACGCGCGCCGCGTTCGCGGAGATCGGGCTTGGCGGGACATTCAGCATCCTTACCGCCTTCAACCCTCGGGGAATCGACCAGTCTGCGGAGGAGAACGACCGGCGGATGGCTGAGCTCGAGAGCGAGTTGCGGAGCTCGGGGGATGACTTCATGCGGGTAGATGCCTGCTCGCCTGACCGCTCACACTGCGAGTGCAGCGTCGCGCTGAAAGGTGAAGTCGGTCGCGCGCTCGATATAGCGAGGAGGTGGGAGCAGATCGCGATCTTCTGGTGGGACGGATCGACATTCTCGATCCAGGGTGCGATCACTGATGGTCGCCTGCGGCTGCCCGTTCAGGGCGTCCCCAATTGCAACCGGGGCTTTTAGAACCGCTTCAATCCGCCCAATCCGCGTACCAAAAAGGGGCGTGCATCAGATGCACGCCCCTCTCATACAACAGATGCCGAAATCAGGTCAGCGGCTTGTACCGGTATCCTGCGACTCCGGTCTTGTCGCTAGTGATACGGAAATCTGCCGAGGCCTTCGGGGCAACCGGTCCGACGTTGGCTGTCTCGGTGTGAAGGACTTCGCCATTGGGGCCGAGGAGCTCGATCGCGACGGGGTATGTCTTCGCAGCGGATCCGCGATTCTCGATCTTGCCGGCGATCGTCGTGCCCTCGCTGTTGCGCGAGAACTCGGTGATCAGGACCTGCACCGGCATCTTCTCCGCCTTGTCGTTGAAGAAGACTAGCGAGTCGTTGTAAGCCCTCATCAGCTTCGCATCCTTCGTGGTCTTGAGCTTCCCGACGTAACCGAACGCGTAGAGCATCCAGTTGTCAGGGTTGCTCGGGTCCAGCGCGACGAGCTTGTCGATCACCGGGATCGCCTTGCCTGTTTCGCCGGCCTGGAGATAGCTGGCGGCGAGATTATTGAGGCCGTCGCGTGAGTACTGGTTACGAGCGACGACTCCCTCGAACAGGAGTGCCGCATCGTCGGGGCGCTTGACCTGCGAGGCAATGACGCCTGCCTGGAGGAGCGCGCCCTCGGTGTACTTCGTGGGATCGGCAATCATCGGGGCATAGATCTCACCGATCTTCGCGCTGTCGCCGGCTGCGATGAAGGTCTTCTGCAGGTTGGCCACGGCTGCCTGCGACTGAAGGTTGTCAGTCGACAGAGTGAGCTGCTTCCAGCCAGCGCTTGCCTCACGGGCGAGACGCTGCTTCTCGGCCCCGGTCGCTGCGGTTGCGGCAGTTGTCTGGGCTGACGCGATGTCGAAGATCGCGCGGTCCCTGACGTCGGCGTAGGTGGAGTCGTCACCCGCCGTCTCCACGACCTTCTTCGCGTACTCGATCGAGGCAGGGATGTTGTTGCGATTCCTCGCGATGCTCGCGAGGACCGTGTACGGGTAGGGGGACGAGCGGTCGAGCATGACCGAGCGATTCGCGAACACTTCGGCGGAATCCAGCTCGTTTGCATTGAGTGCGTTGATAGCTGCGTTCGTCACGTCGAGCCATGCCTTCTGCTGGCGGAACGGTGCCATATAGGCCGCGCATCCGGGGGAGCTCTGCTCGACAATCGAGATCGCGGAGTCAGCAGCAGCAAACAGGTCGATCGGCGAGTTTGGGTCCGTGGTGATTCCAACGGCCCCACGCGGCATCACTGCACGGACGCCGGGCTGCTCGAGAAGGAACACGTAAGCCGAGGCGAGCATGAACGCGCGCCCGACCGGATTCTCGTTCCTGAAATTCGGGGCGGTGAGCCCGGTGACGATCGCCTTGAGGTCGGGCATTGGATCCCCTCCCTTCATGGCCGACTGCGCCCGGGTGAGCGAGAGCATGGCTCTCGCAATTGGCTGCGGCTTTCCCTGCTCTATCTCACATGTGGGACCGGCGGCTGCCGGGTCCTGCGCAAAAAGCGGCGTCGCGACTACTATAGTAGCGGCGGCGAAGACGCATGAAAGAACTTTCATCAACTTGCTCCTGCCTGGTGGATGGGGCGCGGCCAGCCCCGCATAGGCCCAGGGGGCTGGCTGATCGAGTGGTGAGGTTTGCGGTTCCGATACTAATATACCCAGCGCGGAAGATCGTTCCAGAACCGCAACCACCTGTCCTCAAGCCCCGCCAGGAGACAGACAGTGGCAGCCAAACCGATCGTGCTGGTCCATGGCTACTCCTCAGGCGCACCGGCCTTCGATGCCTGGAGGTCGGCGCTCATCAGCCGGGGCTTCGATCCCGGTCTCCTTCACGCGTGCAGTTACAGGTCGCTCACCAACGAGGTGACGATCCGGGATATCGCCGAGGGATTCGACCGCGCGCTGGGAATTCAGGCGGGGCTCGATGAGGACCAGCCATTCGACGCCATAGTTCATTCGACTGGAATGCTCGTCTTGCGGGCCTGGCTCAGCGCCTACCCAAAGCGGCGAAGCCGGCTCAAGCACCTGATAGCACTGGCTCCCGCAACATTCGGGTCACCGCTGGCGCACAAAGGGCGGAGCTGGATGGGTGCGATGTTCAAGGGAAATCGCCAGCCAGGTCCCGATTTTCTCGAGGCGGGGGACAGGATACTGTCCGGACTCGAGCTCGGTAGCCGGTTCACATGGGATCTCGCGCACGAGGATGTTGTAGGGCCGTGGGTGTTCGTGTTCTGCGGGACCGAGCCGTACCGGGGGCTGAGACGACTTGCGCATGAGCCGGGGACAGACGGGGCAGTGCGGTGGGCGGGATGCGCCCTCAACACGAGGAAGATAATTCTCGACCTGACTGAGAACCCCGCCCGGAAAGCGTCGGCACGGCGAATCTCGATTGCGTCGTGGAAGAACGTCGACGCTCCCCTGGTGCCGGTCGAAGGGAAGAATCACTCAACGATCCTGAGCGATCCTGGCGACAACCTCGTTGACCTCGTAGCGGGAGCGCTCGAGGTCGAGGATGCTGGCTCATACGAGACATGGCAGGCGCAGGCACGTCCCGCGAAAACCGACACCATGGATCCGTGGCAGCAGTTCGTGATCAGGGCCCTGGACGAGCGCGGCGACCCGATCCCCGACTTCAACGTCCAGCTCTTCACGCGCAGGGCCGGCGGAAGGGAGAGCGCGGTGCAACCGTTCGACATCGATGTCCACGCGTACAGGGAGGATCCGAGTCTTCGCTGCTTTCACGTGAATCTTGCGAAGATCGGAGCCGACAAGCTGGAGAATCTCTGGATCCGCGTGATGGCTTCGTCGGGATCGCAGCTCGTTGGCTATCACGGCTACAGCAGCGAATCCCCGGAGCCGGCCGCCGATTCGCGGGACGGTGTATGGGACGCCGAGCTCGACATATCGTCGCTGGCTGACGAAAGCGGAGTGCGGTTTTTCTTTCCGTTCACGACAACGCTCGTCGAGCTTCGCCTGAACCGCGAGCCACTGCCCGTTTCGGGTCGAAATCAGGTATGCTTCTTCTGAGATCATGCCGCACAGTCACAGAAAGGCAGTAAATCACCTGAAGCGGGTAGATCCCGTGATGGCTGACGTAATAGCCAGGGTCGGCCCGTGCACTCTCGTTCCGCGGACCGAATGGACGCACTTCGACGCCCTCATAAGGTCGATCGTGTACCAGCAGCTCTCCGGAAAAGCCGCGGCGACGATTCATGGGCGTGTGATCGAACTCATCGGCGAGGGCTCCGAGGCCCCGGCGAGAATCATCGCGACATCGCACGAGAGCCTGAGAGGTGCGGGATTGTCCACCGCAAAGGCAAACTACGTGAGGAACCTGGCGGAGCATGTGAGCGACGGATCGCTCCCCGTAGACTCCCTGGACGATCTTGACGACGACGACGTGATTGCGGCGCTCACGCAGGTGAAGGGAATCGGAAAGTGGAGCGCCCAGATGTTCCTGATGTTCAGGCTGGGGCGGCCGGACGTGCTGCCCGAGCACGACCTCGGGATTCAGAAGGGAATCCAGAAGGCATACAGGATGCGCAAGCCGCCGACTCCCGCGCAGGTGCTGAGGAGAGGAGCGCGGTGGGGTCCGTACAGGACTGTCGCATCGTGGTACGTGTGGCGAATACTCGAAGTCCGATAAACAAGGAGAAAGCTGATGCCGGTCACACGATTCGAGTCACTTCCTGATTCATCCCGAGTCTGGGTGTACGGCTCCGACCGTCCGCTCGCTGGTCCCGCGGCCGACAAGCTTCTCGCGGCGACAGATGCATTCCTTTCAGGGTGGAAAGCACATGGGACCGACCTCGTATCGGCGCGCGACTGGAGCGACGAGCATTTCCTGACTATCGCAGTGGACCAGGAGCAGGAAGGCGCCTCCGGATGCTCGATAGACGTTCTCTTCAGGACGCTCAAGGCGCTGGAGAAGGATCTAGGCGCTCAGCTGGTGACGAGCGGGCTCGTCTACTTCCGGGACGGGGGCGGGAAGATACATGCCGCGACCCGCGACGAGTTTGGTGAACTCGCCGCCAGGGGCGAAGTCGACGGCAACACGGAAGTGTTCGACCTGTCGGTGACAACCCTCGGCGAATGGCGCGCGCGGTTCAGGTCGCGGGCGGCGGATTCGTGGCATGCGGCGCTCATCGAGGAGCGGGTGCAGGCATGAAGGTTCACACTTCGTATCTCACGTTCAATACGAAGAAGCGGCAGGAGATCATCGACATAACTGACGAGGTAGAGGCGTGCCGTGCAGCCGCAGGAATCACCGAAGGATTCGTGCTCGTGTCGGCGATGCACATTTCAGCGTCTGTCTTCGTCAACGATCACGAGTCCGGGCTGTGGGACGACATCCTCAAGTGGCTCGAGAACCGGATCGCCCCGTGGTCACCCGATGACTACCGCCACAACACCGGAACCGGGGAAGACAATGCGGCGGCTCACCTGCGCTCGCTGACAGTGGGGCATGAAGTGATCGTCCCGGTCACGAAGGGCCGGCTCGACTTTGGCCCCTGGCAGCGGGTTTTCTACGGGGAGTGGGACGGGCAGCGCTCCAAGCGCGTAGTCATCAAGGCGATGGGAGACTAGCGCCGCCGGTCATACCCGGAGGTGGTCCGGCCTCCACTCCGTGATGTTCTTCTTCACGTCACCTGAAGAGTTCAGCTCTCCCGAGAGGCAGCGGCGGGCAAGGTCGACGACTTCTGCGTCAGATGCGAAACGCAATCCGACGAGCTGCCCCGTTCGCAGCTCTTCTATCCTGCTTCGCTCTTCGGGCGGCATGAGTGTCGAGAGCCTCAGTCTCTCCTCCAGGCGGATCACACGATTTTGCGCCGTCAGGGCCATCAGTCGAGCGCTGAAGGCCAGGAGCATGAGGCCGGTGGCGAGGATCAGCGCCCAGCCGGTGTCGCGGTTCGGGGCGCCGACGAAACCTGCAAACTCGAACGCGAAGTTCGCAACGAGGATGGGTTGAACGATGAAATGGTGCAGCGGGTGGAAGCGCCGGTGGTTCTTGTAAGTCTGGACCTTTGGCAAGGATATCTCCGTCGAGGTTTCTGCTGCGCCTGAAATGCCTGGCGCTTCTGCCGGAGAATCATAGCATCCATCCCGGCATCACGCGCACCGGGGCCGATGCTTAAAAGGCCGTGCTGAGCTGGCACGAATCACGCGACACACGCATGACTCAAAACATCACCGGGACAAAAATGCCTACACGCAGATCGAGTGCACGATGGGAAGGCGGACTCAAGGGCGGGAAGGGAACATTCAAGGGTGAAAGCGGTGCGATCGGTGGCCAGTACAGTTTCAGCTCACGGTTCGAGAGCGGTGTCGGGTCGAATCCGGAGGAGCTGCTTGCAGCCGCGGAAGCCGCGTGCTTCAGCATGGCGCTGAGCGGAAACCTGGAGAAAAACGGCACTCCGCCGACCTCGATCGAGACGGATGCTGCGTGCACCGTCGAGCCCGTGGACGGCGCGTCAAAAATCACGAAGATCCACGTCGATACGAAGGTCGAGGCGTCCGGGCTCGATCAGGCGAAGCTCGATGAGATCGCGAAGGAGACAGTGGCGGGGTGCCCTGTCTCAAAGGCACTCCATGGTAACGTCGAGCTAACTGTGACTGCCACGCTTTCCGGCGGCTGATCAGGCGATACGCTGCGCTGAAGTGACCCACTCCTGGCGCGCATCGCAGGCGTCGCAGTTGTTGCAGGCCCAGTCCCCGGTGACTTCCTCACCGAAGTGTTCGAGAATGAATCTCGTGCGGCAGTCGGTTGTCTGGCAGAAGTCGATCATCGTCTGAAGCTTTTTCTGGTCGTTCGCCCGGCGCTCCTCGTAGTCGGTCAGGTCGTTGCTGAGGTCGCATGAGGTGAGGTTTCCCTGAAGGCGCTGCCAGCGCCCGCCGCGGTGTTCCCGCACGAGCCCGTGGCGCTTGAGCAGTGCGAAAACGATCTTCGCCTTCCGCTGCGGAACCTCGGTGATGTCCGTGATGTCGCTCAGGAGCACGGGCTCATCGAGCGGGTATTTCTCGAGGGCCAGGGCCACCTTGGCCGCCTCCTGGACCTCGGGATATTTGCCTCCGAGGAAGTATGACTGGATGCGACGGTCCTCCACCCGGTAGAGCATCGTGCAGACAGCAGGCAGCCCGTCCCGGCCCGCGCGTCCCGCTTCCTGGTAGTACGACTCGATCGACCCCGGGAAGTGATAGTGAACGACGAACCTGATGTCCTGCTTGTCGATGCCGAGGCCGAACGCGTTCGTCGCGATTATCGCCTTTATCTCGTTCTTCATGAACGCTTCCTGCACCTGCTTCCGGTCGGCTGCGGGGCGCTTTCCGTGATAGAGGCCGATGCTGTGCCGCTCCGACAACTGCTGGTAGAGGCGTTCCGCCTCCTTCACGGTCGCGACGTATATCACGCCCGACCCCGTCTCCTCCGAGAGGATCTGCTCGATGATCGAGTCCTTGATGCCATCATTGACCGTGCGCCGGACCTCGAAACGAAGATTCGGCCGCGCGAATCCGGTGATTGTGACATGCTGGTCGTGCATGCCGAGCTGCCGGACGATGTCGTCCTGAACTTCCTGCGTCGCAGTCGCGGTGAGAGCCAGTATCGGTGGCCGTCCCAGCCGCTTCGCTATCGAGCCGAGGCTCAGGTAGTCGGGCCGGAAGTCGTGTCCCCACTGGCTGACGCAGTGGGCCTCGTCGATCACGAAGAGGGAGACTTTGCGAGTGAGCAGCCGCTCGAAGAAATCCCTGTCCTTGAACCGTTCAGGGGTGAGGTAGAGCAGTTCGCCTTCGCCATCTTCGATCTGCCGGTGAGCTTCGCGCGCTTCCCCCGTGGACAGATGCGAGTGCATTGCGACTGCATCGACACCCTGCGCGTCGAGTTTGTCCTTCTGGTCTTTCATGAGAGCGATGAGCGGGCTCACGACAACCGTGAGACCGGGCAGCGACAGCGCGGCAAGCTGATAGATGAGCGACTTGCCGCTGCCGGTGGGCATCACGACAAGGGCATCGCGACCGTCGAGCAGGGCCTGGATCGGATCCCACTGCCCGCGCCTGAAATCATCATGGCCGAAGCGCTTGCGCAGTATAGCGCGAGCTTCGGCCTTGTCTGTTTTGAGCTTCACGGGGAGTCATGACTCGCAGGAAGCATTCCGTTGTGCCGAGATCAGCCTGCTGGCGTATCGGCAACAGGCAACAACAGCCTTGGGGGGAGACCAATGAGACGGGTGAGACCACTGAGGAGGCCTGTCGATGGGTTTCCGTTGTTAACAAAAAGATTGAATCCGCCGGCAATCGGGACTCATCGTTTCAGGCACATGACGTTTTTCTCTTTGGTCTCACGCTTCTCACTGGTCTCCCCCCCCCAAAGCTTTTTCTGTGAACTCGACCCTGTAGCTTTGATCCGTGAAGAAAGACCAACTCAAGATCTTTGTGATGACGGCCCCCGGGATCGAAAGCCTGCTCGCAGCGGAGCTCACGTCCCTGAGGATACGGATCACTGACCAGACGGCCGGAGGGATCTCGTTTTCCGGAAGCACTGACCACCTGCAGCGCGTCAACCTCTGGTCACGGCTCGCCAACCGGGTCCTGGTACGAGTCGCGGAGTTTCACGCAAGCAGTTTTCACGAGCTCGAGCGGCGTGCGAAGAAAATCGAGTGGGCCCGCTTCATCTCGCCGGGGGACCGCGTCCGCTTCCGGGTCACCTGCCGCAAGTCGAAGCTGTATCACTCCGACGCTGTGGCAGCGAGGCTCATCCAGGCCTCGGGCGGTGTTGCGGCGGCCACCGACGAAAGCGATGATGGAGACGATGATGCCCAGCTCTTCGTTGTCCGCCTTTCACACGACGAGTGCACGATAAGCGCCGACTCGTCGGGCGAACTGCTGCACCGCCGCGGGTACCGGCAGGCAACAGCAAAAGCTCCCCTCCGCGAAACGCTCGCCGCGGCGATGCTCGCCGGAAGCGGCTGGGAGCCTTCCGCTCCGCTGGTGGATCCGATGTGCGGTGCGGGCACGATTCCAATCGAGGCGGCGATGATCGCGCGCGGCATCGCGCCGGGTGCAACCCGCCGCTTCTCTTTCGAGCGATGGCCGGATCACGATTCGGCGAAATGGAAGAAAACCGTAGATGATGCGCGTGACACGGCGCTGCCTCGGGCACCAGGGCCGATCGTCGCCTCTGATCGGGACGCTGGTGCTATCGAGGCGACGGCCGCGAATGCCACCCGGGCGGGAGTAACTGACGATCTGGAGATTTCGGAGACATCCGTGTCAGGCGCCTCGTATCCCCAGCCACCAGGCTGGATCGTCACGAATCCGCCTTATGGCCTTCGGGTAGGGGAAACAGGATCCCTGAGGAACCTCTATTCCCAGCTCGGCCGCATTGTCAGGGACGGCGCTCCGGGATACCGTCTCGCAATGCTTTCTGCGGGCGACGCCCTCGAATCCCAGCTGAGACTTGAAACCGAAGAGGGCTTCCGGACGACCAACGGCGGAATTCCGGTTCGTCTCATCCTGTCCTGACCCACCTCTCCTGGCGTTTCCATCTTAGGCAAGACTTTTGAATAGATATTTCTCACTGTTCCCCTTCTGGTGGGTTTGTGCACCAGAAGGTATGCTCGACCACGCCCTCGCCCGGGCGGTTTCATACCTCAGTTCAGGAGAAGGCCGTGGAAATCGGCGATACAATCGATACACCCCAGGAAGCCGAAGCCGGCGCGAAATCGCCGCGGCGCCCTGAATCGCAGGCAGGCAGGTCCGCGGCGCGACCTTCGACCCCGCGACAAGGCTCACAGTCGCAATCAGCCGGAAGCGCTGTCGTCGAGCCATCCGAGCGGACCCGAGACGGCCGCGGGAAGGCCCGCCGCAATGGGAATGGGGTGCGAAGCGGTTCAGGATCCAGCGGCGATGGGAGCTCCGGACCGGAGCTTGGTGATCTTCTGGCCGCGCTTCGCGACCTCCGGGACGGCGACTTCAGCGTCAGGCTCGCCGGATCCGACGACCCCCTCCTAGATGACATCGCCGCAGCCTTCAACGGGATCGCCGAGCGGAACGAGCGACTCGCTTCCGAGGCGGTGAGGGTATCGACGACTATCGGCCGTGAAGGCCAGATGAACGAGCGCGCATCGATCGGCCGCGCCGCAGGAGGGTGGGCGACGATAACCAGCTCGATCAACGCTCTCATTACGGACCTCGTTTCCCCGACGACCGAAGTCGCACGCGTTCTCACCGCGGTGGCCGAGGGCGATCTCGCCCAGCGAATGGTGCTCGAGATAGACGGCAAGATGGTGCAGGGCGAATTCCTGCGGATCGGCACCACTGTCAACACGATGGTCGACCAGCTTGGAGCCTTCGCCGCAGAAGTGACGCGTGTCGCGCGGGAAGTTGGAACGGAAGGACGACTCGGCGGGCAGGCAAACGTGCCTGGAGTCGCCGGAACGTGGAGAGACCTGACTGACAACGTGAACTTCATGGCCTCCAACCTCACGGGCCAGGTGAGAAACATCGCCGATGTGACTACAGCGGTGGCGCGCGGTGATCTCTCGAGAAAGATCACCGCTGACGCGAAGGGCGAGATCCTCGAGCTGAAGAACACGATCAACACGATGGTCGACCAGCTCAGCTCGTTCGCATCCGAAGTGACTCGCGTGGCGCGTGAAGTGGGAACCGAGGGAATGCTCGGCGGGCAGGCGAACGTGCCGGGAGTCGGTGGGACGTGGAAGGATCTCACGGACAACGTGAATGCGATGGCTTCGAACCTTACGGGCCAGGTGAGAAATATCGCCGACGTGACTACTGCGATCTCGCGCGGAGACCTTGGACGGAAAATCACCGTCGAGGCTCGGGGAGAGACGCTCGAGCTGAAGAACACCATCAACACGATGGTCGAGCAGCTGTCAGGGTTTGCGTCCGAGGTTACGCGTGTTGCGCGCGAGGTGGGAACCGAAGGAAAGCTCGGTGGCCAGGCGAATGTGCCGGGAGTTGCAGGGACGTGGAAGGATCTCACCGATAACGTGAACTTCATGGCGTCGAACCTCACCGGCCAGGTGAGAAACATCGCTGACGTTACGACCGCGGTGGCGAAGGGCGACCTGTCGAGAAAGATCACCGCCGACGCGCAGGGAGAGGTTCTCGAGCTCAAGGACACGATCAACACGATGGTCGACCAGCTCAGTTCGTTCGCTTCGGAAGTGACGCGAGTGGCGAAGGAAGTGGGAACTGAAGGAAAGCTCGGCGGTCAGGCGGAGGTGCCCGGTGTCGGCGGAACGTGGAAGGATCTCACCGACAACGTGAACGCGATGGCGTCGAACCTCACTGGCCAGATCCGGAATATCGCCGACGTGACGACTGCTGTCGCGAAGGGAGACCTTTCCCGCAAGATCACAGTCGACGTGCAGGGCGAGATCCTCGAGCTCAAGGAAACCATCAACGCGATGGTCGACTCGCTCCGGATCTTCGCCGGCGAAGTAACCCGTGTCGCCAAAGAAGTGGGAACCGAGGGACTGCTGGGTGGACAGGCAGAGGTTCCCGACGTCGCCGGAACGTGGAAGGATCTCACCGACAACGTGAACTTCATGGCCTCGAACCTCACCGGTCAGGTGAGAAACATCGCC
The DNA here is from genome assembly GCA_038208015.1 of Gemmatimonadales bacterium. Lineage (GTDB taxonomy): Bacteria > Gemmatimonadota > Gemmatimonadetes > Gemmatimonadales > Gemmatimonadaceae > UBA4720. The sequence goes on from JBBQZF010000006.1 coordinate 13,008, forward strand.
GATGTGACGACTGCTGTGGCGCGCGGAGACCTGTCGAGGAAGATCACTGCCGACGCGCGGGGCGAGATCCTCGAGCTGAAGAATACGATCAACATCATGGTCGACCAGCTCTCGGCATTCGCGGCAGAGGTGACGCGCGTGGCGCGCGAGGTGGGAACAGAAGGAAAGCTCGGCGGCCAGGCGAGCGTGCCCGGTGTCGGGGGAACGTGGAAGGACCTCACCGACAACGTGAACGCAATGGCCTCGAACCTCACCGGCCAGGTGAGGAACATCGCTGACGTGACAACCGCAGTGGCGAAGGGAGACCTGTCGAGGAAGATCACCGTTGAAGCGCGGGGTGAAACGCTCGAGCTCAAGAACACGATTAACACGATGGTCGACCAGCTCTCGGCGTTTGCCGATGAGGTGACGCGAGTGGCGAAGGAAGTGGGAACTGAAGGGAAGCTCGGCGGCCAGGCGAGCGTGCCCGGTGTCGGCGGGACGTGGAAGGACCTGACCGACAACGTGAACGCGATGGCCTCCAACCTCACCGGCCAGATCCGAAACATCGCCGACGTGACGACGGCAATTTCGCGAGGCGATCTCTCGCGCAAGATCACTGTCGACGTGCAGGGTGAGATTCTGGAGCTCAAGAACACCATCAACGCGATGGTCGACTCGCTCTCGATATTTGCGTCGGAAGTGACGCGCGTGGCGCGCGAGGTGGGAAGCGAGGGACGCCTCGGAGGACAGGCAGAAGTGCCGGGAGTCGCTGGCACCTGGAAGGATCTCACCGACAACGTGAATTTCATGGCCTCGAACCTCACCGGTCAGGTGAGAAACATCGCCGACGTCACGACGGCGGTGGCGCGAGGCGACCTGACGCGAAAGATGACGGTCGACGTGAAGGGCGAGATCCTCGAGCTGAAGAACACGATCAACACGATGGTCGACCAGCTCTCCGGCTTCGCTTCCGAAGTGACGCGTGTTGCGCGCGAGGTGGGAACTGAAGGAAACCTTGGCGGTCAGGCCGAGGTTCCGGGAGTGGTGGGTACGTGGAAGGACCTCACCGACAACGTGAACACGCTTGCCGGAAACCTCACCAGCCAGATCCGTAACATCGCGCTCGTCACGACGGCGGTGGCGAACGGAGATCTGTCCCAGAAGATCACTGTCGAGGTGCTCGGAGAAATTCTCGAGTTGAAGAACACGATCAACGCCATGGTCGATTCGCTTCGGGTCTTTGCCGACGAAGTGACGCGCGTGGCGAAGGAAGTGGGAACCGAAGGCAAGCTGGGAGGCCAGGCCGAGGTGCCCAACGCGGCCGGCACGTGGAGGGCGCTCACTGACAACGTGAACGCGATGGCGAACAGCCTCACCATCCAGGTGCGCGCTATCGCCGAGGTAGCGACGGCGGTGACGAGAGGTGACCTGTCGGGCCAGATCACGGTTGAGACCCAGGGTGAGCTCGACGAGCTCAAGAACAACCTCAACCAGATGATCGCGAACCTGAAGGACACGACCGACAAGAACAACGAGCAGGACTGGTTGAAGACCAACCTCGCGAAGTTCTCGCGGATGATGCAGGGGCAGAAGGATCTCGAGGCAGTGTCCCGCCTGATCATGTCCGAGCTGACCCCTCTCGTCACGGCGAACTACGGCGCGTTCTACATAATGGAGAACGAGGACAGCGCGCCGGTTCTCAAGCTCATCGCAAGCTACGCCTACAAGGAGAGGAAGCACGTTGCGAACCGCTTCCATCTCGGAGAGGGCCTTGTCGGCCAGGCGGCTCTCGAGAAGAAGCCGATTCTTCTCACGAGCGTGCCCGACGACTACATCAGGATAACGTCTGGTCTCGGCGACGCGGCACCGCGCAACATTCTCGTGCTGCCGATCCTGTTCGAGGGAGAGGTAAAGGCGGTGGTGGAGCTCGCGTCGTTCCTGCCGTTCAGCCAGATCCACCAGATATTCCTCGACCAGCTGGCAGAGAGCGTCGGTGTCGTGCTCAACATGATCTCCGCCAACATGCGGACCAGCGAGCTGCTCGAGCAGTCGCAGCAGCTCACGCAGGAGCTGCAGAGCCAGTCGCAGGAGCTTCAGCAGCAGCAGCAGGAGCTGAAGAAGTCGAACTCCGAGCTTGAAGCGCAGACGAAATCCCTCCGCAGCTCGGAAGAGCTGCTGAGAGACCAGCAGGTAGAGCTCCAGCAGGTCAACGAGGAGCTGGAGGAGAAAGCCTCACTGCTCGCCGAGCAGAACCGGAAGGTCGAGCAGAAGAACGACGAGGTCGAGGCGGCGAGACTGGCGCTCGAGGAGAAGGCCGAGCAGCTCGCGCTGAGCTCGAAGTACAAGTCGGAGTTCCTGGCGAACATGTCGCACGAGCTCAGAACCCCGCTCAACAGCCTGCTGATCCTTTCGAAGCTCCTCGCCGACAACAAGGACAGCAACCTCACCCCGAAGCAGGTGGAGTACGCCCAGACGATTTATTCATCCGGCAGCGACCTCCTGTCGCTGATCAACGACGTGCTCGACATCTCGAAGGTCGAAGCCGGCAAGATGGAAGTGAATCCCGCCGATACTCCGCTCGCCGATGTCAAGGGGTCGATCGAGAGAAGCTTCCAGCCGGTTGCGGAGGAGAAGGGTCTCAGCTTCAGCTTCATGGTCGATCCGGATCTTTCCGCGACGATCTTCACCGATGCGCAGCGTCTCGAGCAGGTTCTAAAGAACCTTCTTTCGAACGCATTCAAGTTCACAACCGAAGGCAGCGTGTCCCTGCGGGTTCGCAAGGCCGAGAAGAGCAGGCGGTTCCTGCAGCCCTCGCTCAATCACGCGGAGGGGATCGTTGCGTTTGCCGTGACGGATACGGGGATCGGTATTGCCGCCGACAATCAGCGGCTCATCTTCGAGTCATTCCAGCAGGCCGACGGAACGACGAGCCGCAAGTTCGGAGGGACCGGTCTCGGGCTCTCAATCAGTCGCGAGATAGCGCGCCTGCTGGGTGGCGAAATAAGGGTCGAAAGCTCGGTCGGGAAGGGAAGCACGTTCACGCTGTTCCTGCCGGTGCGTTACCGCGAGCATCCCGATGCGCCGCAGCGCAATACGCCGCAGCAGGACGGAACGCCGCGGACCACCCCGAATCCGACATGGCGGCCGACGCCGCCGCGCGGTGCCGCAGCGGTGGCCGTACCAGTCGGGGTTCCGGAGAGGCGTGCTTCGCAATACGTGGTCGCGGATGACCACGAGAACCTCGAGCCCGGCGATCGCACCGTGCTCATCATCGAGAATGACGCAACGTTCGCCGGGGTTCTGCTGGGAATGGCGCGCGACAAGGGATTCAAGGGGGTCGTCTGCCTCGATGGGGACAGTGGACTCGCGGCGGCCCATGAGTACAGGCCTGACGCGATCACGCTCGACATAGACATGCCCGGCCTCGATGGATGGAAGGTGCTCGAGCGGCTGAAGCACCATCCGGCCACACGGCACATTCCGGTTCACATCATCAGCGGCGTGGAGCGAAGGCAGCAGGGGCTCAAGGCCGGGGCTCTCGCATATCTCGCCAAGCCGGTGAGCAAGGACGCACTCGATGACGCCTTCTCACGCATTTCGACGTTCATCGATACCGTGCCGAAGCATCTTCTCGTTGTCGAAGATGACGAGGCGCAGCGGAACGCGATCGTGGAGCTCATCGGCCACGAGGACGTCGAGATCACGCCTGTTGAGTCAGCCGAGCGGGCGCTGGAGGAGCTGGGCTCGGCGAAACATTACGACTGCGTCGTGCTCGACCTCGGACTTCGCGACATGAGCGGATTCGACTTCCTGGAAAAGGTGAAGTCGGACCCGACCAAGGCGGACCTGCCGATCATCGTCTACACCGGCAAGGAGCTGACGCAATCCGAAGAGACGAAGATCAGGCGTTATGCGGAAACCATAATCGTGAAGGACGTGCGCTCGCCGGAGCGGCTGCTCGACGAGACCGCGCTCTTCCTTCACCGCGTCGAGGCAAAGCTTCCCGAGCAGAAGCGGAAGATGCTCGAGCAGCTCCACGATGCTGACGCCGTGATTGCCGGGAAAAAGGTGCTCGTGGTCGACGACGATGTACGGAACATCTTCTCGCTGACGAGCGTCCTGGAGGATCACGGGATGGTCGTCCGGTTCGCCGAGAACGGGAAGGATGCGCTCGACTCGCTGAAGGAGGACCCGGAGGTTGACGCGATCCTGATGGATGTGATGATGCCGGAGATGGACGGATACCAGACGACGCGGGCGATCCGCGAGATGGACCGGTTCAAGTCCCTCCCGATCATCGCGCTTACGGCCAAGGCGATGAAGGGAGACCGGGAGAAGTGCATCGCTGCCGGGGCTTCGGACTACATCACGAAGCCGGTCGACACCGAGCAGCTCCTGTCACTGTTGCGCGTGTGGCTTTACAAATAAGCGATGCTACGCCTTCGGCGGCGGCTGATGTGCCGCCGTACAATCCGGAGCTCGAGCGAATAGAGATCGAGCTCCTGCTGGAGGGCATATACAGGAATTACGGATTCGATTTCCGGTCATACGCATATGCATCGATAAGGCGGCGCCTGTGGAAGCGGATTGAAGCCGAGGGGCTCCCGACAGTAAGCGCCCTCCAGGCGAGGGTGCTTCACGAGCCGCAGCTGATGGAAAGGTTGCTGCTCGACCTGTCGATCAACGTCACGGCGATGTTCCGCGATCCGGGATTCTACAGGGCGTTCCGGGAAAACGTTGTTCCGATCCTCCGCACATACCCGTTCATCAGGCTCTGGCACGCCGGCTGCGCAACCGGCGAGGAAGTCTACTCGATGGCGATCCTGCTCCAGGAGGAAGGCCTTTACGACCGTTGCCGCATTTACGCGACAGACATCAACGAGGTCGTGCTCCAGAAAGCGAAGGAGGGGATCTTCACCCTGGACAGGATGCAGGAGTATACCGAGAACTACATTGCTGCCGGCGGGAAGCGTGCCTTTTCCGACTACTATCTGGCGAAATACGGGGGCGCGATCTTCAACGACTCGCTCACGAAGAACGTCGTCTTCTCGCTTCACAATCTCGTCACCGACCGCTCGTTCTCGGAGTTCAACGTAATCCTCTGCAGAAACGTGCTCATATACTTCGACAAGAACCTCCAGGCACGGGTCCACGGGCTTTTCTACGACAGCCTCGCGATGTTCGGGGTGCTCGCTCTCGGCAGCAAGGAGTCGCTCCGGTTTTCCCCCTTCGAGGAGAACTACGAGCAGATAAACGGGCAGGAGAAGATCTACAGGAAGGCCCGGTGACCGACATTGCTATAGCCGTGGTCGGCGCCTCCTGGGGCGGCCTTGCGGCGCTGAGCCAGCTGATCGCGGCGCTGCCGCGGAACTTTCCCGTCCCGCTGGCGATAGTTCAGCACAGGAGCAGGCACTCGGACAACCTCCTCGCGACGCTGCTCCAGGACATCACGCCACTGCGGGTGATCGATGTCGAGGACAAGGAACCGCTCGAGCCGGGTAATGTGTACATAGCCCCGGCGAACTATCATATGATGGTGGAGAAGGGACACCTCTCTCTGACGACGGACCCCCTGGTGAGGTTCAGCAGGCCTTCCATCGACGTGACATTCATCTCGGCAGCCGATGCGTACCGCGACGCCACGATTGGCGTCGTGCTGACTGGAGCCAACGATGACGGGTCGCTGGGGCTGCGGTATATCGTCGACCGCGGCGGGAAGGCGATAATTCAGGATCCTGCGACAGCGGAGAGTCCCACGATGCCGATGGCGGCAACACGGACCGTTCCGGAAGCCGAAGTGCTGCCGCTCGCGGATATTCCTGAGCGGCTGGTGGCGATGTCGACAAAGGCGGCGAGGTTCAGGAGCAGCAACGCTGATCCCTACGCTCCCTCGGAGAAGGCAGAGTGACCGAGGACTGGCGGGTCAACCTGCTTCTCGTGGACGACAGGCCGGAGAATCTCCTTGCGCTCGAGGCGATTCTCGAGCCGCTGGGCCAGACGCTGATCTCGGCCCAGTCGGGAGAGGAAGCTCTCAAGTGTGTTCTCCAGCACGAGTTTGCCTGCATACTCCTCGACGTGCAAATGCCGGACATGAACGGGTTCGACGTAGCGCAGATAATAAAGTCGCGCGAAAAATCGAGATACATCCCGATCATCTTCCTCAGCGCCATCAGCAAGGAGGACTCGTATGTCTTCAAGGGCTACTCGATGGGCGCGGTCGACTATGTCTTCAAGCCCTTCAACCCGGATGTGCTTCGGTCGAAGGTCGCGGTATTCGTCGATCTTTACATAAAGCAGCAGCAGCTGATGGAGCAGGCGGACCTGCTGGCCGACAGCCAGCGCCGCGAGCTCGAACTCGAACATCGTGCCGAGCTGTTCGAGACAGAGGCGAAGTCGGCGGCAAAGCTCACCGAGCTGAACATGAAGCTCAAGGGGCGGCAGGAAGAGCTCGAGCAGGCGATGGGTGTGCGCAACAGGTTCTACGCTTCGATGAGCCATGAGCTTCGCACTCCGATCAACGCAGTGATCGGGTACAGCACGCTTATGATCGACAACATCTACGGCCCGCTGAACGAAAAACAGCGCGAAGGTCTGGAGCGGACGCTTCGCGCCGCGCGACACCTTCTGGAGCTTGTGAACGACGTGCTCGATCTTTCGAAGATCGAGGCGGGAAAGATCGAGCTATCGCTCGCTCCCGTTAATGTGCCAAACCTGATCGACGATCTGTTCGTGACAGTCCGCCCGCTTGCCGACGAGCATGGCACGGCGCTCAGCTTCGACCGTCCCCCCGAAGGAATCACGATCGTAACGGACCCGCGGCGTGTGCGGCAGATACTCCTGAACCTTCTCTCGAACGCAATAAAATTCGGGCTTCAGAAACCGATCAGGGTCGAATGCAGGCCAGGCGAAAATGGCGGAGTGAGCATCTCGGTGATCGACCAGGGGGAAGGCATTTCGGCCGAGGACCAGCAGCGGGTGTTCGAGGAGTTCGTCCAGGTATCGCCCCACCAGCAGATGGGCACCGGACTGGGGCTTCCGATCTCGCGCCGCCTCGCGACGCTGCTCGACGGGTCGCTCGAGGTGGTCTCGACCCCCGATTCAGGAAGCGTGTTCACGCTGAATCTGCCGGCGGAGGGACAGCCGCGGACCTACGATCCGGAAGATCTGGTGGAGGATAACGGGGACCCACCCGGGGAAGCCGCTCCCGGACCGAAAATGGGCGCGGAAAAGGAGTCCGCCGCAAAGGCTCCGAAGGGGGCTCCAGGGGACGGCACGGAGCCCGCCGGAAAGGGCGTCCAGGTGGCATAGACCCTGCCTCCTTAGGGTGTCTGGCCGCGTGCCGCGGCCGTCATTCGGGAGGAAGCAATGAGAAAGCTCAAAACGTTCATCCTGGTTCCAGCGGCCATTCTGGCAGTAACGGCTTGCGGACGGGACGATAGCAGCAAGATAGATGAGGCGCTTAACGCTGACCTCACGCTGGCGGCTCAGGCCCGGCCTTATACGGCCATGGACAGCATTTCGGCCATGGAGCGCGCTTACGCGGCCCAGGGGCTTGCCCCGGTCGGATACGCCCCTGCGGGCTATGCGCCGGTTTACAGCCAGCCACGGGCACAGCCGGTTCAGCAGCGCGTAGTGTACAGGGATCGCCCTGTGTACCGGACGACCACGGCATCGGCGCCTGCGCCGCGGAAGACGACCGTTGTCAAGCACACGAAGCGTGACGCTGCGATCGGTGCGGCGGCAGGTGCGGCGATCGGGGCCGTAACGAGCCGCGACAAGCTCAAGGGTGCAGTGATCGGCGGTGTCGCCGGCGCAGTGCTCGGCGGCGTGATCGGAAACAACGTCGACGTTACAAGGCGATAAGCCTTGGGTGGCTGAAGGAGGAGCCCCCCGTGCCGGAAGGCGCGGGGGGCTTTTTGCTGTCACTGACTACGGACTGTGGACGTACTGCGGACTTGATGACTGCGGACAACCGCGGACTAGTGACTGGCTGCAGGACTGGCAGCCGGCGGGGAGAGCATATTTGTGATATCCCCCATTCGGTGGCTGTCCAGTTGTCTCGCTGATTCGTCACCTGAGCGAGACAAGACTTTGGCGTTTCCCCTATTGTACTCGTCATGCGCGGGCGGTAGGATCAACTCGTGAAAGACGAAACCCTCCCCCTTCGCGCACTGTGTGTTGGCAGGCACCATTTTCTGTCCGACCACATTGCGAGGTTCTTCGGCCCGCTGGGAGTCGAGACGAGGCATGCGGCGGGGCTGCAGCAGGCGCTGGAGGTCTCCCGCGACTTCGATCCGGACGTGGTGATTGCCGAGTACGAGCTGCTTGCAATGCTGTCGCTCGAGGCGTGGGAGCAGGACGAGCTTCTGTCACGCACTGCGGTAATCGCGGTGAGCCTCACGCGACGGCCCGATGAGGCGCATCTCCTCGACGTCAGCGGCATTGCCGGCTTTCTCTACCTGCCCCTTCTGGATGCCGGGACAGCGGGGAAAATCATCGCAGCGGCTGCTGCTTCGTCGCGACGGAGATACGTGCCCTCCAAGCCATCATTGTTCTCCCCCGAAGCAGCCACAGTCCAGCGCTAGCGACACGGGGTGCCCAATCCCTTAAATTGGGGGTATGTCGAGCGATCCAATCACGAGTGTCTTCAACGATGGCTATATCGCTGAAGTCTTCGAATCATATCAGCGCGACCCTTCGTCGGTCGACGAGTCGTGGCGCCAGTTCTTCCGCTTCGCCGAAAACCTCGGTGGCGTACTTCCCGGGTCTTCTGCGCCGCCAGCGGGCGGCCAGGTCGATTCGGATCTTCTGGCGAAGGCTGCTGGAGCGGCCTCGCTTGTCGATTCGATTCGAGTGTACGGTCACCTTGCGGCGCAGATAGATCCGCTGGGCAATACACCGCCGGGTACGGCGGAGCTCACTCCCGAGTTCCACGGCCTCACGGAGGCAGATCTCGAGACGATACCGGGCGAGGTCCTCCGGTCGCCGGAGCCGACGGCGGCGGATGTCGTCAAGCGGCTGCGTTCACTCTACTCGAGGAATGTCGGATTCGAATTCGACCACGTCTCGAAGTTCGAAGAGCGCGCGTGGATCAAGTTTCAGATCGAGAGCGGAAGGATTCATGAGCCGCTGTCGGCTGATGAGAAAAAAGCTGTTCTCCGCCGGCTCACCGAGGTCGACGGACTCGAGCGCTTCCTCGGAAGGGTTTATCAGGGGTACAAGCGCTTCTCGATAGAAGGCACCGACATGATGGTCCCGATGCTCGACACCGCGATCGAGTCGGCTGCATCGCATGGTGCGCGGGAGGTGAGCATAGCGATGGCCCACCGCGGCCGAATCAACGTGCTCGCGCACATTCTCCAGAAGCCCTACAAGACGATCTTCGGGGAGTTCGAGGGGAAGCACGCCGCAGCGAATGCCGAAAGCGGCACCGGCGATGTCAAATACCATCTCGGATTCGTAGGGACGAGAAAGACGGGTGACTCGAGCGTTACTGTGTCGCTGATTCCGAATCCCAGCCATCTCGAGCTCGCCAATCCCGTCCTGCAGGGAGTGGCCCGCGGGAGGCAGACTGTTCTCGCCGGAAATGGCGAACGCGACGAGGCATCGGTCGTCCCCATCTGCATTCACGGTGATGCCGCGTTTCCCGGCGAAGGTGTCGTCGCCGAGACGTTCAACATGTCGCGGCTGCGCGGATACCGCGTCGGTGGAACGCTCCACATCATCGCCAACAACCAGGTAGGCTTCACGACCGATCCCATCGACGGCCGCTCGACGCACTACTCGAGCGACCTGGCGAAGGGCTTCGAGGTGCCGATCGTCCACGTGAACGCGGAGGACGCCAACACCTGCGTTCGCGTGATGCAGCTCGCCGTCGAGTACCGCGCGAAATTCGCCAAGGATTTTCTCGTCGATCTCGTCGGGTACCGGCGGCATGGGCATAACGAGACAGACGAGCCCGCATTCACCCAACCGGCGATGTACGCGCAGATACGCTCGCATCCGACCCCGCGCGAGGTGTGGGGCGCACGCCTGGTCGACGAAGGTATAATGACAGCCGGGGAAGTTGAGGCGCTGGATGCCGAGATCACGCAGAACTACGAGCGGATACAGAGCGGGGCATCGGCGCGCGACGGAGAGGGCCCGACGCCAGGTGAGACAGCGAAGGCACTCGACGCCGGCGGGCCCACGCGGAGCGAGAATCTGCCCGCCGAGAAGCTCGTCGCGCTGAATGAGCAGTTGTTGGCGTGGCCGCAGTCATTCAAGCCAAACTCGAAGCTGGCAAAGACACTTCGCCGGCGGCGTGAGATGATGGGCGATGCAGGCGGGATTGACTGGGGGCATGCCGAAGCTCTCGCGTTCGCATCGCTGCTCGTCCAGGGCACCTCGGTGAGGATGTCGGGCCAGGACATAGAGCGAGGCACGTTCTCGCACCGCCAGGCGGTGCTTCATGATGCGGAGACAGGCGAGACGTTCACACCGCTCCAGAACCTCCCGGATGCCACCGCAAAGTTCGAGATCTACAACAGCCCTCTCTCCGAGACGGCTGTAATGGGATTCGAGTACGGCTTCAGCACGGCGCACGAAAAGGCAGTAGTGCTGTGGGAAGCGCAGTTCGGCGATTTCGTCAACGTGGCCCAGCCGATCATCGACCAGTTCATGGTGTCGGACCGCGCGAAGTGGGGACAGGTGTCGTCGCTCGTGCTTCTTCTTCCACACGGCTATGAGGGGCAGGGGCCCGAGCATTCGAGCGCGAGACTCGAGAGATTCCTCCAGTCGTGCGCGGAGAACAACATGTACGTGGCGTATCCGTCGACTCCGGCTCAGTACTATCACGTGCTGAGAAGGCAGGCGTCGGAGGCGTGTCGCCGTCCGCTGATTCTCATGCAGCCGAAGAGTCTGCTTCGCCTTCCGGAGGCTGCGTCGCGCCTGTCGGATCTTGCGGAGGGCGGATTTGCGACGGTGATAGACGATGCGGCTGTCGCGGAACAGCGTGAGCAGGTGAAGCGACTGGTGTTCTGCACGGGGAAGATATTCTACGATCTTGCAGCCGTGCGTTCGCCCCACGTCGCGCTCGTGCGCGTCGAGCAGCTTTATCCGTGGCCGGACAAGGAGGTTGCGGCGATCGTCGACCTTTACCCTGAGGTCGAGGAGGTCGTATGGGCCCAGGAGGAGCCGAAGAACATGGGGGCCTGGACGTACGTGTCTCCGCGGCTGCGCGCGTCTACCGGAAACGCGATGGTCGTCAGGTATGTCGGCAGGCCGGAGCGAGCGAGCCCGGCTGAAGGGTACACGGCGGCTCACAAGGGGGAGCAGGAGCGGATCGTTTCCGATGTTCTCGCTCCGATGACTCCTCCTGGAGGAGCGCGGCGCCGGAGCGCGGTGGCAAGCCAGTAGTCGCGCACGAAGAATCCGTGCTCAGATGAAACGGGCATCGATCGCCCTCGTTGCCGCGATTCTCGCGGCGCCGCTTCTCCTGCCGGCTCAGGAGGGCGACGCTGCTGCTGCTACGGGGCATCCGGATGTGAGGCGGGTCCTGCTCGTCGGCGCTCATCCCGACGATGAGGACACGAACCTCATAGCGTGGCTTCAGAGAGGCGGGCGCGCACACACCGCCTATCTCTCGCTGACCCGCGGTGACGGCGGGCAGAACCTCATCGGAAACGAGCTCGGCGAGGAGCTGGGGATCATCCGGACTGAAGAGCTGCTCGCGGCGCGGAGAGTTGACGGGGCGCACCAGTTCTTCAGCCGGGCGTATGATTTCGGTTATTCGAAGAGCGCCGAAGAGACATACGCGCACTGGCCGAAGGATTCGCTCCTTAACGATGTGGTGACAGTTGTGCGTGCCTGGAGGCCGCACGTGATAGTCGCGATGTTCTCCGGGACGCCGCGTGACGGGCACGGCCATCATCAGGTATCGGCGATACTCGCCCGTGCGGCGTATGATGCAGCCGGTGACACTTTGCGTTTCCCGGTGCGCGATTTCGGGCCCGCGTGGACGCCGCTCAAGTTTTATCGCACGGCGAGATTCGATACGACGCAGGCGACTCTCAAGGTGAATGTCGGCGAGTACGACGAAGGGCTGCGACGCTCGTATGCGGAGATCGCGGGTGAGAGCCTGTCGCAGCACAAGTCGCAGGGCTTCGGGAGGCTCCAGCGGAGAGGCGTAGTCTGGAACTACGTGAGCAGGGTCGCAACCCGCGTGAACGAGGGAACTCCGGCAGCGTCTGAGACGTCGATGTTCGATGGAATCGCGGCTGCCGGAGTGACAGGCCCGGGTGTATCGGCCGATTCCGTTGCTCCGCACATTTTTCTCGATGCGTTTGCCGATCGCAGGGATGTGGCCGCCGGCGATACCGCGCGAGTGGTTGCCACGCTGTACAACCGAAGTCGCAGGACGCTTTACGTGACGCCGGAGCACACAGAAGGTGTAGCGCCGCGCTCGGCTCACCGCGGTGTTCCGGTTCTGCCTGACAGCTCGTTCACCTGGGTACTGTCTCTCCGAGGGACGACAATCACACAACCCTGGTGGCTGACGTCGCCGCGGAACGGCGACCTTTTCGCTCCTCCGCTTCCGAGGCTGGCGGATGCTGCCAACTGGCGGGGGATGCCCGAGAACGAGCGGAGTCGTGGTCATGTGGTCGCTGTCGCTGTGAGGCTCGACTCGCTTGGCCCTGTTTCACTGGTCAGGGAAGCACCGGTCGTTTACCGGTTTCTCGACCCGGTCAGAGGGGATGTTCAGAGGCCGATAGCTGTTACTCCCACGATCAGTGTCGCGCTCGATAACTCATTCGAGCTGGCCCGGGCGAACGTTGATATCGACAGGTTTGTCAACGTGACGCTGCGATCGGCGGTGACGAAGCCGCAGCCGCTGAGAGTTTCGCTCTCACTTCCGGCCGGCCTGACAGCGGATTCCATTTCGCGAACCGTAACGCTCGATTCCGCAGGAACGCGCAGGATGACGTTCCGCATCCGCGGGCGACTGGCGCCGGGAGTCCATACGGTGTCAGCATCAGCCTCGGCCGGTGAGCAGACCTACGCGAGCGGCTACATCCCCATCGACTACGAGCACATCACGCCGCAGCGTCTCTACCGGCCTGCATCAGTGCAGCTCCGGGCGGTCGAAGTGCAAGTGCCTGCAGGGACCAACCTTGCATATGTGCAGGGTGTCGGTGACAAGGTGGCCATTTCCCTCCAGCAACTCGGCATTCCTGTCACGGTCATTCGCGCGTCGGACATCCCGACTGTCGATCTGTCGAAGTTCAGCGCCGTAGTGACAGGCCCTCGCGCCTATGACGCACACAGGGAGCTGATCGACAACAACACCTACCTGCTCGACTACGCCCGCGGCGGCGGCACGCTCGTGGTCCAGTACGGCCAGTACGAGATGATGCGGCCGGGGGTGATGCCTTATCCAGTCTCTATTTCCCGGCCACACGACCGGGTGACCGAAGAAACAGCGCCGATAAGGATACTCGACGCATCGACGCCCGTGCTCAACCGTCCGAACCGGGTGACCGGAGCGGACTTTGAGGGGTGGGTGCAGGAGCGCGGGCTGTACATGCCGCGTACCTTCGATGAGCGTTATCGGCCTGTTCTCGAAACGAACGATCCAGGTGCACCGCCAAACCGCGGCGGAATTATCGTCGCTCCTTATGGAAGAGGCACATACGTGTACACGACTCTCGCATTCTTTCGACAGCTTCCCGCAGGAGTAGGTGGCGCGGCGAAGCTCTTCGTGAACCTCGTCACGCAGGGTGCGCAGTGAAAAAAACACGCTTGCTTCTTCTCACTGTCGCAGTAACCGCGGCAGTCGGCTGCTCCTCTGACGACCGCACAGTCCTGACAGTCTACTCCCCGCACGGGAAGGATCTCCTTGGCTACTTCGAGACAGAGTTCGAGAAGGCGAACCCGCAGATAGACGTTCAGTGGGTAGACATGGGATCGCAGGAAGTGCTCGACCGCATCCGCGCCGAGAAACAGAATCCGCAGGCAGACCTGTGGTTCGGGGCGCCTGCCGAGGCGTTCGACAGGGCGACGAAGGAAGGTCTCCTCGAGCCGTACATCCCGACGTGGTCGAACGCCGTGAGCGTGGAGGGTCGCGACTCGGGCGACCACTGGTACGGCACATACCTCACCCCGGAAGTGATCGGCTACAATACGGACGCGGTGACCAGGGAGGAAGCGCCAAAGGACTGGGACGATGTTCTCGACCCAAAATGGAAGGGCAAGATTCTCATCCGCGACCCGATCGCATCGGGAACAATGCGCGCAATCTTCGGCGCGATCGTCGCGCGGTCTGTCGCGCGGACAGGTTCACCTGAGAGCGGATACGAGTGGCTGAGGCGGCTCGACGCGAACACCCGCGAATACACGTTGAACCCGACGATCCTCTACCAGAAACTTGGACGGCAGGAGGGCGTGATAACGCTGTGGGACATGCCCGACATTGCAACGCTGAAGTCGCGGCTCAACATCCCTGTCGACTACATCATACCGTCGAGCGGAACGCCGTTGCTCGTCGATGGAATCGCCATCGTCCGTGGCACGGACAGGGTAGAAGAGGCGAAACTGTTCTACGAGTTCGTCACGACGCCGGAGGCGATGAAGGCATCCGCTGAGAAATTTCTTCGCATCCCTGCGCGCACCGACATCGCGCAGTCCGACCTGCCGGAGTGGATCCAGCAGGCACTCAGGGAAATCAAGCCGATGCCGGTAGACCGAACGGTGATGGCCGAGCACCTGAATGAGTGGATGAGGTACTGGGACGCCAACATCAGGAACAGCGGGCGCAGGAAGTGACAGCAGGCGCGCTCACCCTGGAGCGGATCACGCGACGCTTCGGTGAGCACACTGCTGTTGACGACGTTTCACTGGATGTTCCCGCGGGGCAGCTCCTGGCGCTGATCGGCGCGTCCGGCTCCGGCAAGACGACGACGCTTCGCATGACTGCCGGGTACGAGACCCCCGACAGCGGGCGGGTTCTGCTCGACGGGCGTGACATAACCACGCTCCCGCCCCAGCGGCGCGATTTCGGAATGGTGTTCCAGCACTACGCACTGTTTCCGCACATGCCGGTTGAGGACAACGTGGCGTTCGGCCTCGAAGCGCGCGGAGTTTCCCGGGCAAAGCGGCTCGACCGCGCGCGCTCGGCGCTCGCGTCGGTGGGGCTCGCGAACGCCGGACCCCGGAGCATACAGTCGCTCTCGGGGGGAGAGCAGCAGCGGGTGGCTCTCGCCCGCGCACTCGTGATCGAGCCGCGCGTTCTGTTGATGGACGAGCCGCTCTCGAACCTCGACCCGATCCTGAGGCAATCGACGCGCGACGAGCTGCGATCGATGCTTCACCGCGTCGGTGTGCCGGCGCTGTTCGTAACTCACGACCAGGAAGATGCCTTCGCCATCGCCGATCGGATTGCACTGATAAGGAGCGGAAAGCTGCTGCAGGTCGGCGCTCCTGAGGACCTTCACGACCGGCCAGCCTCGATGGGAGTCGCTCAGTTCATCGGCAGGGCCACGATAGTGCCTGCCGAATATCTGGGCGACGATCGTGTTGCGGTTACGGTCGGTGGGGTCCGGCGGGAGCTTGCATCGACCAGTCCGGGCGGGAAGCCGGCGAGCTCGCCCCACGTCGTTCTCCGGCCCGACGCACTCGACATAGCGGGCGACGATTCAGGCGCGTGGCGGGGGAAAGTCGTGAATCGCCGGTTCACCGGCGGAAGCGCGGTTTATCGCATCCAGGCGGCTGGCGATGTCATCCTCGAGGTGAACTCGCAGAGGATGGACCTGCGCGAGGGTGACAACGCGGGCGTGACGGTGAAGCGTGAGCCGGTGCCGGTCGTGAGCGGCGACGAGAGCTGACAGTGCGCGATACGAGACGAAGCTGGCTTCTTGCCCTGCCGGTTCTCGCGCTGCTGTTCTGGACAGTCGCATTTCCGAACATCGCAGTCGTCTTCGGAAGCTTCGAGAACGGGCTTGGACACTGGCGCGAGTTCATCGCCAGCCCGACGGATCGCGAGGCTCTCAGAACCAGCCTCGTCATTTCTGTCGCCTCAGTGATAGCGTCGCTGCTGATCGGCGTTCCGCTCGCATTCCTGCTCAGCAGGTTCGAGTTTCCCGGGCGCCGCGTGCTCAGGATTGTCGCGACACTTCCCGCGGCGCTGCCGCCCCTGGTTGGCGTTATTGCTTTTCTTTTCCTGTTCAGCGAGAGCGGCGTGTTCACGAGGGCGGTGCAGCGCACGTTCGGGATGGCAGAGGCGCCGTGGCGCCTGACCGGCGTGTGGGCGATCGTGTTCGTGCACGCTTACACGATGTATGTATACGTCTTCCTCTTTGTCTCGGCGGGCCTCGAGCGATTCGACTCGACACTCGACGAGGCGGCATCGGGACTCGGTGCGAGCGGGTGGCAGCGACTGAGGCGGGTCACGCTGCCGCTGCTCACGCCCGCTCTCGCCGGGTCGATGCTCCTCGTATTCATGACGTCGCTCGGCTCGTTCTCGGCGCCGTATGTGTTCGGCGGGGGGATTCGCGTTCTGTCCACTCAGATAGTCGCGTCGAAGCTCAACGGCGCGATGGGACTCGCTTACGTTGAGACTACGGTGCTGGCGATGAGCGCGGTGGCGGCGCTCATACTCTTCAGGTGGCTCGAGAGAAAGCGCAAGTACGCGTCATCGGGGAAGGGCGCCGCGACGCGACGGATATTAAGATCGGGACGGGCTCAGTTCGCCGCCGGACTGCTTTCGGCGGTGCTGGTGATAATGCTCGTGATGCCTCACCTGATGGTGGTGCTTGTCTCATTTGCAGTGGATGGAGTGTGGACGACCCAGGTGCTTCCTCCGGCGTACACGCTCGACAACTACCGGCGGCTCGTGTCGGAGGCTTCGCTCTGGAAGCCGATAATGAACAGCGTTTCAATGGCTCTCATCGCCACCGCTGCGAACGTCGTCGTCTGCTTCGTTGCGGCATACCTGATTGTCCTGCGGCGATTCACCGGGCGACGCATGCTCGAGCTTCTCGTGGCTCTCCCGTGGGCGATTCCGGCGACTGCAATCGCGCTCGGACTGGCGGCGACATTCGACAGGAACGACCTGGTGTCCGGAAGGGTGTTGCTGGTAGGTACGTTCTGGATCCTTCCGCTCGCGTACTTCATCAGGGGAATCCCCCTTGTTGCGACGGCGGTCGAGAGCTCACTCAGGCAGCTCGATCCCGCGCTGGAGGATGCAGCGCGCGGTCTCGGCGCATCGTGGTGGCTGACGATGAAGCGCGTGATTTTGCCTGCCGCGCGGCCGGGACTGATCGCCGGCGCGCTTCTCGCCGCGATTACGGCGGTTGGTGAGTTCGTTGCCAGCGTGGTGCTTTACACTCATGCGAACCGCCCGATCTCGATCGAGATCCTGGCTCAGTTGCGAGCGCTCGCATTCGGCACAGCGGCGGCATACAGCGTGTTGCTGATAGTGCTGGTGCTGATCCTGACGTTCACCGCGCGAAGTCTCGAGGAACGAATGGCCTGACGAAGGACTTGAAGGTCAACCCCAAAAGGGAAACGGATTGGGCGGAGTGAGCGGATCTGGCGGATAAAAATCCCGGTTCGTACATGATCTCGCGGGGGGAGGCTGTCTGCGCGGACGCATCGTGTTGCTGTTGTGCTTCCCCACGGCTTTTAGGAATCAGCTTCCGGATGATCTCCCATCATCAACCCCGAAATTCAGCGCAAGCGAGAACAGCACGAGCACGGCGGACGTGAGAAAAGGCACGGCCCGCCCGAAGTGATCGTAGGAAAAGCCCGCCCAAAGCGGAATCACAACGCGTGACAACCCGCCGAACGTCTGCTGAACTCCCATGTAGAGTCCGCGCTCGTTGCTCGATATCATCCGTGAGAGCAGGGAAGTAACGCACGGGAAGGTGAATGCGGTGCCGAGCGGCACCATCGCCACAACGACCGCCAGCAGAACGTAATCGTGGACGAATGGGTACGCTGCGAGGCCGGCGGCGAGGAGGATGAGGCCGATGCGGGACAGTCTCACCTCGCCGAAGTGCTCCACCATCCTCCCGAGAAATGCTGCCCGCGTGACCACTGATATCACGCCTATGTAGGTGAAGAAGATCCACACGGTCTTCTCGCCGATCCCGAACTGGTCGGCCAGGAACAGCGGCAGGATCGCGGTTATCGCCGAGAAGGCACCCATGCTTATCGCATAGATCCAGATCAGGCGCGGCGCCGCCTCACGGGCATGCGTGACGACCCTTCGAATCACTTCCCTCGACGTCCGTGGCTTACGTGTCGTATCCCTCGCGTCTTCCATGTCACGGGACTCGCTCAGGTAGCGCCACGCAAATCCCATATTGATCAGGCACAAGGTCGCAGCCATGAGCCCCGGTCCACTTCTGCCGCCGAGCAGCGCGAGTGCGCCAAGCGGCGGTCCGAGGGCGACCCCGAGGTTCGTGGCCGCGGAGAGCCAGCCAAGCGCTTTCGCGCGGTTCTGTGGCTCGGTCGAGTCGGCGACGTATGCCTGGATCACTCCCACGGTTCCTCCGCCTGCGCCCTGCACGATCCGCGAAAGCAGCAGCAGCCAGATTGTGCTCGCGAACGCGAAGACGACGTACGCGATCGCCGCCGCACCGAGTCCGACGAGCAGCGCGGGACGCCTTCCGTACCTGTCGGAGAAGCGTCCCCACAGCGGCGCGCTCAACAGCTGAGCCGCCGTGAATGACACGACCATCACCGCCACCAGCAGGGAGCCCGCGCCGAGGTCGCGGGCGTAGTACGGCATGAGCGGGAGCACCATGAGGAGCCCCACCATGTCCACGAACGCAGTGATGATGAGAACGAGCAGCTTGCGGAACATCCGCTACTCTGTCTTGCCCAACGCTGCCGGTGGTACAGCCCGGCCAACGACCCCCGCAAGAGCGATGATGGTGAGCAGGTACGGGATCATCACGATGAACTGCGATGGAATCAGCTGCGTTCCCTGAAGCTGGATCTGGAGCGTCTCGGCGGCCGCGAAGAAGAGACAGGCAATCGCTGCCCTCACTGGATCCCATCGCCCGTAGCTGACGGCGGCGCCGGCGATGAAACCGCGACCCGCGGTCATCTGGGCGGTGAACTGCAGCTGGTCGAGCGCGAGAAACACTCCACCGAGGGCGGCGAGCATTCCCGAGGTCGCCACCGCGATATACTGCACCTTCGCGACTTTCACGCCGACGCTTGCGGCGGCGGCGGGATGCTCACCGACAGCGCGCGCGCGGAGCCCGAACGGAGTCCTGTAAAGGAAATACGCGAGCACCGGGGCGACGAGTATTCCCATCCAGAGCAGCGGGTTATCGAATCCGTACCATGCCTGGTTGCCGCCGAATCCTTCGATGCGCGGCGAGTTCGACGAGCTGTCGAACGCCAGCTTGAGGAAAAACCGTGTTACGCCGATCGCCAGGAGGTTTATCGCGATGCCCGACACGACGTGATCAGCGCGATACCTGATCGTCGCAACTGCGTGAATCAGGCCGAAGATCAGCCCGCCCAGGATCCCGCAAAGCAGACCGATCCACGGACTTCCCGTGTAGTGAACGCCAAGAGTTGCCGAGAACGCACCCGTGAGCATGAAGCCTTCGAGGGCGAGCGAGATGATCCCGGCACGCTCGGCTACAACTCCGCCGCCCGCCGCGAAGAGATACGGAACCGCGATCCGCAACATCTGGGTGAGGAACGAGATCGGGTTCATGCGGCCACCGGCTTGCGGGCCTTGCGCAGCGCACTGCGCACCTCAGGCACCGACATCGCGACGGCGAGTATCACCACGCCCTGAAGCACGTCGACCAGCTGCTTTGGAACCAGTGCGTGGATCGCGAGACCGCCCTGCGAAAGCGTCGCGAAGAACAATGCCGCGAGCACCACACCCACCGGATGATTTCTTCCTACAAGGGCTACGGCGATCCCGAGAAACCCCGCCCCACCCGCAAAGCCTTCCTCGTAGTATCCCTTGTACCCAAGCACATAGTTGATTCCACCGAGCCCGGCAATCGCGCCGGAGAGGATCATCGCACGCATAAGGGTTGAACCGACCTTTACACCGCCATACTCGGCCACTTCAGGCTGCAGTCCGACGGCGCGAAGCTCGTAGCCGCGACGGCTCCTGAAGAGATGCAGCCACAGGAGCCCAGTGGTGATGAGCGCCACGACGATTGTGAGGTTCGCGGCAGATCCGTGGAATGCCGGGATGAACGAACTGAGGCGCGCGATTCCTCCGTTCCTGATCTCCGGAGTATGCAGCGTTTCCGGGACGTGCAGATGGCCGGCCACTATCCAGTTGAGAAGTGCGAGCACGACGAAGTTGAGCATTATCGTCACTATCACTTCGTGAGCGCCGAACCTCACCTTGAGGTAGCCGGGGACGGCGCCAACCAGTCCTCCGCCAACTGCCGCCGCGAGGATGCACGCGGGGATTGCAAGCGCGAGCGGAAACGACGGCGAAAGCGCCAGTCCAAGAAGACCGGCGAGAAATCCCCCCGCCGCGAGCTGGCTCTCCGCTCCTACGTTGAAAAGCCCCGCCCTGATGCCGATCGAAACCGCAAGGCCAGTGAAAGTGAGCGTTGTCGCCTTATACAGGACCTGCCCGAATCCATAGGCATTTCCCCACGTTCCCTCGAGCAGCAGCCGGTAGACAGTCGCGGGAGACTGGCCGTAGCTCATGATGAGAAGGTCACCGCAGATGAGCGCCACGAGCAGTGCGACTACCGGCGGAAAGAGTGCTTCTTCGAGCTTCTCCCTCATTCGCGCGCTCAAGCGGCTGAATCCTTTCTCGTGCCCATCATGTATTCGCCGAGCGATTCTTCTGTCACCTCGGATGCCGCCATCACGCGTGTCATCCTGCCGCGGTACATCACGGCTATGCGGTCGGACAGCGCCAGAACTTCGTTCAGCTCCGCCGAGACGAGAAGAATCGCCTTTCCGTCAACCCTTGCCTTGCGTAGCTCAGAGTGAATGAACTCGATCGCGCCAACATCAACTCCGCGCGTCGGCTGCGACGCGAGCAGGACGCTGAACGGCCGACCCATTTCGCGGGCTATGACGACCTTCTGCTGATTGCCGCCCGACAGATTCCGGGCGGGTATCTCCGCGGAAGGCGGACGGATGTCGAATGCCTCAATCTGCTCCTTCGCGTTCGCGGCAATCCTCTTTCCGTCTAGAAGGCCCCGTTGCACGTAGCTGTCCTGCAGGCCAAGCACGAGGTTGTCAGCGATCGAGTAGTCGAGTATCAGGCCGCGCCTGTGACGATCCTCGGGGATGTGAGAGAGCCCTGCATCGCGGCGCTCGGAAACATTCCGCCGAGTGACGTCGTGACCGCCCATCCTGATGAGTCCCGACTCGATCGGACGGAGTCCGGCGAGTGCCTCGATGAGCTCGGTCTGGCCATTCCCTTCCACGCCCGCGATTCCAAGAATCTCTCCCGGTCTTATGGAGAACGTCACGCCGTCGACCGCGCGCAGGTTCTGCGCACCGAGCACGACGAGGTCCGAGACGCGGATCGCGGAAGTCATGTCGTCAGACGGATGGAACGTGCCGACGCTGGAAGGCTCCGGCACGATCTCGACCGGCGCGCCAAGCGCAATCGCCTCGGCGCGCGAAGTGAGACTCACATCCCGTCCCACCATGGCGCGCGCTATGTGCGCCGGGCTTGTGTCGGACGTGTGCAGCCGGTCGACCGTCTCACCGCCTCGCATCACCGTGATAGTGTCGGAAATCTCTATCACCTCGTCGAGCCGGTGAGTGATCAGCACGATCGTCCCGCCGGCGTCGCGAAGCCTGCGAAGCACCGCCCAAAGCTCCTTCACCTCGGGTGGCGACAGAACGGCTGTTGGCTCGTCGAGAACTAGGATCGTCGCACCACGGTAGAGAACCTTGAGAATCTCGACTCTCTGGGCTTCACCGACCGAAAGGCTGGAAACCGGGGCGTTCGCCGAGACGGCCAGGCCCGTCTCCCGGCTCAGCGCCTCGACGTCGGCAATCGCCTTCGGATAATCGATCCGCCCGCCACTCACCGGCTCCATGCCAAGGATGATGTTCTCGGCCACTGTAAGAGTCGGGACAAGCATGAAGTGCTGGTGAACCACTCCAATGCCTGCCGCGATCGCATCGCTCGTCGTCCAGCCGGTGACGTCGCGGCCGTTCACCTGCATGGTTCCTGAATCGGGTTTCTGGAGCCCGCCAAGGATTTTCATGAGAGTCGACTTGCCGGCTCCATTTTCGCCGACGAGCGCGTGGATCTCACGCGGGGACACCTCGAGCGACGCCTTCCGGTTTGCGCGTACGCCGCCGAACGACTTGTCTATCCCCTCCATCCGAATGACGTGCGGTGCGCGGTCCCCTGTCGCTATGGGCGATCCCGTCATCTGGTGCTTGGCACCCTGATCCTGCCGGCGATGATGTCCTGCTTCAGCGCCTCGACCCGTGAATGGACCGAATCGGGGATCAGGCCCCGGTTGCGCTCATCATACACGTAGCCCACGCCACCCTCGGCAAGCCCGAACGAATAGATACCGCCCTGGAACGTGTTGTTCTGAACCCGCTCGATGGCGTTGAACACCGCGGCATCGACTCCCTTGACCATCGATGTAAGGACGTGACCGGGCGCTTCGTCGTGCTGGTCGGCGTCGACACCTATCGCGAGCCGCTTCATCACGCGCGCAGCCTCGAATACGCCCTGGCCGGTGGATCCGGAAGCGTGAAATATCACGTTTACTCCCGACTGATACTGGCTGAGAGCGAGCTCCTTTCCACGCCCGGGGTTCTTGAATGCATCGGGTGTCGCGCCGGCGTACTGCGCGATT